>CAYFZZ010000061.1:0-2915 GCA_964347545.1 uncultured Planctomycetaceae bacterium | reverse complement strand
ATGGTCAATTGTTCGATCAGGGTGTCCAGAATTGAAATTCTTCAACCCCGAAGACGGTCAGCTCTCCTTAATAGAACTTTTCTGGTTCTATTGGATTCTGTGGACGGTCGTCATGCCAGCACACGATGAAGAGATGAGCATGTTATGAAGCCAGTTATTATGGTAGACGAAGCCGTTGAGCTTGTGGGCTGGCGATATGAAGTGTTGACGAACAACGGCTCGTGGGCAGTATGGCCAGAAGTTGTGCAGGATTGCCCAGGAGCGGGTCTGTAGCTCGGCAGCTGTCCAGTGGCCGTGAAAGAAGCGAGCACTGGATAGCCAACGGGCCATAGGATCCATGTGGCGATCGATCATGTTGCTGGTACGATAGGCATCTGGGAAGTCAAAGGCCAGGAGGAAGGCGTCCGTCTCGGCACACAGCTTTTCGATGGCTTCCAGGGCGGTGCCTGTGAGAGACTGCCTGGACCAAGCCAGGAAGTCAGCAACCTGCTGGCGAAAGTCGTCCGGCGTCTCGGCATGGTAGATATCCCAGACTTGCTGCTTGATGGACGGAAACAAGGATTTGAGCCGTTTCTTGCAGCGGTCACGGATCTTGAGGAAGGCGTGCAAGAAGCACTCGATGATCACGATGGTGGCAAAGAGCGCGCGCCAAGCGTTTTGAGTGGCTTTCCAGCCATCGGTGTTGACGGTCTTGGGTGCATAATTGGGTGCCAAGTGGTGCGCCTCTTCGCGAAACCGACCATAAGCCTCTGTCAAAGCCACCTCATCGGCGTTCAGCGCCAAGGAGGCGCCCAGTACACAGTCATCGCCCACCGTCGTGGCGATGTAGCCTTTCTCGCCGTTGAAATGGACATGTTTCTCATCGGCCAACAGATGCTCAGGCAGTTTATCCAGAGCCTTGACGGTGGTACTCACGATCTCAAACCGCCCGATGCCAGTCGTCATGCGGTACCAATAGCTGTCATCCCGTCCGAACACATAGGTCAGTCCCCAGTAGGGGACGCCAAATTGGCGCAGAAACAAGGCTTTCTCGACCTCGTCCGTCAACCCGGTCATGTAAGGCATTACAGCACTGGAGGCAATCGTCAGCACCTCGCGTTTCCCTGCAGCATTGACCGCCTTCAGTTCGATGCGCCGAAAGCGCACACCTGGCAGCTTGCTGGACTCTGGCAACGTGTCGTGAAGCACGTAGCCCTCGCCAATCTCGACTGGAAACAACTCTGGATACGTTTCGATCATGCCATCTAGCCACGCCCGAAACCGAGCACTGTCGCCAATCAGTTCCTGGTATGCTTCTATCCCGATGGGAAGGATAACTCGCTTGTTGGGCTTCGCTACTTCCGCCCGTTCTCTGCTATAATTCCGTTGAGGCATATTGACCGTTCACCTGACAGTTTTCGGTCAATATTGCCTCATATTCACCTAACCACAGAATCCGCTAGAACCAGAAATATTGTAATGATGGCGAGGTTAATCGTCAAAATCCAAAGGTGTCAAAAGTCGGAGACAATAGCGACAAACTTCACTTGGACAAAAGCCCCGCCGGGGCTATAATATTCACTTGGGTCAAGCATGGCATGTCCCTGAGTGCGTGCGGCTGATCAGGTTTACCCCCCGCAGTTTTCTGACCCAGGGAAGATTATGCACCTTTGCTGATTCCCAAAAACGAACTCGTTTTGTGCAATTAGATCTGTCTGTTAAGGAGGCAATATAATGACACGTAGTCAGATGACACGTAGTCAGGTAACTATAGACGGCAACGAAGCTGCCGCCTATGTTGCCCACAAAACCAACGAGGTGATTGCTATCTATCCAATCACCCCTTCCTCGTCTATGGGCGAACACGCCGATGCGTGGAGCGCCCCTGGCGAGACGAACATCTGGGGCACGGTCCCGTTGGTTGTGGAGATGCAATCGGAGGGTGGCGCGGCCGGTGCCGTGCACGGGGCATTGCAGACAGGCTCCCTAACCACCACCTTCACCGCCAGCCAGGGCCTGTTGCTGATGATCCCCAACATGTTCAAGATTGCCGGTGAGCTGACCAGCACCGTCTTCCATATCTCTGCTCGCACCGTGGCCACCCACGCCCTATCCATTTTCTGCGACCATGGCGATGTGATGGCCGCCCGAGCCACCGGTTGGGGTATGCTCTTCTCCAACTCGGTGCAAGAGGTGATGGACTTGGCCCTCATCGCCCAGGCCAGTACCTTGGAGGCACGCGTGCCTTTCTTGCATGTCTTTGATGGCTTCCGTACCTCTAGCGAGGTGATGAAGGTCGAGAAGCTGACGGAAGACGACATGCAGGCTATGATTGATGGCGATCTGGTTCGAGCCCATCGTGCACGTGGAATGTCACCAGATCGCCCCGTCCTCCGAGGCACAGCCCAAAACCCGGACGTTTTTTTCCAGGCCCGGGAGACGGTAAACCCCTACTACGCGGCAGCCCCAGACATCGTGCAGAAGACTATGGACAAGTTCGCGGGAATGGTAGGCCGCCAGTATCGCCTCTTCGACTATGTCGGCGCGCCGGATGCCGAGCGCGTGATCGTTCTGATGGGCTCTGGTTGTGAGACCGCCGAGGCGACCGTAGATTACCTCGTCGGTCAGGGTGAGAAGGTGGGCGTGTTAAAGGTACGCCTGTACCGCCCCTTCTCAGTCCCGCATTTCCTGGACGCCTTGCCGCCCAGCGTCAAGGTGATCACCGCTCTGGACCGCACCAAAGAGCCAGGAGCAATCGGCGAACCCCTGTACCAGGACATCGTGACCGCCCTCAGCGAAGGCTTCGCCACTGGCACCGCCCCCTTTGCCGACCATCCGCGCGTGACTGGTGGCCGCTACGGCCTGTCGTCCAAGGAGTTTACGCCGGCCATGGTTAAGGGCGTCTTCGACGAGATGAGCGTGGATCAGCCCAAGAA
>CAYFZZ010000060.1:0-10030 GCA_964347545.1 uncultured Planctomycetaceae bacterium | reverse complement strand
CAGGCACGCTGAAAAAGGTTACGCTGAAAAAGGACAGGCATAATTCCGTTCTGCGGGGGCGAGCAGATCATGCCTGTCCTTTTCGGGTGGGACCTACCACCGGGAGGGGCGTTTGCCTGGCGGGGGGCTGTGGGTGGAGCTGTCCGGGGGGGTCCGCCGGGCCCATGGTCCGGCTGAGGCGGCGCACCCCGTGCGAGGGCAGGAGGGGTGTGGATCGCCTGCCAGGGGCCCGCTAACCCGCAGGTTATCCTGGCCTGGGCCATGGTCTACAATGGAGAGTCTTGGGGGGATAGATGGCGAGCGAGGAGGGGGGGATGTCTCACCGCGTGCTGACGGCTCTGCCGGTTTACAACGAAGCTCGACACGTTTCGGCCGTGCTGGGGCAGGTCTTGCGCTACAGCCACCAGGTGCTGGTCGTCGACGACGGTTCCCGGGACGGCACGGCCGATCTGCTGGGGCGGCGGAAGGATATCGCCCTGGTGACGCACCCGGCTAATCGCGGTTACGGTGCCGCCTTGCGAACCGCTTTCGAGTATGCCCTGGATCACGACTACGAGATCCTGGTAACGATTGACTGCGACGGCCAGCACGAGCCCCAGCGGATCCCCGACTTTATTGCCGCTTGTCGCGGGCCGCGTTCGGGGCGGGGGCCGGACATCGTTTCGGGCAGCCGTTATCTGCAGTCCTTTGCCGGCGATGGACCTCCGCCGGAGGAGCGTCGAGCGATCAACATGCAGATCACCGCCAGGCTGAACCGCATGTTGGGCCTGCAGCTGACAGACGCTTTTTGTGGGTTCAAGGCGTACCGGGTCGAGTCGCTGCCCTGCTTGCTGACGGACGAAGAGGGTTACGGGATGCCGCTGGAACTGTGGATCCGGGCCGTGCATGCCGGTTTGTCGATCCGGGAACTGGCGATCCCGCGGGTCTACCTGGACGAAAAACGGTCGTTCGGAGGGGCTTTGGACGACGGCCGCCAGCGGCTGGCGTATTACGAGCGGGTGATGGAGCAGGGCCTGCTGGCGGTGGCCGGCAGGGGGGGGCAGGGGGTCTGCGGCGCGGTGTGTGAAGAGACGGCGGGATGAGTGTGACCTACGAAGTCTCGCAGCACCGCCGCTGGCGCGCCCCGCAGGAGGACGGGTCGGTTTTCTGTGATCCGCCCCCGGCCGCCATCGGCGCGGTTTTGGACGAGAATCTGCAGCGGCGGAACGACGGCAGTTCCCCCGAGGCTCAGGCCTTGGCCCGCTACGATTGCCAGGGCCGCAGCCTGGCGGAACTGGCCGGGGAGGCTCGACGGGAACTCCTGGCGGCCGCGTTGGCCTACACCTCGTCCTATCAGACGCCCCCGCGGTCCGCCGCGACGGCAGACGCAGACGTGCCGCTGATCGTCAGCGGACATCAGCCTCAGCTGTTTCACCCGGGGGTGTGGTGCAAGAATTTTGCCGCTGCCCGACTGGCCGCCGCCCATGGCGGCGTCGCCGTCCACCTGATCATCGACTCGGATGCCTGCCCGAGCCGCGCGATCCGTGTCCCGGGGGGCACGGTGGCGGAACCGGTCTTACGAGCGGTCCCGTGGGACGCACCCCCTGCCGGACAACCGAAGTGGCCCCGGCCTTACGAGGAGTTGGCGATTGAGGATGGGGCGACCTTTGACGCCTTTGGTGGCCGCGCCGCAGAGGTACTGTCCCCGTTGGTCCCCCACCCCTTGTTGCTCGATTTCTGGCCTCGGGTGGTGGCCCGCCGCGGAGGCACAGATCGCGGGGGGTTGTGTCTGGCTCAAGCTCGCCATCAGTTGGAAGCGGAGTGGGGATGTGCTTCGCTGGAGCTGCCGCAAAGCCACCTCTGTGCTCAGCCGACCTTCTCCTGGTTTACCTGTCACCTGCTGGCTCATCTCCCGCGGCTGGTCGAGATCTACAACGCCTCGCTGGCGGACTACCGGCGGGCGAATCGCATCCGGAGTGTGGCGCATCCGGTGCCGGATCTGGCGATGGACCAGCGTTGGCTGGAGGCCCCTTTCTGGATCTGGACGGCCAAAGACCCTGTGCGTCGCCGACTGTTTGTCCAGCCGCAGGGAGAGACGTTACTGCTTTCCAATCGCAGCCAGGTTACCGTCAGGCTGCCGCTGGCGGCCGATCAGCCGGCCGCGGCGGCGGCAGGGCAGCTGGCCGATGTCGCTGGGCAAGGCATCAAGCTGCGGCCCCGCGCCCTGGTCACCACCCTCTTCGCTCGACTGCTGCTCTGCGACCTCTTCATCCACGGCATTGGGGGCGCGAAGTACGACCAGCTGACCGACTTATTGATCGCTCGTTTTTTCGGCGTCCGCCCCCCCCATTTCCTGACCCTCTCTGGGACCTTGCGCCTGCCGATCCCCCACGCGCGGACGACGGTGGATCAGTTATCCGAGCTGCGGCAGCGGTTGCGCCGCGTGGAATTTCACCCCGAAAAATTTCTTGACCTGGGGGCGACCGGCGATCTGGCTGAGCGACACCGGTGGGTGGCCCATAAAGAACGATGGATCAAAACCCCGCCCACTCCCGAAAACGGACGCCGCCGTTACTTGGAGATCCGTCGCAGCAACGAGGCCCTTCGCGGGTGGCTTGTCGATGTGGTACGAGGTTTGCAGGACAACTTGCACCAGGCCCGCTCGGCGGTCCGCAGCGAGGCGATCTTGTCGTCGCGGGAGTATCCGTTTTGTTTTTTCCCGGAGCAGAATTTGCGGGACTACCTGCTGGACAAGTTGCCGCAGCGGCTGTAACTTAGAGCGCATAAGGAGATGTGTTCATCCTTGGATTGCTGGTTGCCGCGACGGATGGGCTCGGTGCGAGCCGCGGCGCACCCGGGATTTGGATGGGCACGCATGAGCAACTCCCGCCATGGAAAGTCTGGCGTAAACGGACGATTGCCAAACGGGAGCACTCCAGGGGTTGCGAATGGGCCTTGGTTGAGGCCCGTTGCAGAAAGGATTCTTAGCCATGCGGACTGCGTCTCGCACGGCGGCACCGGCGTTGCCCAGAGCTTTTGTGGCTCGCCGGCCCCAGCCCGTCTCGGCCACGGTGGGGGATCACGCCGCGATTGAAGAGTTGTTGGCGGCTGTATTGCATCAGCCCTCGCCCCAAGAGTTCCAGGCTCAGCTGGACGATCCGTTTTACAAACCTGCGGATCGTGTGATTGCCAAGCACCGCGACCAGATCGCCGGGCATCTCCGGCAGACCTGGCGGACGATGCGGTTCGGTCCGGCCGAGTGGCCCTGCGGGCGGCTCAGTTATCTGGCCGTCCTGCCCGAATTCGGTTCCCAAGGGGTCGCTCAGCGGCTGTTGCGGTTCAGCGAACAGCGGTTGTTGGCGCGGGGAGCGGTGACGGCTGAGTTGGAGTCGGCTGATCGCGAGGCGGCCCTGGAGGCCGGCTGGAGTCCCGCCAGTGGTCGGGTGTTTTCCGAGGCCAGTCCTCGCGACATCCTGGCTCAACTTGCCTGGCAGCGCCAGCAGTCCGGTTCCGAGGTGCTGGCCACCGTCTGTCGCCGTTCCAAGCGATTCAGTGTCCGCAACTGGCGGCATGTCGAATTGCCGGCCGTGATGCGGATCTACCGCGCGCACTTGGGCGCCTGTCATGGGGCGCTGGATCGCAGCGAGGAATACTGGCGGTGGTTAATCGGTCGGGGTGCGTTCGACTACATCTCCGTGGCGATTGAAGGCCGCGATCGGTTGGAGCTGGACGAGCTGCGAAGTCGGATTGTGGGATATGCCGTGGTGAAGGATTACCACATCTTGGAACTATTTACCGAGCCCGGCCATCCGCACGCGGGCATCGGGCTGCTGACCCGCGCGTGCATGGATGCCATTGAGCGAGATCAGCATACGATGCGTTTGCATGGTCCGCCCGATCATCCTTTGCATGCATGCATTCAAGAGGCCGGGGGTGTGGCTTATGTCTGTCAGGCCCCGCGGGGTGGCACCAGCTTTGTCAAGATTCTGCAGCCCGCAGAACTGGTCGCTCGTCTGGCCCCCGTCTGGATCGAACGCTTGCAGGCCTCCGCCGTCGAGCTGCCGGTCGAGCTGGGGATGTTGGTTGACGATCACAAGTGGCATTTGACGCTGAGCGCCGAGGGGGCAAAAATAGTCAAGGGCAAGCTGGGCCGCAGTTACGTGGCGTGCGATACGGCGACCTGGACAGGGTTGTGGTTGAGCTACCTGGAGGCGGCCACGGCACTGAACAGCGGCCGGCTATCTGCCTCCACGACCCTGGCCGCGACGGCGGCCCAGACCCTTTTCCCGCGGACTCAGATGTGGCGACCGCCCTGGGACCATTTGCCGGCCTAAGCGACCCTTCCCAGGCGGGACCGTCTTGTCCCGGTCGACCCGTTTCCCGGATCATGGCCACCGCGCGGCGGGTGGTCGAAATCGGCGTGCTGGCGGCCGCCACCCTCCTGGTCCTGCGGACCTGGTTCGTCGAAGGCCTGCTGGTACCGGTCCGCGTGGCGGGGCCCTCGATGGCCGAGACCTTCCGGGGACCCCACCGTCAGGTGAACTGCCACGACTGTGGCTTCTCGTTTGCCGTCGCCGAAGACCAATGGCCCGCCCAGCGTGCGGTGGTCTGTCCCCACTGCCGTGCGGCAATGGCGGATTTAGACCCTTGGCCGCGGTATCCGGGAGATCGGTTATTGATCGACAAGCTGGCCTTTGCCTGGCGACCGCCGCGGCGGTGGGAAGCGGTCGTGTTTCGCTGTCCCCAACAGGCAAGCCGGTATTGTGTCAAGCGGATTGTGGGGCTGCCGGGCGAGCGGGTACAGATCGCGGGGGGCGAAGTTTTGGTTCAGGGGCGGCTGTCGCCCAAGTCGATCTGGCAGTTCCGCCAACTGGCCCAGTTGGTGCACGACAACCGTTTTCGCCATCGCCCCACAAAAGACCGGCCACCGGTGTGGCAATCTGTCGCCGGGGGCGGTTGGCAGTCGCAGGGGGACGGCTTCCGTTGCCTGCCGCGAGTCTCCGCGGCGGACCGCGAGCAGCCGTTGGCCGTGGACTGGCTGTGGTTTCAGCACCCCGCCCAGCCGGCCCCGCGCGCCCCGCTGTCCCGACCGCTGCTGGTGACCGACGACTATGGGTACAACCAGTCGCTGTCCCGGTCGCTGAATCCGGTCAACGACCTGTTGTTGGTGACGCGGCTGGTCACGTCGGGCCCCGGCGAGTTGTGCTTGCGCGGCGTTACGGCAGATCATCAGTTTTTGGTCCGCTTGCAGCCTGCGGCCGGATCGGGACAGCTGTACGTCGACGGGAGGCTGGTCGCCCAGTGGCCGGGGGGCCGGCCGTTTTTTCGCCAGCCCCAGCAACTGGAGTGGGCCCTGGTCGACGGCACCTGCCAGCTGGCCATCGCGGGCCAGCGGATCTTTCGGCACGTGCTTGCCAAGAGCGCCTTGGGGGGGGAGTCGGTCGGTGGGGTGACGGCCGGCGGCGGGGAAGTTTCCGGCCCGTCCGCCCCCTGGACGGTCTGGCCGCTGGCACTGGGCGCGGCGGGGGTGGAGGTCCAGCTGGCGAACCTGCAGGTCTATCGGGACGTATATTACACCAAGGTCGCGGGAGACCGGGGTGACCAGGAGGAGGGGATCTTGCTGGGCGACCAGCAGTATTTCGTCCTGGGTGACAACAGCCCCCTCTCGCAGGATAGCCGCCAGGGTTCGGGAGGCTCGCCGGTGCATCGCGATTTCCTGGTGGGACCGGCGCGGCGGGGCCGCTGATTGGTTCCGCTGATTGGTTGTCCTGGGGGACCGAAGGATGCGTCCTGTTTTTGGTTTTTCCGGGAATTTCATGGGGTGGCGCCCTGCCACGCCATCGTTGTCCCCGCGTTTGCCGATCGCCACGAAAGGAACCGCAGAATATCGAATGCCGAATGCCGAATGCCGAAGTCATTTCGGCGGGTCACGGTCACGGGTGGGGCCACCACGCTCCCTGTTCCGATCGTCCTAAGAAAACACGCCTTCGACATTCTGCGGTTGGTAATTCGACATTCTGCGGTTCGCTCAGGCGCGACGGCCCGCCGCCGCTGTGGGCAGGGGATGGCCCCTGCCGAGCGACGAACCGGCCACGAAATTCCCGGAAGAACCTTGTTTTTCAAGTTCACCCCGGTCCTTCGATCCGCTATATTCCACGTTTCGTGTGCTTTGCTTTTCCCGTTCGGTCCCTTGCAAAAGATTCATGGCCCCTGCGTCCCATAAGAGCCCTGGTCCCCGCCAGCGCGGTTCCTCGCGATCGAGCGCGGCGGACCCGCAGGGAGTGGCCGCGGTCGTGCGCCGCGACATCATGGCCTTTCTCACCTCCAAGGGGGTCCGCGAGACGATCGAATCGGTGGTGATCGCCTTTGCCCTGGCCTTTCTGTTTCGCACGTTCGAGGCGGAGGCTTTCGTGATCCCGACCGGTTCCATGGCGGCCACGTTGCAGGGGCGGCACCAGGAAGTGACCTGCCCCATGTGTGGCTACGCTTACCGGATCAGCGCCAGTCAAGAGATCGATCCGGCCACGGACTTCAAGACGCGCGACGTGGCGGTGGGGACCTGTCCGAATTGTCGTTATACGACCTGCACCAATCTCGAGCTGGGTCGTCAGCTGATGCGGCGGGAAGAATACAACCTGCCGTTCAACACCAATGCGCTTGCCCGCGGCGCGGATGCGCCGTCCCAGAGCGGGGATCGGATCCTGGTCAACAAATTTGCGTATGAATTCAAACCGCCTCAGCGGTGGGATGTGTTCGTGTTTCGTTACCCGGGACAGAGCTCGCGGAATTACATCAAGCGGCTGGTCGGTTTACCCAATGAAACCTTAAAGATCCATCGAGGCGATATCCTTACGGCCCCCTACGACCCGCGGGCCGGGGACCAGCCGGGTTTAGAGCTGGACTACCAGATCCAGCGCAAGCCGCCACACAAGATCCGCGCCATGATGCAAATGGTGCACGACAACAACCATCAGGCGGCCGATTTGATCGCCGCGGGCTGGCCAAATCGGTGGTCGGCCTGGCCCCCTACCGCCGCGGGGGGGGAGGGCAGTTGGAAGGCCAGCCAAGACGACCGCAGTTTCACCACCGACGGATCGGCCGCAGACGAAGTCTGGATCCGGTATCAGCACACTGTCCCCTCGATCCAGGATTGGGAGCGGGTGATCCACCCCGACTGGTTTCCTGCCGAAGACCGCTTGGAACCGCGGCCGCAACTGATCACGGACGGCTATGCCTACAACACCAGCATCGGGTTTCCGTTCCGGAAAAACGAAGACGGACAGCTGGCCTGGTCTCTGGGCGGACTGATGTCCGCAGACCAGCTGTCACCCTTCGGCATGCATTGGGTGGGCGATTTGATGGTCCGCTGCCAGCTGAACGTCCGGGAGACGCGTGGGGAAGCGATCTTAGAGCTGGTCGAAGGGGGGCACCTGTTCCAGCTGCGGATCGACCTGGCCACCGGCGTGGCTACCCTGGCGGTGGACGGCAGCGGCAAGATGTTTGGTGACCGCCACCAGCCGGTCGAGGCGGCCCTGCCGAAGGCCCCCACCCCCCTTTCCCGTCCCGGAACCTACCAGCTGGCCCTGGCCAACGTGGACGACCAGCTGGTCGTGTGGATCGACGAGGCTCAACTGGTCTTTGACCGGCCGACCGTCTACCGGCCGTTGCACAACGGGGTTCCCCAGTGGGATCCGCAGCAGCAGCGGGGCGATCTGGCTCCGGTCGGAATCGGCTCGCGGGGGGCCAGTTTGACGGTCAGCCATCTCCAGGTGTGGCGTGATATCTATTACATTGCCGCCGACACCGAGCGGGCGGGGCCCGACTATCTGGACGGTCCGCTCAGCCGCGAGGAGGCCCCCACCGCGGAGGATTGGAACCTGTCGTTCGAGCAGCGTCGGATTGGCTTGTTGTCGAGTCCCGAGCAGTGGCCGCGGGCGTTTGGCCGTATGGCCTCCTCGGTTTTTCCGCTGGCCCAGTTTCCAGCCGATCCCCAGGCAGACCAGTTTCTGGCACTGGGGGACAACAGCCCGCAAAGCAAGGACAGCCGGCTGTGGTCATTTCGGATCCGGGATGTCGCCAGCGGCGACGTGCTGGAGACCCAGCACTTTGTCGAGCGACGGTTGCTGGTCGGCAAGGCGCTGGCAATTTACTGGCCGCTGACACACGTGCGGTTTGTTCGCTGACCGCAGGAGAAGCATAAGTCAAGGAGGACGAACATGCCACTGTTGGAAGTTGAAGGCCTCGTCAAAATCTACGGCCGCCGGCGGGTCGTGGATGGGGTCGACTTTGCGGTTCGCCAAGGCGAGATCGTGGGCTTGCTGGGCCCCAACGGCGCCGGCAAGACCACCAGCTTCCGCATGACCTGCGGCATGATCGAACCCGACGCCGGTCGCGTGATCCTGGCCGACACGGATGTCACGTCGTGGCCGATGTACCGTCGAGCACGTGACGGCGGCATGGGCTATCTGGCTCAAGAACAGAGCGTCTTCCGCAAATTGTCCGTGGAAGACAACATTTCCGCCGTGCTGGAAATGCTGGGGGTGGACCGCAAGACCCGCCGCCGACGGACCGACGAGCTGTTGGAGCGGTTTGACATCACCAAGATTCGCAAATCGAAGGCTCAATATATCTCTGGTGGCGAAAAACGCCGCCTGGAAATCGCGCGGTGCCTGGTCTCCAATCCCAGAATCATCCTCCTGGACGAACCCTTTACCGGCATTGATCCGGTGACGATCAACAGCATCCAGGAAATCATCCGTGGGCTGCGGGCTGGAGGGATTTCTATCTTGATTACCGATCACCGCGAGCAGGAGACGCTGGCAATTACCGATCGCAGTTACGTGATCCGTAACGGCCAGGTGCTGTGCCACGGTTCTCCCAGCGAAGTGCTGAACAACCCCGAGGCTCGTAAATATTACTTTGGGGACACCGCCACCTTGCCCGCCGCGGCGGGACCGCACCCGCCCCCCTCCCCAGCTGGCCCGTCCCGCCGCTCGGACCTCCAACAACCCCGCCGCTCGGCCTGACCCCCCACGCGGCCTGCCCCCCCGTTGCTCCTGGCTCGCCTGCCCGAGGCCGGCCCCGGCGGGGGGACCGGCCAACCGCAGGGAGGTAAACAGCAGCAGCCACGCGGGGTTGGCCCGGACGCCTGGGGAGGTCCTCCCGTCCCTCCCCTGCCCGCAGGAAACCACCACCTGCCCGCAGAAGGCGACCACTTTCCCGGTGCTTGCATCCCGAGCCGTCCTCTGGCCCGCGGGGGGCGCCATAACACCAAAGCTTGCCGGTCCGGCAGCCGATATGGTATTTGTCGCCAGCCTATGGTATCCGTGTGGCCGACGACATGGGAACAGCTCGGCCGAAACACAGTTTTCCCGAGAATCCGAGCTGGTCTGGCCGGCAGCGGAGATCAACCAATAAGGAGATCATGATGTCTGACGATTATTTAAACGATTACGATGCCGAAGACGCGGAATACGAAGAGATGGACGAAGAGATCTCGAGCGAGGAAGTGGACCGTGTCTTGGAAACGTTGTCCGATCTGATGCAGAACGTGGAGAGCGAATCTGTCCACGAGTACCTGGAAGAGGCCTACAACGGCATCTTTGCCCTCATTTACGAGGAGGAAGAGAACGCCGTCGATACCGAGGACGAGGAGGATGACCAGGACGAGGCCGAAATGGACGACGACCTGGAGGGATTCCACGAGATCGACGACGAGATGGACGACGAACAGGCCGAAGCGGCTTGACCGTCGGAAGACTTTTCCTGCGTGATCCCACCCGCGGGGCGCTGGCGTCCCGCGGGTTTTTTTCTGACGCCGCTCAGCCGCGTCCCGCAATCAACGCTGCTTCTCCGGCCCAGCGGACGACCGGGGACATCTGCCCTGCCGATCACGTGCCCGGACCTGCAGGTGGCGTCCCGTTCACGGCGGGTGGCGGCGAAGGCGCCGGCGCCAGGGTGGGGCTGGGCGTGATTTGCGAGTTGGCCGAGGGGAGCGGGGTGCCGTTCCACGATGGCTGGCCGCCATAGTACGGGTCGGGGGCAGGACCGT
>CAYFZZ010000059.1:0-17190 GCA_964347545.1 uncultured Planctomycetaceae bacterium | reverse complement strand
TATGCCCAATCACTGTCATGCAGTGATCCGGCCGTTCGATGGTTACGCGCTCGAAGCTGTACTCGGCACGATAAAGGGCGTTACCGCTCGGCACATGAATGTCGCTTTGGGAACGAGCGGCTCTCTTTGGGAAAACGAGTGTTACGACCGCATCGTCCGTGACGAAGAGCACTTATGGCGGGTCATTCAATACATCATGCGGAATCCGCGTTCGGCTGGGTTGACGCGCGAGTCGGACTGGCGATGCTGGATTCACCCAGAATGGGAATCGGCTGGCTGGCGATTTATTGACGATTGAATCGCCCGCATGACGGGCACTCCTGCCCGTACGGGGGGAACACGCTGGAGGGCGGACACCAGCGCCCCTCCTCCTCCTCCGGGTCGCCCTCAGCGGCGCGGGGCCCCGCCCAACGTCTCGCCGTCCGGCCGCGCCAGCTGGTAACCGATGGTGACCCAATCGTCCCGGAAATCGAACTGGGCCAGCTGAAAATCCCTGAGCTTGGCGAACTGGCTGCCGGCGGGAGGAACAAAACTGTCAAAGTAGATGGTCGGCTGGAGGATCCCCTGGAACTTCCTGCCCACAAACGCCAACATCTTCCGCTCAGCCTCGTCCGCCGACGCTCCCCCATCGCTCCAACCCACCTGCAGCTGTCCCTGCCGCACAAATGCCGCCCCGTCCGGAGTTTGGATCACGCCATACCTGCCCACCAGCTGGACCGGCCGCGTGACCACCTGCGATCCCCGTCGAACGCTCTGTCCGCGAACCGTCAGCGTGAAGTGGCCGTCCTGCAGAACGACCTGGATGGGATACCGCTCGGCAAACCCGAAGGACCAGGGGGGACTCCGGTCGTGGACCCACAGCGGCCGCGGCTGGTTACCCGTCAGAATGCCCATGAAGTTCAGCCACTGCTCGTCCCGGATCGACTTGCCCCCCAACGTCAGCTCGGCAAAGTTCTCTAAAAACGACGCATGCAGGACAAAGGCCAGATCGTGTTCCGCGTCCAGTGCGGGGAGCGGACCTGGGGCGGCTAGTTGAGCGGACTTGGCCAGTTTGACCAGCAGTTGCAGGAAGCTGCGGGAACTGGACAACTGAAACTGCTCGGGAAAGGCACCGTACCGTAGCATGGGGTTCCGCAGGTCGCCCTGGTAGACCCGATTGGCATCGGCCAACACACGCTCAACCTCCTGGTCGATGATCTGCTCGATCTGCGCCGCGGAACTTTCGGCAATTTCCTCCTCGGTTTCCGGCAGGCGCCGATTCGCTCGCCGCTGACCGATCGATTCCACCAGGCGGCGCGAGGCCATGACGTCCTTGATCGTGACCGAGGCGGTCCCCCGGGCGCGTGCCGGCTGGAAGGTGAGGCCGTCTTCCTCCAGCGAGACCCGCTTGTGGACTTGGGTCCGAGCCACGAAGGCTCCATGCACGGTCACGGGACCCGCCGTCGAGACGGTATGCGGCGCTCGGGTGAGCGCGGAAATCTGGATGTCCACACTGCCCTGCGCCTGGTCGGGCACCATTTGCCCTGCGGCCTCGATGCTGGTCACGGCCGTTCCGCGCGTGGTGACACGATCTTTCGTTTCGTGAATCGCCGTCTGCCGGTCACCGATCTGGCGGGGGATCATGTAGGTCAGGAACCGCTGCGAGATTCTGGCCAGGGCGTTGGGCTGGTCGTACTGCTGGCGAATCGCGGCCACGGCGGCCCGAGCCGAGGGACCGGAACGGTCCAGGCAAGCCAGCAGGCTGGAGATGGCCCGCGCGTCCTGGCGCGTGGGAGCCCGTTCGTAACGAGCCAATAACACCTGCAGCTGCCCGATTGCCTCAGCAAAGGCCGCCGCCGGATCGCGGGGACCGCGGAAACGGGTCGTGAGGAGGTATTCGTGGAGGCGGTCCCGCACAGCGACGAAGGGTAAATTTTCCACACCCGCCTGGTTGCAGCGGAGGGCCAGGAAGACCTGGCCCAGCAGGGTGGGGTCGGGCTGGGGGGAGGCGAGCTCCTTTTGCAGTTCGGGCCACCTTAGATACTGCTGCCAGCCATCGACCACCTCGGGTCCGCCCAGCCGCAGATAGCCCTCCAGCTGTTGCAGCGCCTCGTAAATCTCCGCTTGTTTCTGTTCCAGCCGATCTGCCGGCGTCGGTTCGTACTTCGCCTCGCGGAGGGCCCGCCAGTAAGGCGGCTCGACCAACGAAGGCTCGGCGGCCGCCAAGCGGACCACGACCATCAGGGCGCTGGCCACCAGCCCGCAGATGCCAAGACGATGCGTGAGGGAGATGGTGGTCAACATGGGTTACCCAGCCGTGGCGGTCTATCCGGCGAGGGCCTCGTGAACAAAGCCCTATTTGACGACGCGGTATTTGAACCGCACGCTGAACATTTCGTCCTGCGTCTGTTGACCCCAAAACACCGTGGCCTCCGGATCGGGATTGTTGGGGTTCAAGGACGAGTTGTCGAACACCCCCGTCGCCACCAGCTCGGTTCCGGCCAGCAACCGTAAGGGCGTTTGCAATTCGTAAGTCCGCTGCCAGTCCGGATCCCAAATCGGAATCGTCAACAACGACCGGCGCTCGATCACCTCTTCGGTTTCCTCGTCCCGCCGCACGACCTCCAGGCGGAACGACTTGGCACGCAGGTGAAAATGCGGACGAATGGCGTCGATCCAGACGTCGTGGGGAAAGTAGTAATGGTCGACCATGCGATAGTGATTTTCGTGCGGCGGGATGCGAAAACGGCCGATCGGCTTGCGGAACACCTTGGTAAACACTTCGTCGTCCGGTAATTGGTCGGCCCACTGAAAGGCCACCATCGACTGGTCGACGCGGGTTTCGCGATTGTTGGGCGTGTAGTGCAGCTCGAAAATTAAATCGCTGTTAGCCGGAATGCGCACCGCCTGGTCGGCCGGATAGACCTTGGCGTTGTAGGTGTCGCCGGGAACATAGTCGTTGATCAGGATCGCCCCCTCGGTATTGAAACCGTACAAGGCGGCCATCCCCAGAAAACCGACGAAATCCTTGTCACTGGCCGGGACGATGTGCAGGCCAACGTGGTGCACCACCTCGGCATCCCCCGGCTTGACCTCCACGCCGCGGAACCAACGGTCTTGGTCCAGATTCAGCTTCACGCGAGAAAACTGGTAGTCCAACACCCCGTGCTTGGGGACGGTAAAGGGAGGGGTCTTGTAGACATAGTCCGGCGTGCCGATCTGCCACTCGCTGGGCTCTGGCCACTCCCGCGGCGGGGGCGCATCGGCCGGATCGCCAGCCGGCGCGCCGCTGCGAATCCACTCCTCAATCGTACGGATCTCCTCTGGCGTGAGGCTTTTGTTGTTGACCAGTTCGCCGTAATGGGGGTTCAGAAACCCGTGCCAGGGAGGCATCCGCCGCTCGACCACCGTCTCCCGCACCCGCTCGGCACTGTAATACACATCCTCGTACGTCACCAATTCGAAGGGAGCCACGCCTCCCTCGCGGTGGCACGTTTCGCAATTCTGCTGGATCAGCGGCGCCACGTCACGGTAGAAGGTTAGCGTTTTGTCGGGGGGAGGCGCCGGGAGGCGTTCCAACGGACAGCCCGATGGCGCCAGGTAAGGTTCCCGCACCGCTTCGCCCGCCAGGATCTGGTCCAAGGCGGCCGCCAGGTAATACGCGCTGGCCTCCCGCAGCCGCCCCCGTTTGCGAAACTGGTTGTCAATCGCCCCCTGATACCGCTTCTGACCCTGACCGTCGATCACCACCACCTCCGGCGTCACCTCGACCTGCAACCGATCCGCCCAACGATGCTGGCCGTCCAAGAAGACCGGAAACGGCAGATCCTGGTCGTGAGCATGTTCTGCCATCTTCAGGACGTGGGTCCGAGCATTGGGATAGACGCCGTAAAAGCGGACCCCCTGCGGACGATACCGGGCGTAGAGGTTTTGGAGGGTGGGGACGTACTGCAAAGCGACCGGGCAGTCGGTGTCCAGGAAAATCCACACCGTGGCCGGGATCCCCGCCGGCGAGAGCTGGTCCAGCGGATGGACTTCGCTGTAAATGCTCTTCAACTGCGGCTTCAAGGCGTCCGCCGGCAGCGGCAAAATCGGCTCGGCGCTCACGGCCAGCGGCACCAGCCACCAACAGAAACTGAACAGGCCGCGGATGGATGAGCGGGTCTGGGGCACAACTGGATACCTTGGGGGAAGTTTTCCCGACGCCGAGGAATGCCTCCCTGACCCATCCCCGCGTCCCGCTTTACGATATCGGCCCCGATCGGCAAACGACTGGTCATCAAATTGAGCGTAAATTCGACGCGACTAATCCTCACAATGCTTACCGCCGCCAGCCCGTCCTCCGCGGCACGATCGGGATAACCGTCAACCCAGCAGGCGCGCAAAAAAAGGGAGGAACCGAAATTCCTCCCCGGGGGTGTTGCCCAGCGGTACGGTGCCCCCTGGGCCGCTCAGCGAAGACCAGGGGCTATGCGGTCTCCCCCGCCACCCGCTGAACGCTCGAAACCTACTCGACCGCTTCGGCGGCTTTCTCGACCGCCTCTTCGGCTTTCTCCCCTGCCGCCTCGGCTTCCTCGGCCGCCGCCTCGGCACCCGCCTCAGCTTCCTCGGCCGCCGCCTCGGCTTCCTCCGCCGCAGCCTCCGTCACGGCCTCGGCTTCTTCGGCCGCCGCCTCGGCAGTGGCGGCCGTTTCCTCGGCCACGTCCCCTGCCGCCTCCGCGGCCTCCTCGGCCACCGCGGCAGCCCCCTCGGCAGCTTCCTCAGCCACGTCCGAAACCCGCTCTGCCGCCGGCTGGCAACCCATCACCAACGCCAGGCAGGTCAGCCACATCCAACTCATACCAAACTGCTTCATACCAATACCATTCCTTCCCACGAAAAAAACAAACGTCTCTGGGCCGGCTGTCGAACCGGCGGTCCCAACCAGACATCCTGCCGGGGCCGCCGGGCGGCCACCGCCCCCTTACACCCCCACCTCCCAGCCGCCAGCCGCGCCGGCCGCCCGGGATGCGAGGGAAGGCTCCCCGCAGGATTTCTCTATGATAGCAGCCACGCGGACGACCCTCCAGTCACTGCCAGCGGACCGCAAGCTGACATTTACACGCCTCGCCGCCACCAGCTACGCTCTGCGACGGGTCGTCTCCCGCGTCCACCCCCCCCGCCCGTTGGGTTCCCCCATGAGCCGCTTCCGCTGCCTGCCCTCCCCCTTGCCCGGAACCGCCCCCCTGACGGTCCTCCTCGTGGCCTGGGGCCTGACCACCGCCGGGATGGCGGCCGATTTCGTGGTGGAGAGCCGCACGTTCGAAGGAGATCAGGACACGCCCCTGACCCGCAATCAGACGGTTTTCCAGGGAGAACGGGTGTACGACTTTGTGCAGGAGGGGGATGAAATCACCCTCCTGGACACGGCCCGCGGCCGGTTCGTGCTGATGGACCGCCGCCGCCAGGTCAAAACCGAACTGACCACCGACCAGGTGTTGCAGTACACCCAGCACATCCAGCGGTGGGCGGCTGGCAAGGAAGATCTGCTGCTGCAGTTCTATGCCGACCCCCACTTCGAGGTCGTCGAAGAGGGACCCGATCGCCTGAAACTTCACGCCGCACCCCTCTCGTACGAAGTCCGCGGGGTCACCGCCGCAGGGGACGTCGTCAGCCGGTATCGCCAGTTTTGCGACTGGTACGCCCGCTTTAACAGCGCGGTCAGTCCCGGCAGCCAGCTCCCCTTCCCCCGGCTGGTCCTCAACAGCCATCTGGCGCGACGCCAGCTGGTCCCTGCCCAGGTCCAGCTGACCCTGGCCGCCTCCCCACGGTTCGGCGGCAAACCGGTCCGCTTGCGGTCCGAACACACCCTGCGGTCGGAAGTGACCACCACCGAACTGAGGCAGATCGACCAGGCCAATCGCCTGCTGGTCACCCTGCGGTCCGTCCCCCTGACCGAATATCGCGATGTGGCCCGCACGGCCACACGCTGAACGGCGCTCGCTTTGAGATTTGCGCCGTTTGTGCCAATTCACCCTGGCATATCGCTCGCAGCGGCCCCAAAACGACTGGCACAGCCGGCAAACTCAGACCGTTTTTTACAGCCCGTGCTTTAGCCGAAAAAGTTTTTTTTCCCTTCCGGCGGGAGCCATTTCGCGCAACCTCCTAGCCCCGGTGGGCGTTGCGCCTTGGGAAGGGTGCCGCCGGGGTAAATTGGCCCCCATTCGGCCCTCGACAGAGCCGCATGTATCTCTCCCAGATTGCCGATAGCTAAGCCTGTTGGCAATCAAACCATCTTCCCTGATCCGTACACTGCCCGGAAATTGACGGCCGGTCAGTGTACCCAGCTAGGAGATCATGCACGCCTATGTTGGCCACTTGCAATCAACTGCAATCGCTCGACAACCTTCGCCAGTACGTCAACGAAATCATCTGTAACCACGAACAATTGGAAATCGGCATTTTTCAAATGACAGAACGGATCCTGATTCGGGGCGAACAGCCCTGCGGGATCTACTTCTGCGTCCACGGACCCCGACAGGTGAAAATCACCGCCATTTGGGAAACCGACAGCAACACCATCCTGTTTTACGGCGCGTCGGGAGAACGGTTTTTCCGCACCAAACTGACCGAGGCGCCCCAGCTGATCGAAATGGTCGCCTGAGCCCGAAACGGACCGAGACGCCCCAGCCGACCCAGCCGGTCGCCTCGCCTGACCGCCCTGCCGTCCCGCGGCACGACCCTGCCCGCAGGGAAGCTCAGCGGATCAGCAACCACCAGCCACCCGGGAGCTCGTGCACCGGCAGCCCCGCTGGGCCGCCGGTGCACGACCCCGCCAAGCCACACCAGGGGCCGGCCCGAAGGGCCTAAGTCAACGCCCCACCGAGGGACAGCCCCAGCGAAACGGACCTGGTCCTGATCAGACGTTGGGCAGGAGCCGGCTGCGGCTGGAGCCGGCTTCTGTGAAGCCGGCCGCCACTTTGTGGGACCTAGGCGACCAGGAAAGTTAGGGCTCACAGAGCCCGGCTGCAGTCAGCACCGCAACCCTCCGCCAGGAGGGCCCCAGGCAGGAACGCCAGAGAGATCGGCAGGACGCAGCGGCCCCGCAGCCGCTGTCCCCGACCTCAGTCGCGGGGACGGACCACACCGGTCAGGCCGCTGTAGTCGGGCCGGTCCTCGCCATGCCATAGCGGCAGCCCCTGCTCGACTCGACGAGCCAGCACGTCGAGCTTTGCACGCGAGCCAGCAGGAGCCTCCGTCGGCTCGAACTCATCGGTCTCCAAGGGAGAAAAATCTTCGTCGTGGCCAAAGGTTGAAATGGCCTCAAACACGTTCCGCATCGAAGTCACCTTCTCTCTCGCTGATTCCAGACATCCATCCGCGTGAAATTCCCGACAAATGACAGACCCGACAGTATCAAAGAACTGAAGACCCCGGCGCCGTCCGCAAGTTGCGCGGTTGTGAATCGAGGTGGGACAAATCCGGTGGGTTTCCACGTGCCAACTTTTA
The DNA here is from genome assembly GCA_964347545.1 of uncultured Planctomycetaceae bacterium. Lineage (GTDB taxonomy): Bacteria > Planctomycetota > Planctomycetia > Pirellulales > UBA7805 > CS4-C045. The sequence goes on along the minus strand of CAYFZZ010000059.1, from coordinate 9,723 downwards.
ACAACGAATCCATTATTCCCGTCTTGAAAGCGAAGTCAAGCAGTTGAGCGGAAAAAAGCCGCATCCCGCTAGCTTGGTGAAAACATGTACACATATCGACGTGGCCCGCGACCCGCCGCCGCACCCCCAGCTTCGGCAAAAGACGGCCCTGACGCCGCGGAAGGGGCCGCCTGGCCTGACCTTGCGGCTTGGGCAGTCTGGCCAAGAACGCCTCAGCAACCCGTCAGGCTGGGTGACCACCGACCGCCAACTGCGCCAAGTCATTCAGCCAGCTTTCTACCACAATGGCCAGATGCGCGTTCCGCTGGATGTGATCTTCCGCGGCCCAGCAACGGTCCAGGCGGGACATGATCTGGTCGACGCTGCAGTCAGGCCCAGCGGCCAGGGTGCGCGCCGCCTGGCAAAGGGTCTCTTCGGCCAGCTGCCCGGCCCGCGTCGCGCCGGTGACCAACCGCAACACGGCGCTCCACAATTCCACCGCCCAGTCCACCACCAGGGCTGCCCGCTGGCGTTTGACCGCCGACTCCTTGCCGGCCGCCTCGACAAACCCCGCGATCGCTCGGCTCAACCCCAGGCTGTCCAGCGGTTGCCGAGCCATCCCGTGCAGAAAATCGGCGCGAAATTGCCACACCTCCGGATCGCTCAACTGCCTCGCCCGCTCCAGGCTGCCCCCACTGGCCCCCGCCAACCGCTGGGCCGTCCCCCGGTCGGCAACCTGGCCGGCCGCCAACAACAAATCGGCCAGCGTGCCGTCCTCCAACGGGCGGAAGCGGATCAACTGGCAACGCGAGCGAATGGTGGGTAACTGCCGGTCAGGGCTGGTGCCGAGCAGCAGCAGGACCGAGCCGGGAGGAGGTTCTTCCAGGGTCTTGAGCAGGCAGTTGGCGTCCTCGTCGCTCAATTGGTCCGCGTCGTCGATCACGCCGATGCGGCGCCGACCCAAATAGGGTTTCATGGCCAACCAGTGACACAAGCCCGCTCGGCCTCGATGCTGCCGGTCCCCAATGAACAGCTCGACCGGAATCGTCTTTTTCCCCTCCGGCAGGCCGATGTACTCCCAATCGGGATGGTTGCCGGCCTGCATCAGCTGGCAGCTGCGGCAGGACCCGCACGGGTCCCATCCCCCCCGCTGGCCGGCCTGGCACAGCAGGGCCTCTCCCAGCTTGGCGGCAAACAGGCGTTTGCCCACCCCGGAGGGACCGACCAGGAGGTAACTGCTGGCCACCCGCCCCCGCTCGACCGCGCGGCGGAAGCGTTCCACTACCTCATCCTGCCCCTCGATCCCTTGCCAGCTCATCGACGCTCCCACCCCCTCCCTCCCAGGCCCCCCGACGCCCCGGGCGGTGCCCATCGCCGCGGTCACCCGGCGGCGGCACGACCGGCCGACCAGTCCCGAAATCTGCCCCGCCGCGGGGCCGCTGTAGGGGCAATGTAGCCGGCCACCCCCCATGGCTCCAGCCGCCCCCCCGTCCAGCCCGGCCGGCCCAGCCGCCGGGGGGACAACCCCCCAAAAGTGGTAGCCAAAATAGCAGAATTTTGCCGGCGTTATACCATTTTGGCATAGCCATTTTGGTAGAGCGCCCAAGCGGGGGGCCCGGTCCTGGCCGCCCGTCCCGCCCCCGTCGACCACGCTCTGAATGCCACAACCTCCTGCAGTGCAAGCAGTTGCTGCACAGGATCCCGCCGGCGAGCGGCCGGGCGGCCACTTTCGGCATAACCGTTGCAACCCCTCCCCCTGGCATTTTCTGCCTTGGCACCCTGTCAACTTGATTGAATTTAAAGAGGGGAGTTTCTAATGAGCCCGGGAAGTTCTTACAAAAGCGAAGAGTTCGAGTACGACGACAACACTGGCTTCGACTATCAGAGCGGTTCTCGCTCGATGCGGCCGCACCCCGCTCCGCGACCGCAAAATATGCCCACCCGCAAGAATGGGAAGGTCCGCGCCCTCAGAAAGGGCCAGCGGAAATCGAAAAACAAGCCCGCCGCCTGTCAGACCGGCATGCAGCGCCGCCGCGACAAACGGTGGAACTGGTAGTTCACCGCTCCTTGCGCGGCAATCAGACTCACCCCGGCCCTCCGCCTGCCGTCTCTCCCTCCGCCCGCATCCTGCCCCTGCAGCGCGCCGCTGACGGCACGCGCTGAACAGTCCCCCCCGTACGCCCGTTACCCGGCAGCCGTTCGAGAGCAGGCTCCAAAAAAGGACAGGCATAACCCCGAGCCAGAGGGCTAATCATGCCTGTCCTTTTTCTGCGATCCCCTGAGCGGCAAGGCGCTAGCCGCCGGTGCCCCCAGTCCCACGGGCTCCAAAAAAGGACAGGCATAACCCCGAGTCAGAGGGCTAATCATGCCTGTCCTTTTTCTGCCCAGAGGGCTAATCATGCCTGTCCTTTTTCTGCCCCCTCCTTTTTCTGCCCCTTTTTCTGCCCCCCCTGTCCTTCCCCCTGTCCCCGCCCTCCCCCGCCTTCCCGCCTGCCCCCGCTTCGCGGCTGCGGCGGGGCCTCCGCTGAGCGGACCTGTTCGTAGTCCCGCCTTGAGGCGGCTGGTCCTCGAAAGTCAGTTGTCCCCAGTGTCTCTCGGCAGCTGGGCCTCGAAAGTCAGTTGTCCCCACTGTCTCTCTCCTTCCCCGGCCGAGATGAGCGGTCCCGGCGCGCCGGGACTAGCCGCCGGTGCCCCCAGGAATCCGCTTCCCAAAAACCTACCGGCGGCTAGCGCCTCGCCGCTCACCGGGACGAAGTGCACAAAAAAGGGCATCGCACAAAAAACACAAAAAAGGACAGGCATAACCCCGAGCCACGGGGGGCTAATCATGCCTGTCCTTTTTCTGTCACCCCGCGCCAGGGGGGCTAATCATGCCTGTCCTTTTTCTGATGCCTGTCCTTTTTCTGTCCACTTTTTCTGTCCATGAAACGGTCTGCTGGCTAGCCGTCCGCTTCCCGGGCCGAGCGTAGTGGCAGGAACCGCCCGGCGGCGGCCCGCACCGCAGCATGCACCTGCTCCACCGTGCCGCGGGCATCGATCACCACCATCCGTTCGGGCTGCCGATCGGCTTCGTCCAGGAAACCCTCGCGCAGTCGGCGACGGTACTCGTCCCCCCGCTGCTCCATGCGATCCAGCGTCCGATCCAGCCGCTGGACCGCCGCGTCGGGGGGCAGATCCAAGACAAAGGTCAAATCGGGCGCGATGCCGCCGGTGGCCAGCTGGCCGATCTGCCAGGCCGCCTCGGCACCCACCCCCCCGGCGTGCCCCTGGTAGACCACATTGGACAAGAGGAAGCGGTCGCTGACGACAATTTGGCCGGCTTCCAACGCCGGGGCGATGACCTCGCGGACCAGCTGGGCGCGGGCCGCCATGTACAACAGCAGCTCGCTGACCACATGGATCGGCGTCTGGTGATCCTCCAGTAACAAACCGCGAATCGCCTCCCCCAGCTGCGTGCTGCCGGGGTCGCGGCAGGTCACCACCTCGTGCCCGGCCTGCTGGAGATCCTGGACCAGCAGAGCGATTTGGGTCGATTTGCCGGAACCGTCGATCCCGTCGAAGCTGAAGAACATAAGCGGTCACCTGTGGCGTGGCAAGAAACGAGCCGGAATGACCGGCGGTCCTTCACCACTATAGCAACCGCTCCCTTCCCCGAGGGGGTTCGGGGCGCGGATTAGCGGCGAAAGCGGGAGGATCCATGGGGAACTGGGGTGGCTGGCCGCGAGCTGGGGGCCGCCGTCGAAACGTCTCGTCGCCAGCGACCGTTCGAGGGGGCTGGCCGCGCCGAGCCTGCCGCACCGCTGGACTCCTCCTGGCGAACGACCGAAGGCAGCTCGGCCGCCGGCGGCTGGGGTCGCCGCAAGCGGGACTCCAACGGCTGGGCTGCGGCCGGGGGAGGCCCGCCCGCGGGGGGAGACTGCGTGATCTTGAGACCTTCCTCCTCTGAGGGCTCTCCCGGCAGCGGAAGGCTGGGGGCCCCTTCGGCGGGCGGCGGCCCGGGCAGCTCTTCCAGCTCGGCCTCTGCCGCCTCGTCCCCCACGTCCGGCAAACCTGGCTCCTGCAGGGGATCTCGCGCCAGCTGCCCATACGGGCCGCGGCTGATCGTACGGGGACGGGTGAAACCGTAATCGAGGAACAGGCTGGCATCCCGCTGCCGAGCCACGCGGATCGCATCGAAATACGCTTTCGCCGGCCAGGGACCTTCGGCCAGGAAGACCTGGTTGTATTCCAGCAGCGAGCCCTTTTGGAAATGGAGTTGCATGATCGAACGGTTGTAGTCCACCAAGGCCCGAAAATACTCCACCTCGGCATCCGACAACCGGCGTTCGGCGTCCAGCAGCAGGTCGACATAGCGGGGCAGATTCGTCCCCACCACGTCCCCCTGGATCAGCTCGTTAATGGCGTCGACTTGAGCTTTCGCGCCGCGGCGCCGATTGAACTGGGTCTCCATCAACTGGAACTTCTCGGAAATCTGCCGCACCGCTTCGGCCAGCACGTGGGACAACTCTAACTCCTGCTCGCGCAAAATGGCCTTGTCCCGGGCCAGTTGGAATTCCGCGTTTTTGACAGCGGCCAGTTCGCGGCGGAAGCCCAAGGGGATACTGCCTTGCAAGCCAATCTGCCATTCCTGGAAGTCCCCGTCGGCCAGGGTGCCAAAGGCACTGTCAAACCGCCCCTCGCCATTGCTGTGGGTGTCGATCAGATCATCGCCAAAGCCCAGCCAGCGGTATTGGCCCACGGCATCCAGGCGGGGCAAGAGGTGGTTCTTGGCGGCGATCAGCTCCAGTTCCCGTTGCTTGATCCGCCATTTTTGCTTCCGCAGATCGACGTTGCGGCCCAGCGATTCGCCCAGCACCTCGTGCCAGGCGAACGTGATCTTGGCCGACAGCGGTTCGTCCGCTGGCCGGATCAACCGCCCGTCGGAGGCGGCCAGGCCCATCAAATACCGCAGTCGGCCTTCCACGCCCAGCAGCTGGGACTTGGACGCTTCCACCGCCGCTCGAAAGAAAAAGTACTGTTCGCGAGCTCGGGCTTCGTCCTGCACGCCCACCGAGTTCTCGACGCGACCGCTGACGTTGTACCAGACCTTTTGAGCGGCATCGAGGCCTTGCTTGCGGGACTCGAGATTGTGATAAGCAAAAAACAACTCCCAATAGGTGCTCTCCAAGTCCCGCAACAGCTCCCGCACGCCTCCTTCGAAGTCCGCCAACGTGCGGTCGGTGTTGATGCGGGCCAGCACGACCCCGTCAAAAGCCCGAGTGCCGACGCCGGTGAAGGGGTTGAACGGGCCGGCAATCCGGTTGTATTGGGTCCCGGCACCCTGCAGCAGCGGCTGGCGAATTTCGGTCTCGAAGTTGGTCCGCCACTCGCTGCGGATCGGACGAAATTGCACGTCGGTGTTGTTCTGGTCGTAGGTGGTCCTGTTGCGAAAAACAAACGTCCCGCCGGTGGCGGCCGTCTTGGTCAGAGCCGCCTGGAAGGTCCCCAAGTCCTGCACGTTGGCCAAACGACGCCCCAGGCTGATCTCGCCCACGTTGTTGGGACTGTCGTTCTTCTCCCAGAAGACACTGGCACTGAAGTCTGCATCGAAGGCCGCCAGCGCCGCCTCCGGGCCCACCGGCTGATTGATGCCCGTCCCCGTCTCCTGCAACGCCGGGTTGTAGATGGTCTGCGCCGCGTCCGGATTGCGCAACAACTGGTCCGTTTGCAGGTCGACCCGCCCCCCCAGGTTCCGCAAGACCTTGCTATTGGTCAAAGCCACCTTCACCGCTTCCTGCAACGTCAGCTCCCAGAAGTTCTGGAAGTCCGCGTTGTCCAGGGTGAGGGGTTGAGCGGTGTATTCGGCGTCGGGAAGGCTGGCGACCTCGACATCCGGGTAGTCAATCTCGGTCGCCCGGTTGACAAAATGGGAAAGGTCCCCGTCCTCGCCGAAGTAGAAGGGCTGAGTGGGATGGCAGCCGGCCAAGAGGCATGCCCACGTCAAGGCCCACAGCAACGGACCGCGGACCGGTGCCGGTGTCGCACCGGTCCCAGAAAGAGCCGGACACGTCCGCCCGGTCCATCGTGGATGCTTGAATGTGGGCAACAACGGTCAGTCACCAAAACCAACCCGTGCCCCCCCGCGTACCATGGCTGCCTGCTAGCAACGCCAGCGCAGCAGACCCGTAGATCCACAGACCTACCGTCAAGGCCCTTTATCGGCGGCCCTGGCAGGAAACTTGAAGAGAAAACCAAGCCGCACCCCGCGGCGGGGTGGGGGCTTCGCGATGCGGGCTTCGGGAGGCGGGAGGCGGGGTGCGGGAGGCGAGAGGTGGGGTGCGGGAGGCGGGACGCGGGGTGTGGGATACGGGAGGCGAGAGGCGGGATGAGCAAGCACTGCCCGCGCGAGCCGATTTCCCCCCCTCTTCCCTCTTCCCTCTTCCCTCTTCACTCCGCCACCGGCGGCTAGTCCCGGCGCGCCGGGACCGCTCAGTTCGAACTCTTCCACCTTCCGCCTTCCAACTTCCCCCTTCCAACTTCCCTTAGCCCCTCGCCTCTCACAAATACATCCCCAAAAACCCGCTCGACGCATCCGCCGCGGCCTGGATCCGATCCGCCCGCTGTTTGGCCTGGTCCAGGTCGCCGGCCGCAATGTAACGCTGGAACTCGACGCGGACCGCCTCGTCGACCGTTTGGGCAAACCAGGCGACCACCGGTTCGGTCAGCCAGGGGCAGGTCTCACCTGCCAGCTGGACCTCCAGGTCGGTGGCGGCACAGGTCTGGTCATCGGCGTCGGTCAGCACGGTGCCTTCGAACTGGAAGCACAGCATCCCTTGCTGAGGGTCGTTGGTCAGATGGAAGGTACAGCGGGCGTCGTAGAGGTAGTAGGCGTGGTACGAACCGTGTTTATCCACCGCGGCCAGGATCCGCTGGCAGCGGGCCCGAAACGAGGGCGAGGCGTCGAGGGGGATGTCCCGCCGACCCAGCGATCGCAGGGGGAGACAGCTGAATGCGACGTCAACGTAAGGCTGCATGCGTCAGGGACTCATCCTGCCAGCTCAATCCCGCAAGTCCGCCGCCGTCACCGCGCTGACCCTTGGGGCATCGCGGTCGGGCAGGCTGCCGACTTTCTGAGCGCGATCGATGGCCAGGGCCAGCCAGGCCTTGGCCGGCTCGCACCTGGTGTACACCAGTTTGCCCACCCGCGCGGCTTCCCCCTCGGGCTCGATCGGCAGAAACTCAATCGCCAATTTCTGCTCGGCCTCCTGCGGTCCCAGCACGTCCTTCAGCCGAGCTCGCAGTTTGGAACGCAGGGGGGCGTCGGCCGGTTGAAACTTTCCGCCCGTCTCGACCGCCGTAGCTTCCACATCCCACCCCTGCAAATTCAGCCAGAGGCTGCCGTCTTTGCCATGCGCCACCGCGAACTCGGTCCAAACGCTCATCGGCCGCTTGTACTCCTGCTCGTCAATCCCCAGAAATCGCGTCCCGCGGACCGTGATCTTGATCTTCCCTTCGCGAAAAGCAATCGTGACTGGATTGGCGCTGGCCAACGTGATCTCCCAGGGAGCGTCTTTTTTGTCTTCCGGGGCTTCGCCCACGTTATGGACCTTCACGAATTTCCGCACATTCTCCATCTGGTCGCTGTCCGACGCCTGGTCGGCGTCCTGGTTGGTGAATTTTCGGCCGCCCAGCAGGTGAGCGGCGACGTTGTTGATCAGCGACTCGTGGACGACCAGGGCCGCGTCGTGACCGGGAGGCGGCGGGGCCGTGGTCCCGGGGGCGGCCAGCTGGTCGGCAAACGCCTTGAGCGCGACCAGCTGGATGGCTTCTTCCGAGCTGGAGATCTCGAACCGTTCGGGGAACAGATCTTGCCGGACGAGCGGCCGGCGGAATTTGTCGTGGTATTTGCCATTGGTCTGGTCGATCATGTCGGCGATTTGGCGGTCAAACTGGCGCCGCAGCCGCTGCTGAGCCTTCCGCCCCGCCTCCTGCTCGGCCGCCGGCTTCTGCTGGCCCGCTTTCTTCCAGGCGATGCGGGTGATCATCCGTTCTAACCTTGAGTCGACCGTGATGTTGTCAATCTCGGTCTGGGCCTCAGCCCAGGTGGAGGTCGGCGTGGCGCTCAACCCGGCCTCGGGCGCAAAGGCAATCCGAGTCTCCGCCTTCAACTGGGTGGTCGACCGCGAGTGGATGCGCACCTTCCGCACCCGGCCGACGGTTTCCGCCCGGTTGACGCCCTCCATCGAAATATCGAACTCGGCCCGCTGCGGGTTGGGGACCAGGGTCAGTTCCACTTCCCCCTCGGTCAAGCCGGTGCCCGAAACACGCGTCCCCAGAATGTTGTCGCGAATTTGCGTGGGCTCGTGAATCGCCCGCTCAACCGCCCCCTTCAACAGATCGTCGGAGGCGTACGCCGCCAGGTTGGGATGGGAATACCGCTGGCGAATCAAGCGGCCCAAGGCGGCCACCTCGGTGTAACGCTCGAGAAAATCCAGTCGACCTCCCACGGCCAGGGCCTGCCGCTGGGTCGACTCGTCCGTCAACTGCTGGATACTCCCCGCCAGCTCGTCGGCAATCTGCCCCAACCGGCTCTTGACCTTCTCCGGGTGGTCCGCGGCGAACTGACGGTCGACGTACGTCCGCAACGCCCCCCGCAGCTGCTTGAACTGTGCCAGCCCCAGCCCCTCGTCCGGCCCGGAGAGCCGCTGAATGACCGACTCCAATTGCTTCAAATCAGGCGCCTTTGCCGCCAACTGTTGGCCGATTACCTGCCAGTCGAGGTAGGCTTTCCAGGCACGAGCCCGAGCGGGGCTGCGGCGAAGGTACGCGTCCAGCCTGGCCAACGCGGTGCGGACCGCTCGCTTGTCGGCGGCCAACTGCCGTGGATCGGGCCGCGTAAAACGATCGGCCGCGGCGCGGGTGGCGGCCAACAGGTTCGCCTCGCTGACCCCCGCCAATTGGTCGCACCAACCCTGTAAAGCGTTGCGGACAGCCACGAAACGCCCAGCCTCCAAACCGGCCGCGCCGCTGGTGTATTGAGCGAGGATGGCCGAGACCCGAGCCACGTCCGCCTTGTCACCCCGCTGTAACTGTTCCCGCAACGCGTCGTTTTGCAAATACGCCGACCAACCCGGACCCTCCTGACTGGTGCTCAACCAGCCCTCCAGCGTGTCGAGCGTTGAGCGGACCTGGTCGGACTCTGCTGCCCCCTGACCCTGGTCAGCCCCCAACATCCCGGGTGCTAACAACAGGACCAGCAACAACCCCCCCGCGGTGTGCGCAGCCTGGTACGCGTTATGACGTCGCATCCGTTCGCTCCTTGTGATGTCCCAGATTTTCAGAAGAGAAGAAAGACAGACGGGAATAATGAGCATGCCGCCGTTACCACGTGATAGCACAAATAGCAAAATCAGCCTAGCTTCATTTTAATTGGAACCCCCCACAACTGCTCACACATCAACCCCCTCCGATTCCACCCCCCGAGGCCCCCCCGCCCCCCCACCCCGCAACGCGAATCCCGCACCCGGCATCCCGCATCCTGCAACGCGCATCCCGGATCCCGCGCCCCTGGCATCCCTCCGGGATGCTTTTTAACGGGGGGTATCCGCGGGTCCGGAGGTGGCGCTCCGCTTACCTCCGGCTAATCGCTGCAACCGCTCCGCGGTTGCATTGGGGACCACCTCCCCGCCGCTGGCCGCAACGAAAAGTAGGACGGGCACTCCTGCCCGTCCCCCGCCTGACGGGGGAACCCTGGGAGAGCCGAAC
>CAYFZZ010000058.1:0-3239 GCA_964347545.1 uncultured Planctomycetaceae bacterium | reverse complement strand
CGAGGTGATCCGGCACGCCTTGGCGGGGGAAATCGGGAACGATATCGCCGCCATGGGGCCCGGGTTTACCGGCATCGAACGGTACCGCATCTCGGCCTACAACCGCACCCGAGACAGCTTCCTGGTATTGCTCTATTCCAGCGGTGCCAACGGAACCTCGTGGGCCTGGGTCTCGATCCCCTCCCAAATCCGCCACGGCCGGCAGTACAACAACGAGTTTTCCCAGCGGGACTTCCGCGGCGAAGGGTTCGCCGAGGGCGAAAAGTTCTGGGCACGGATCGTGACCAAGGATATCAGCCAGGAAAACGGGTCCGATGTGGGCCGGATCGAAACCGTGAAGAAGAACCTGACTGTCAAGGACGGGATCTTGAGGGTGCCGATATTGAACATGCGGAAGTTCACCACGGTCGAGTTCCTAAGGGCCCCGCCAGCGGCCGCGGGCAAGGCGGACAAGTAGTCCCATCTGTGCGAAAAGGCCGGGGCAAGCGGCCGCCAAAGAGCGCCGACCGACCGGCGGACCGGCAGGGGAGGGCTGCCGAAGAGAGGAAAGTGCGGATGCGGCCATTACCCCACAACCCCGCTCGACCCGGCACCATCCGTCTTGACCGTACCAGGTGGGTCGCCCTGGCCGCGGCGGCGCTGGTGTTGGCCGCCTGCTGTCCGCCGCTGGACGGGGCCCCGCCGGACCAGGTCGTTGCGGCTCAGCTCGACCCCGGCGGGAGCGGGGTGACGGCCGCCATCGCCTGGGAAGATTTTCTGAGCCGGCACGATCTGGTGTGGGATCGCGTCCCCCACCGCTGGGAACTGGCACCCTTCGCGGGCAACGGTAACGTCGGGTTCTTGTTCTATCAAGCGAACGATGATCCGCAGAATGGGATCTCGATCCACGTCGGCCGCCAAGATTACTACGATCACCGGCTGCCCGTGGACGGCCAACAGTTGCTGTGGATCTACCGCTGCCGACTCCCCCTGGGGCGGTTCCGGCTGCAGTCCCAAGGCGAGATTACGGGTGTCGATCTGCGGATGGACCTCTGGAATGCCGAATTGACCGGCACCGTGCGGACTTCGCAGGGGGCCTACCAGATTCGCGGGCTGACGCACAGCGAAAGCGACGTGATCTACTGGGAGACGGTGGCCCAGGGGGGGGAGTCGGTGACGATCACCTGGCATCCCGACCCGCCGCTCTCGTCCGTCCGCAAGACCCTGCTGGCCGGCGGCGGACCTGCCGGCGAAAGCTGGGACCAAATGCGGCGGGCGGCTTACCCGCCGGCACCACCCCCCACCCGCAGCCAGGCGGATGGGATGCAGTTCTGTCTCCAGCCGCTGTACCAGCAGCGCGGAGAAACCACGACCGGCTGGCAGATCCGCGGCGATCCGGCGGGCCGCCAGCGGCTGCTGGCCAGCGTCCATCACAGTTTCCCCCAACACGACAGTCTGGCCCGGGTGCGGGATAACCTGCAGGCGGGTCGCCAGCGGTTAGACGGCGGGACCTTTCTGGCCAGCCACCGCCAGTGGTGGCACGCCTACTATCCGCAAAGCTTTCTGACGTTGAACGATCCCGAAAAGGAGGCCTTTTACTGGATCCAGATGTACAAGCTGGGTTCGGCCATGCGGGAAAACGGCCCGATTGTCGATAACCTGGGACCCTGGTACCACGATACCTTCTGGCCCATGATCTGGGGCGATCTGAACGTCCAGGTGACCTACTGGACCCCCCTGACCGCCAACCGCCTGGCGTTGGGCCACTCCCTGCTGGACAGCCTGGACAAGCAAGCCGCCAACCTGGCGAAAAACGTGCCGGCGCGGTGGAAACAGAGCGCGGCGATCGGGCCGCTCTTCCCCCAAGATCTGATCTCCTACGATCACGGCAAGGTCCCGGACATGCTGGCCTGGCTGTTGCACGACTACTGGCTGCACTGCGCGTACGCCGGCGACCAGGCGCGGATCCGGTACGGCCTGTTCCCCTTGTTAAAACAGAATGTCAACGGCTACCCCCCCTCCCCTCGGGAAACTCCCCACCGCCCGGCGGACGGGACGATCCATATCCGCAACAGCTGGTCGCCGGAGTATCCGGGGGGGCACGGGCAGGATGTCAATTTCAGCATCGCCCTGCTCCGCTGGGCCTGCCAGACCCTGCTGGATATCGACGAGCGGCACCAGCTGGACGATCCGCTGGCGGCCGAGTGGCAGCGGGTGGTGGACCAGCTGGTACCGTTCCAGGTGGACGCAAACGGCCTGCGGATCGGCAAGGACATCCCCTTTGAAAAACCGCACCGTCACTACTCGCACCTCTTGGGATTCTATCCTTTGGCCCTGCTGACGCCCGACAAACCGGCGGACCGGGAACTGTTGCGCAAGTCGGTCGACCACTGGCTGGACGTCACCGTCCGCAGCGGTATTCAGGTCCAGGCCATGCCGGCCACCGGCTATACGGCCACCGGCGCGGCCTCCATGTACGCCTGGCTGGGCGATGCCGCCCAGGCGAATCAATATCTGAATTTCTTCCTCCAGCATCCCAACGTCTCGCCCACGACGATGTATGCCGAGGGGAACCCGGTGATTGAGAGCCCGTTGTCATTTGCGACCAGCATGCACGACATGTTGTTGCAGAGCTGGGGGGGGCGGATCCGGGTGTTTCCCGCCGTGCCTGCCGAGTGGACCGACGTGGCCTTTCATCAGTTCCGCACCCAGGGAGCGTTTCTGGTGAGCGCTCAGCGGCAAGAGGGGGTGACGCAATTCGTCACGGTAAAGAGTCTGCGAGGATCACCCTGCCTCGTCCGGCTGGATATCCCCCAGCCGGTGATCACGGTCAATGGCAAGCCACCCCCGGCGGGCCAGGTCCGGCGGACGGCCGAGCGGTTCTATGAGGTGGCCCTGGGCGCGGGCGAGCGGGTGACGTTCCGAGCCGAGATGGCGGGCGGGTCCCACCTGCAGATCGCACCCGTCCCGGTCGCCGCCGCCGACCAGAACCTGTTTGGCTTCAGCGACAAAACCACCCGCCTCCCCGGGCACCGGTTTTATTCCCCCCCGCAAGGGAAATGAAGAGTGAAAATTCCTTGAGCGGTCCCGGCGCGCCGGGACTAGCCGCCGGTGGCGGAGAAAATCGGGTAGATTGAAGAGCGAACAGACATCCCCGCGACATCCGCTGTCCGACCTGAACGGCAAAGCGGTGGGCGCTTGGCCACCGGCGGCTAGCGCCTTGCCGCTCAGGAAAATCTCTTCCGCTTTCCACCTTCCGC
>CAYFZZ010000057.1:0-3375 GCA_964347545.1 uncultured Planctomycetaceae bacterium | reverse complement strand
ATCACCGGCCCGATCACGACCGGCGAGAGCACTCGGCGGATCAGCCCCATCAATCCCGTGAAGCCAATCACCGCTTCGAGGATCCCTCCCAGCAGGACCGCGCCGGCGATGGTCCGCATCCCCAGGGCCCCGGCATCTTGCCAGGCGGCGATCAGGGGGGTGACCGTCTCGGGGCGGACGTCGCCGGCGATGACGGGCGACCAATCGGGGGCGGCCACGGTTTGCGTCGACGCCACGATGCCAAAGAAAGCCGCCAGAAAGGAGAAGGAGATCCCCTGGATGATCGGCAACCGCGACCCAAACGTCGCCTGCAGAAGCGTGGCAATCCCGCTGCACAACATGACCGACGAGATCAGGAGGGCCGTGTCGCTCAGTTGAATTTCCAGCAGCCGGCTGGTCACCTCATCGGGCAACCCCTCCGGGATGGGCCACAGGACGGGCCCGAAGATCAGCGGCACGGCCACGGTCGAACCGAACATGGTCAACACGTGCTGCAGCCCCAGCACGCCGGCCCGCACCGGCGGCGGCCGGTCGTCCAGGCCGTAGATGATCTTCCTGACCGATGCGGCTTGTTCCTGCATGGCTCTACAGCTCGACCAACGCCCCGTAGCTCTCCGGCCGGCGGTCGCGGAAGAATTGCCAGGTATTTCGCACTTCGCGAATCGCGTCCAAATCCAGGTCGGCCACCACCAAATCGTCCTCGTCCCGTTTCCCCTGAGCCACAATCTGGCCGCGGGGATCACAAAAATAGCTCTGCCCGTAAAACTCGCCGATCCGCCACGGCTCTTCAAAGCCCGGCCGGTTGATCGCACCCACGTAATACTGGTTGGCCACCGCGTGCGCCGGCTGTTCCAGCTTCCACAAATGTTCGCTCAACCCCGCCACCGTCGCCGACGGATTGAACACAATTTCGGCGCCGTTCAGCCCCAGGCAGCGAGCGCCTTCGGGGAAGTGCCGGTCATAGCAGATGTAGATCCCGATCTTGCCACAGCGGGTGTCGAACACCGGATAGCCCAGATTGCCGGGGCGGAAGTAGAACTTTTCACAGAAGCCAGGGGCACAGTGGGGGATGTGCATCTTGCGGAACTTGCCCAGGTAGGATCCGTCCGCATCGATCATGGCGGCCGAATTGTAGTAGACGCCCGGCAGGTCCTCTTCGTACAGCGGCACGACCATCGCCAGGCCATGTTTCCTGGCCAGCCCCTGCATCAACTGCGTCGTGGGACCCTCCGGGATCCGCTCGGTCAGCGCGTACCATTTCGCGTCCTGTTCAGCACAAAAATAAGGCCCGTAGAACAGTTCCTGGAGGCACAGCACCTCCACCCCCTGCTGGGCCGCCGCCTCGATCAGGCCGACGTGCTTATCGATCATGGCTTGCTTGATCTTTTCGACCGGCGAGCTGGCCGGCTCGCATAAGGTCGCTTGAATCAGTCCGCCGCGCACGATACGTGCCATCACACGGCTCCTGTCAGAATCGCGAAACGGGTAAGATAACCGGCGTGGCCGCCGCGCTGCGATTCGCCCGGCAGGGGGCTCCTTCCGGGGGCGGCAGCGTCAACGGCCCACGGATGATAACATAGGCCCTCCCAGACGCCTACGGCGCTGACCGGCCCTCACGTCAACCCTCAAGCGGCGAACGAGGCACCAGGTATGACCACGGCTACCGTCCCGCAGGTCCCGTTTTTGCAAGCCGGCCAATGGCAGGCCGGCCAGGGTGGGCGAACCGGCGAGGTATTCAATCCTTCCACCGGTCAGGTGATCGCCAAGGTGCCCCTGGCGACCGCCGCCGAAACGGCAGCGGTGGTGGAGAGCGCGGCGAGGGCCCTGCCGGCGTGGCGCGAGACGCCGGCGGTCGAACGGGCGCGGGTCATGTTCCACTTTCGCCAGCTGCTGGAAGCACACTTCGACGAACTGGCCGCCCTGGTCACGCGGGAACATGGCAAGACGCTGGCCGAGTCCCGCGCCGAGATCCAGCGGGGGTTGGAGATGGTCGAGTTCGCTTGCGGCGTACCCCATCTGCTGATGGGCGATACCTTGCCCAACCTGGCCGCCGAGGTGGATGCCGAAACCGTGCGGCATCCGATCGGGGTCTGTGTCGGGATCACCCCCTACAATTTTCCTGCCATGGTCCCCCTGTGGATGTTCCCGGTGGCCCTGGTTTGCGGGAACACGTTTGTATTGAAGCCGTCCGAAAAGGTCCCCCTCTCGTCGGTCCGCCTGGGGGAACTTCTGATCGAGGCCGGCTTGCCGGCGGGCGTGTTCAACATCGTGCACGGCGATCGCCCCTGCGTGGATGCCCTGTTGACCCACCCTAAGGTCGCCGCCATCTCCTTCGTGGGCTCGACCACCATCGCCCGCTACATCTACGAAACCGGCACCCGCCAGGGGAAACGCGTGCAGGCGGCTGGGGGAGCGAAGAATCACCTGGTGATCATGCCCGACGCGGACCTGGACCTGGCTATCCCGGCGCTGGCCGCCTCGGGGTTTGGCTGTGCTGGGCAGCGGTGCATGGCTGGCAGCGTGGCCGTGGCCGTGGACCGGATCGGCCAGTCGCTGGTGGAAGGGCTGTGCGATTACGCGCAAAAAATGCGGGTCGGTCCCTCCGAGGGGGTGGAAGAGGTGGACATGGGTCCGCTGATCCGGGCTGAGCATGTACTGCGGGTGGGTGGTTACTTGGACATTGCGGCCGAGGAGGGAGCGCGGGTGGCCCTGGACGGCCGCCGGGACTTTGCCGGGGACGCGTTCCTGTTGGGCCCCAGCGTGATCGACCAGGTCCAGCCGGGCATGCGGGTCGCGCGGGAGGAAATTTTTGGACCGGTGTTGTCGGTGATCCATGCGGCGGACCTGGAGTCCGCCCTGGAGGTGGGCCGCCAATGCCCGTATGGCAACGGGGCGTCGATCTTTACCCGCGACGGCCACGCCGCTCGACAATTCAAACACCACTTCAATGCCGGCATGATCGGCATCAACGTCGGCGTCCCCGCTCCCATGGCCTGGTTCCCCTTCACCGGCTGGAACCAGTCCTTCTTCGGCGACCTGCACATCCAGGGTTCGGAGAGCGTGATGTTCTACACTCGCCAGAAGATGACGATGACCCGCTGGTTCGCTCCCACGGGCGGTTCTCCCCAGGATCCGGTGTGGAAGACGTCGCCGGCGAATAAAAAGTCCGGCTGACCACCGGCTAATGGCTGGCATCCCTCCGGGATGCGGTGCGCGGGGGTGTGCGGTGTCCGGTGGTCGGTATCCGGTGGTGGCGCTCCGCTTACCACCGGCTAATGGCTGGCATCCCTTTGGGATGCGGTACGCGGGGGTGCGCGGTATCCGGTGGTGGCGCTGCGCCTACCACCGGCTAATGGCTGGCATCCCTTCGGGATG
>CAYFZZ010000056.1:0-3353 GCA_964347545.1 uncultured Planctomycetaceae bacterium | reverse complement strand
CCATCTCCAGCAGCGTGGTGATGAGGCCGCCGTCGCTCCGATCGTGGCCCGCCGCGATCTTCCCCGCCCCGATCGCCTGCTGCACGACGTTGAAGGCCCGCTTGAGCAGACGGGCGTCTTCCACATCCGGTGACTCGTCGCCGATCTGCCCGTACACCTGCGCCAGTGCCGAGCCGCCCAGCCGCCGCATCCCACTGGCGAGATCGACATAGAGCAGACGCCCGCTCCCAGGCAGCTTCAAATCCGGCGTCACCGTCTTGGTGATATCCGGGCAGGTCACATAGGCAGAGATGACCAGCTCGCCTGGCGCCTTCACGGTCTCGTCTTCGCCTGCCGGGCCCGGTGCGATCGCCGCCATCGAGATGCTGTCCTTGCCGCCATCTACGGCGATGCCCAGCTCCAGCATGATTTCGCGCATGGCAGCGGCCGCGTCGTAGAGCGCCGCACCTTCGCCAGGCAGCTTGGCCGCCCACATCCAGTTAGCGGAGCAACGCACGTCCTCTAGCGCGCTTACCTGCGCCCACACCAGGTTGGTGAGCGCTTCGCCCACCGCCATCCGCCCCATCGCGGCGGTGTTCACCAGTCCCTTCATCGGCTGCTCGCCGATCGCAGTGGCCCCGCCCGTCGTCCCGAAGTGGCTCTGCGCGATGACCGCGACATCTGCCACCGTGAGCTGCAGCGGCCCCGCGCATTGCTGCCGCGCGATCAGCCCGGTCACGCTCCGATCGACCTTGGTGGTGAGGAAGCGCTTCGAACCTACTGACAGAAGCCGCAGCACACGCTCGAGGGCATCCCGCACGGTCAGATCATTGGGCAGAAGTAGCGGCTCGAGCTCGGCGGGGATGTGATCGAACTCGAAAGTCTTCTGCGGCATATGCCCCAGCACGGCCTCGAGGTCGAGGTTCACCGGCGTCGAATCGTCCACCTCATCGTGGACCACGATCCTGCGATCCCCCGTGATCTTGCCCACGAAGGCCACAGGGATCTTCTCACGCTCACACAACGCCCTGAACAGATCGGCGTGCTCTGGCCGCAAGAGCAGCGCGTCGTTCTCCTGGTACTCAGCGCCCCAGATCTCGAGCACCGACAGCGTCTCGTCGCCCAGCGGAATCTCGCGGATCTCGATCTGCGCGCCCGCCGGATCGACGATCTCCTTCAGCACGTTGCAGTTGCCGCCGGCCCCCTGGTCGTGAATGCTGATGATGGGATTGCGATCGCCAAACTCGACGCAGGCGCGGATCACACGATTGACCTTCTGCTCCATCTCCGCGTCGCCCCGCTGTACCGCGTTGAAGTCGAGCTCCTCGATGTTCTCGCCCTGGACCATGCTGGACGCGGCGCCACCACCCATGCCGATCCGGTAGGCAGGCCCGCCGATCTTCACGACCCACATCTCCTTCTCGGGGCTGTCCTTCTCAATATGTCGAGCGTCGATCTGGCCGATGCCGCCGGTGAACATGATCGGCTTGATCCACTCGCGCCGCTCGCCGTTGGGGAGCCGCAGCCCGAACGAGCGTGTGTATCCCTGGATGACCGGCTCGCCGAACTTGTTGCCGTAGTCCGACGCCCCGTTCGATGCCTCGATCTCGATCTGAAGCGGCGACGCGAGGTTGCTCGGATATCGGAATCCCGGGTCTTCCCAGGGAAGCTCGTAACCGGGGATACGCAGGTTGCCCACGCAGTAGGCGGCGGTCCCAGCGACGACCAGAGAACCGCGACCTGTGGCATGAACATCGCGGATGCGACCGCCGGTTCCGGTCTCGGCGCCCGGGAACGGTGCCACTCCCGACGGGAAGTTGTGGGTCTCGGCCGTGAAGATGATGTTGTAGTCCAGGTCCGCGGCCACGAACGGGCACGGCACGCCGGGGCGCGCGGGGACGATCGTTCGGATCGGGTAGCCGCGGATGCCGCTGGAGTTGTCCTTGAACGCGATGACGCTGTTGTTCGGGTTCGCCTGTAGCGGCTCTTTGATCAGAGCGATCAGATGTTTGGAGATCTCCTCACCATCGATCACCAGCCGACCCTTGAAGAACCAGTGCCGCGAGTGCTCGCTGTTGGACTGGGCGATGTCGAAGCACTCCACGTTGCTAGGGTTGCGACCGACCCTGTTCAGGAAGAGGTCGGTATAGTAGTCCAGATCCCAATCGTCGAAGGCGAGCCCCATCTCTCGGTTGATCCGCTCGAGGGCCGCCCTGCCCTCCTCCATGACCGGGATCTCGTCTACCGGTTCAGGCTTCGCTCCCGTCTCGAAGCTCTGCAAAGGCTCAGGGTACGGGGTCTCCGTCATCCGGTCGTGGACATCCGCCAGAAAAGCCCAAGCCTGTTCCTCGCTCAGCCTCGAGACCCCCCTCAGCAGGTAGCGGCGCGAACGCTCGATACGCCGAATCTTCTTCAGACCACAGGCGTGACAGACGGAGACCGCGTTCGTGGACCAGGCGGTGGAGAAGTTCATCCGCGGGCCCACCTCCAGCAAGACGCCCTCCGAGCCCAGAAAGCTCTCTCGCCCGAAGCGGTCCGGCTCGAAGGTCTCGGCCAGCAACCAGGTGAGGATCCGGAACTCCTCAGCGGTGAGTTCCCCGGCGGCGTCGATGTTGAAGCAGTATTCCGTCTCGAGGCCGTGAATGTCAGATGAGATACGCTGCGCCCGCTGGAGAAGCGCGTTCTGCGCCGCAGCCGAGAGCCCCGGTGCGCGATAGACATGGAGCAAGCTCATATTTGCTTTCTAACAGCGTTGCTGTCGAAGCGCTAGTGCTCGAGAACAGGCACAGCTTCCTGGCGGTTGCAGATCCTCTGCCCATTGGCGTTGCGGTCGTGCCACACTCACCCGCAGCCACGCCATGTCCCGCGGCCAAGTTGCGCGGGCAGCACCGATGGGCGGCAGTCAGGGGACGTTTCAAGACTACCCGGCCTCGCGCAGGTGACCGCCAGTGATCGAAGGGGCGGTCCACGATCGTGCCAGTCGTGCCGCAGTTGTTGCAAAACTGGGACAGCATGCCCAACCCTCGGCGAGCCCCCGGTTCCCCTAAGTGGCTGTGCTGCATTCTGTTAGAGTCTCGAGACCGCGGATGCCTACCTGCACGGTACTTGCGTATATTGAGAATAGTTGTTATTGTAGCCCCTGTCTCAAAATGACCCTGGCGGCTCGCCGCCGCGGTCGGCTGGTGTGTGTTCCCGTCGCACGTCACCAGTCCCGGGAGAAGTGGCTCGGCGCATAAGGCTGTAGGCAGGAGTGTGAGCCCTCTTCTCAACTCGTTTGTTTGCCTGACATAAGCGATAAGCAGTAGCGCGACAGCTACGGGTCGACCCGACAGCCTCGGGAGTATCGCGCGGCCGAGCCGGGCACGTAGAACAGA
>CAYFZZ010000055.1:0-4100 GCA_964347545.1 uncultured Planctomycetaceae bacterium | reverse complement strand
TCTCACCCGTCCCGGCTTGCCGGGATGGGGGAGAGGGGACTTGGGGTTAATAAAAATCCACGCGCTGTGGGCCATCGATCCGGACGCTGTTTCTTCGTGCTCTTCGTGTCCTTCGTGGTAACCCGCTCGGCTTCCCATCGCTGAGCGGCAGATGCGCTGAAAAAACACAGGCATCATGAAGAACGGCGACGCACCTGGGGGATACCTGTGCTGGTTGGATCCACCATGCCGCGAGCGATTAATCTCGGTATTTCGCGTGACAGCGTTGGCACGATTGCTGTAAGACGGCCCACTGCCGCGAGCTGTCCCTGGCACCGTTGGTGACGCGGAACGAATCCTCCAGCGCTTGTGCCGCAGATTCTGCCTCGGTCAGCCAGTTCGCGAATTCGGTACCGAATTCATCGGCCCGATGGCGGGCGGATTCGCGGAAAGCTTCTTTCAGCAGCAAGGCCTCTTCAGCAGGGGTCACGTCGGGATGGTCGGCGGGTGTTGACCATTGAGCATCGTGACAACGTCTCAGGTTTTCGCAGGCCCGATCGATGTTCGCCATGGCTGCGGCCAAAGAACCGACTTCCGCCAGCTCGACAAGCGCGGGAAGGTCCACGTCATCAGCGGGCACCTGATAGCGGCGGACATCGCGCCACAGGCCCGCGTATTTTTTGCTGGTCCCGGCACGAGCGAGGATCTGCAGCGCCCCTGGGCCGTCGACGTCGCCAGCAGCCATGCAGACCACGGCCGCCGCGGCGGGGCCGCGGTGAAGGCCATGGTGACAATGAACATAAAACGGACCTTCCGCGTGGCGGACCAGGCTGGCCATCAACAGCCCGGCCTGGTGGTCGATGCCGTCGTAACCGAGGGGAATGTGGACATAGCGCAGCCCGTGCCTGCGGGCGGTGGGAAGGTCGGGCCGAGCCCCATCGACGCTGACTACCGTTTTGACGCCCATGCGCACCAGCCGAGCAAAGGCGGCGTCACCACGCGCTTCGCCCCCCACATAAACCTGGGGAGTGATTTTCAGCAGGTTGGCCAGCGCCCCTTCCTCCGGATGGCCCGCCACCGGCCGGCGGTCCGGACCCGACGCCGCCGACGCCCGGTTCGTTTCCAGTACGCTGCTGTCCGCGTGGGCACAGCCGTACACGCACAGGCAGAAGGCGGCGCAACAGGCGGCGAGTCGGAAGATCATGCGGTTGGTCGAGCTTCCATGGGTGCCATGCAGGTCCGGTCTGGACTTATAACTTAGGGGGAACTTGTGGCGAGGGGCAACCCAGGGAGCGAGGGAAGTGGCCAGCCCGCACGGCGGCCGGTACCCGCGGCGGTTGTCCTCAGCACCGCGGCTGCTGAGCGCTATCCTCGCGCAAAGGGATGGGGGCTGACCCCGCAGAGCACGGACGCCGCGGGTCTGCAGATAGTCAACCGCCGGGTGGGGCACGGCGGTCAGGGTTGAGCAGAAAAGGTCAGCTGGTGGTTGACCGCGCTGGCGTGTCGCGACGCTCGTGGGGCCGTTATCCGCCGGTGATAATCCGCACCGGTTGCTGGCCGCCAATCCCGTCTGTCAGGAAATAATTCAGGTAATGAAAGACGACCGGTGCCACCAGCAGCAGGCTGTCAAAGCGGTCCAGAAGGCCTCCATGTCCGGGGATCACCGCGGCCATGTCCTTGACACCCAGATCGCGTTTGATGGACGAGATCACCAGGTCCCCACATTGGCCCAGAACGCTGATCAGCAAGCCCAGTGTCAGGAGATGGGGTAGGCGATCCAGCGCGGTGCCTTGAAAGACGTAGTGGCCCAGGCCTGCGGCCAAAAGGCAGGTCAGCACAACCGCACCGACGGCGCCCCCCCAGGTTTTGTTGGGGCTGGTATGGGGAAGCAGCTTCCGCCTCCCAAAAGTCTTTCCGGCAAGATAAGCGAAAACGTCGTTGAGCTCTGTGCACAACAGGATCCACAGAAGAATCGGACGAAAGAGGGGGTCGTTGGCAATGAAGGCCAGATGGCCCAGGCTGATCCCAAACAGGGCAAAGCCGACGATCGACAGAGCTACTCGGCGAGTGTAACCCTGGGGGCGGTCTGGCACCAAGGCCACGATCGCAATCCAGCAGATCCCCAAGGCCCACGAAGTTGTGAACAGCCCCATCCAATGGTCCAGGACGGCAAAATACGTGACCAGGATGGCGACGACGACGGCAGTGGTTGTCGTGGGTGAGGAGTCCAAGCCCATCGCTCGCGAGTACTCGCGAAAGCAAAACAAGCTGAGCAGCAGGAAAAAGCCGCACACCCAGGCCGCGCCCAGCAAGATGGGGACCACCA
The DNA here is from genome assembly GCA_964347545.1 of uncultured Planctomycetaceae bacterium. GTDB lineage: Bacteria > Planctomycetota > Planctomycetia > Pirellulales > UBA7805 > CS4-C045. Next base: position 1,795 of record CAYFZZ010000055.1, on the reverse strand, counting down.
TCGCCGCGGCCAGAAGATACCACGAACCGGTGCGCGACCGTAATTCGCGCGCCGTGTCGGGCGAAATTTTGTGGGTGCGAGCCAGCACACGCACCAGGAGGGACGCCGTCAGCAGCCCCACGACGATGGCCGTCACGGCGACGATCGTGACCGGATGCGCAAAGGCTTGTCGTACATCGAACAGCCGTTCCCAGACCGTCATGGGGCAACTTTCTGTAAATGCTGGGCGGCCCGTACCAGACGACGAACCGCCGTCACCATCCCGCCCACAATGACGATCACCAGCACGACTTGGGGCTCACCCCACGGCAACCGCCACGCATCGGGGGACAATGCCATGTAGACCGCAAGCACGGTGACCACTGCCATGCGTTGCGGTTTCGCCATCGGGCCGCAGAAGTCGTTGGGGGCACCGATCGACTTGGCCATGGCCCGCACGTAGGCCACAAACACAGACACTAATGCCGCCAGGCAGCCAAGCACGACGTGGCCGCCCGCGGCATAACCCAAACCAATAAACACCGCCGCATCGGACACTCGATCGGGAACTTCGTTGTAAAGTTCACCCTGGGGCGAAGCGATCTTGCGGTGGACGGCCACCATGCCATCGAACAAATTGCACAGCAGGCGGACCTGGCACAACAGTCCGCCAACCAGCCACAGCCCACGGTGTCCAAGACCGGTGGTCATCTCGGTGGCGTAAAACGCAATGCCCGCCGCGATGGCGGCCACCATTCCCACCAGGGAAATGGTGTTCGGCGATATGCCCGACTTGACGAGGACTTGCGTAACCGTTTCCGCCCAACGGGTATTCCGACTCTGGATGGGCCGGCGGTCCAGCGGATCGTAGGTCGGTTCGCTCATCCTTGCTTACCAAGCAAATACATCCCGGCGATCAAGAGTCCCATCCCCACCACGTTGATCGACGTGATCGGTGTGCCGTAGACTTGCCAGGCAATCAACGCCGCCCAGATAAACGTTGACGCATAGATGGGGTAGAGGACGGTCAGCGATCCCCCCAGCTTGAAAGCGACGACGAACAGGACCATCACGGCGATGTAGCACACGACGCCACCCGCCAGGCGCGGGTTGGCCACATAGCTGTGCCAGGCCCCCGTGGCCGCATCCGCACCGCTCTTGTAAAGGTACTGTCCCACGGCACCCAGCAGAGCGGCGAGGACGAAACAGAGGATGCTGACCAGTGGCGTGGGAGCAGGCACGAGTGCACCTCCGGTGTGGATAGGGAAAAGTCGAGTTCAGCCAACCAAGGGTTGGAGGACAGAAGCCTATCCTCAGCCGCGGGATGCGGAATGGATGCCGTGCATCCGCAGATTGGCTGAGGTTCATGAAATTATCACACGCCCGGCAAGATGTCCAACAAAGGGTCTTCGACCCAGCGAACTTCCTCGGGCGGCCGCGCCAGCCTGTCCCTGACCACGGCCCCACCCAACCCTCAGCCATCACCCTTTCCCTCTCCCCCGTCGCTCCGGCTGCACCGTCCTCGCGCGCCGGGGGCCGGGATTGGTCAGAGGGCCAGCGTAGGGCCAGGGCGAGGGGGCAGCATCCCCGGCAGTAAACCGCCGGTCTCTCCCACCCCCTCCGGTCGACTCGCCACCGACGCGTTGGTAGTTCCGCCTTCAGGCGGCTTCTGGCCCGGGGCCGTTTGCTGTCCTATGTTGCCTGAAAGCGGAACTTTGAACAGCCAGCTCGCCAGAGACCGTCTCCCTGCGGCCGCCGCCCCAGCCAAGCCCCTCCTTACATGGCCCACCCCTCGCCCAACCGGTCAAGTCAAGGA
>CAYFZZ010000054.1:0-16527 GCA_964347545.1 uncultured Planctomycetaceae bacterium | reverse complement strand
CCCAGCGGGGGAGCGGCCCGGGTGTTACACCCCCCTGAGAGACAAAGACAAAAAGGAAGACAAAAAGGACAGGCATAATTCGCTTGACCCGCTCTGCGTTGCCCCCAGATTTCCTATTTGCCCCATATTTTGTGCCCTCGCCCCCCTGCCAGGCTGGCCGGGAGGGAGAGACGGTTCCGGGGGAGTGGGCAGCTCCCGCGGCCCCCGAAACATGGAAAAAACACGATCCGCGGGCAAAAAGTGAAGAGGCATCCGCTCCGGCAGACCCTGAACTATGCCTGTCCTTTTTCAGGGCCGCCCCGGCAGACCCTGAACTATGCCTGTCCTTTTTCAGGGCACCGCGGGGGGGGGTCAGGGTCGGCCGCCGGGACGGGGGGCGGGGTGGACGGCGGTCACCCGGTACCGCTGGCCGCTCTGCTGGCCAGCCGCCTCCGCTTCCTCGTGGGTGTCGAACAGGCCCGCTTCGGTCCACTCGATGCGGCGTTGGTAATGGGAACCATACCGGACCTGGCCCAGTTCCAGCAGGTACTTGGTGACCAGCCCGCTGCCGAGCGAGCCGCGGACGCCGCGGAACGGATCGAGCTGGGGTTGGGCCGGGCCGGTGGGGGTGGCGGGTCGGGTGGCGCTGACCAGCAAGCCCTGATTCCGGATTCGGGTGGGGTCCGAGGCCTCGCCGTCGCCTGAGCGGACGCTGGGGCTGCTGGAGGGGGCGGCGGTGCTCGAGATCGGCGAGATCTGCATCGCCCGGGCCGCTGGCCCGCTTGACGTACCACGCTGGGCCGACGCTCCCTGTTGGCTGGTGGTCTGCCGGGTGGGCCCCTGCTTTACCTGCGGCAGCGGGTTGCGGGGCTGGAGGTTGCCGATCGCCGAGCCGCCGGCGGGGGAGAGCGAGCGGTTGGGCTGGCTGCGGCTAGAAGTCGAACGGTTGCCGATCGCGGCTTGGACCATCTCCGGGCGGCTGGCCAGGTGGTAGCGGACCGAACGGCGGACGCGGACCCGGTGGTAGGCGCCACGTTCGACCAGAAAATGAAGACGGTTCCGAGCCTCTTTCTCGCTGGGGTAGGTCCCGTACGTCGACCAGGGACTGCCGGGGGTCTGCTGGACTTCGACAATCCACACCGGCTCGCCCTGCAGTCGGTTGAACGACGAATTCTGGCTGGAGTAAACGCGGGGCTGGTCCGCCGCGGCCCGACGAGACGGCCCGTCTGCGGCGGTCGCGGTCGGGATGGTCGAGATTGTCAGCCAGAGGGCCACCAGGGGGACGACCGGTAGTTGCTGAGAAACGGAACGGAACATGATCCACCTCCTGAAAAAAAGGGAAAACATCGGGGACTGCACCTCCCAGCGTATTTCGAAGGCGGTTGTTACAGCCGGGGGCCTCCCGCGGGGCTGGACAGGATGTAAGACACCCGGGCGTCACCCACCACTTAGGTTCATCACCGAAAAAACGGGTCTCACCCCTGGCGGGGGTGGCAGGGGTGTAACACCTGTGGGGGATCTTCGCTGAGCGGGAAAGATCGCTGTGTTTTCCCTTTTTTCCGAAGGAGGTGTCCGATGTCGAGTTTTGTTTATCGTCGAGTTCATGTGGTTTTGCTGGGGGCCCTGGCCCTCGGCCTGGTCGCCAGCTCGGCCGCCCTGGGGGCCCCGCCCCCGCTGACGCCGCCCAACGGCAGCCTCCGCCAGGCCCTGGCCGGGCGGGCCAACCGCGTCCCAATGCAGAAGTTGTCCGCTTTCCCGCCCGCGAATTTCCGCAGCCAGTCCCAGGCCAGCACGACGCGTCAAATAGCGCAGACTTCGCCGCAGACCGTCTTCACGGCGGAGCAGAAGCGGGCATTTCTGGAGCTGCACGCGGAGTATTACCGCGAAATCAAGGAGCGGCGGGACGCGTTGAGCGCCAAGTTGGTAGAGATCCATGAGGTGGCCGGTACAATTCCGGGGAGTACCTATCTGGTCTTCCGTCTGGGCCTGCAGGCACAAGCTGGCAAAATGCAGGAGCGGATCGGCCCGTACGGTTCCTACACCATCACCTTCGCTGACCGAATGGAGTTACGCGTGCCTGACGAACGCCAGCTGGACTTCCTGGTCGATTCGCTGGAATCGGTCGCCGACCAGTTCCGCCAGCGGGCGGACGAGCGGGACAACGAGGCCATGGAGGACCTGGCCGACCAGCTGAGAGACCTCGTGGAGGAGGCCGACCGATTGGAAGGTCGTCTGACACGGAAGACCAATGCATTGAAGAGGAAGTGGCAGGCCCTGGGAGGTCAGGTCAGCTACTTTTAGTCCGCCGCAGGTTTCCTGGACCAGGAACCGCCCCGGCAAGCTTGCCGGGGCGTTTTTTTTTCGGTCTGGCGGGTTGGCCGAGCGGCAAGGGGTGGCCCCGGCCCCAGGGGCCCGGCCTGTTGGGGCTCAGGCAGGCGTCCCTCCGCCGCCACCGGCCAGGTGGATCGTCTGCGTGGGGAAGGCGAATTCGATGCCTGCCGCGTTGAACCGCTGGAGAATCTCCATGTTCAACCGCTGGCTGAAGTCGTTGTAGGGCCACCAGTCGGCGGGGTGATACCAGTAGATGACCGACAGGTTGAGTGCCGAATCGGTGAAGTCGTTGAAGTAGACCCGGGGCGGCAGGTCGGGGTCCTGCCCTTCGTGGTCGGCCAGCAGTTCCTGGACGATCTCGATCGCCTGGCGGACCTTGTCCGGGGAGGTGTCGTAGGTCAGCCCCAGGTTCATGATCCGCCGGATGTTGGGCCGCTTGGCCACGTTCCGAATCGCTTTGTTGGCCAGCTCGCCATTGGGAATCGTCACCAGGTGCCCGTCCAATGTGCGGATCCGCGTGGAACGAAACCCGACCGCTTCGACCGCGCCGTCATAACTGTCGACCTGGACCCGGTCGCCCAGGTCAAACGGGCGGTCGCTGAAGATCATGATCGAGCCGAAGAAATTCTTGACGCTGTCCTGAGCGGCCAGGCCGATGGCCAGCCCGCCCACCCCCAGGCCGGCGATGATCGACGAAGGAGGCTTGTCGCTGAGGATCGTGGCGATTTGCACCAGAGCCAGGACCACAATCGTGACCCGGATACTCCCACAGATGATGGGGGCCAGCATGTCGTCCAGCTTGCTGGGCGTCTGCTGGGAAAAATCGTTCAGCCACGTGTCGACGACGTCGACCAGCCGCCAGATGGCATAAGCGACCACCACCGCGAAGAGGATACTGATCACGGTGTTGGCGATCGTTTCCACGACCAGGGGCAGCAGCAGAAACTGGATGCCGGTCTTCAAACCCAGCACCAGGAGGGCGGGAACGGCGATTCGCGACAGGGCGCGGAGGGTAACGCCACCGTATCGCCGCTGGCGCCGCTCCAGCGAACGGGCGCCCGAGTTGAGGATCCAGCGGAGGAGGTGCCCGGCAATCCAGGCGATGAGGATCGAGAGAAACAGGGCGGCGACCCGCCAGGCTTCCATCCCCAGAGGGGTCATCTGGCGATACCAGGGGGTGCTGGCCACCACCAGCGGTCGGTCTTTCCAGGCCGCATACAGTTGGTCGATCTGGGCGACGGTCTGGGCCGTGAACTGCCAGGATCCGTCCTGGTTGCGGGCGATCTCGATCGGTGGCTGGGCGGCACCCGGTGGAAAGCGGAAGGGGGGACCCTCCGGCTGGTCCGAAATCCGGGCCAGGTCGACCCACGCCATGCGATCGATGATGTCTTTCAACTGCCGAGCTTTCTCGGCTCGAGCCTCGGCAGAGGAGGAGGAGCCGGACCAGTCGAGGCACTGGGCTGCCGCGGCGGCGTCCCCCGCGTTAACCCGGCTGAGGAACGTCTTCATCGTCGCTCGGGGGCTGGTCAGCGGCACCGCCTCGGCCCCTAGCGGGCCTGGCGGCTGGGGCTGGGCCGCCGCCGGCGTGGCCGGCAGGATCGCCAGCGAGCAGGCGGCGCAGAGCGACCAGAGGGTGTTCAGCTTCCGGGCCATGATTTCACCTCCATGCCAGAAAGACGGGCGCTGTCGAGGGAAAGTCTGGCACATGCGGCGGCATGGGAAAAGACTGAATTGCCGCATTCCCCTTGGCGACGCCCCTCACCAGCCGGGGGGGCTTGCGGGGCCAACCCCGCCTGAAGGCCGAAGGAGCCCAGCGGGCTGCGGTCCGCCTGCGGCTGGACATGCGGCTTGGAAAGCGGGCCGCGGGGGAGAATTTTCCGGCCGGGGCCGCGCCGGCGGGCGGCCCACTCCGCCTCAGCGGCGGTTGGGATTCAGCAGCGAAACTTCCTCGGACTCCCGGGGCGGGGCCGGGGGTGCGGGGAGGGCCGGTGGTTGGTTGGCGACGTTCAGATAGGCGACCAGGTGTTGATGCGTGGCCTGGAAGGAGGGTAACTGGGCGATCATGTGGTACTGTTCGTCGTTGGCGATCTGGGTGAAGCGGGTCAGGACGTGTTCCAGGTCAGCCGTATCCACGCTCAATTCGATCGGCGTCGGCTGGTTGGCCTGCGTGCCGGCGAAGACCGAGGAGGGCAAGCGGAGGTACGTCTGCCACTGCTGGCCGCCCAGCATCTGTCCCAGATCGTGGTCCAGGTCCCGCGCCGCGGTGGCCAATTGGTGGCGGGTGCGATCCTGAGGCGTGCCGGGAACGTTTGTCGAGCTGGCATCATTGTGGGGCGGCGCCGGCAGGTTCTCGTATCCCTGGCGGTCGTTCCGCAGTTGAGGCTCGGCGTACCCGGGACGGTAGACTTCCGTAAACGGGGCCCGCACCCGCCGTCCCCCGTCTGGCGTGCGGTGGACTCGCACGAAGGGCGCTTTGACGTAGCCCGGTTCGACGCGGATGAGTTGCGCGGATCCCAGCTGGGGGAGGGCCAGCAAGCAGGCCACGAGGGCAGACAGGGCAAACGAAAGCTTTGGCATGAGGCACTCCTTGATCAGCGACGTTCCACCAACGGTGTCGGTTCGCTGCCAGGGAGTACTTGACCTTGAATCGGCGCGCCCGGAGGGGCGGGCCGGTCTGTACCACTTGACGCGGCTGGGGTTGTTAACCGGTGGCCGCGTGATCGGTAAAGCCGATACGGTGGGCACGATTGGGCCAATCAGCAACCGGGGGCCGGTCGTGCTGCAGGAGGCTGAACTTTTCGAGCGGGACGATCCGCGGGCTGCCGCCTGGCCGTTTCCGTTTGATCACCACAGCGGACCCGGCGACCTGGGCACCTCCCCGTGCGATCCACCCTGGGGGTCGTCAGCGGGGGCGGGGTTCTTGGAGGCTTTCGTGCAGTTTTTTGAGGGCTTCGGTTTCGATTTGCCGGACCCGTTCGCGGGTCAGGCCCAGGGCTTCGCCAATTTCTTTCAAGGTATGCGGTTCTTGGTTATCCAGCCCAAAACGGAGGCGTAACACGGTCGCTTCGCGGGGATCGATGCGGTCCAGCATCTTGAGGACGTGCGCCAGGCTATCGCTTTCCAGCATCAGGTCTTCGGGGCTGCGGGCCCGTTCGTCTTCGACCATGTCGCCCAGCGACCAGCCTGATTCGGACTGGTCGGTTTGCGGCGTGGAGTTGTAGATGCGGATGGCTTTTTTGATGATGGGCAGCTTTTTCTTGGGCAGACCCAGCACCCGGGCCACTTCTTCGTGGGTTGGCGAGCGGCCCAATTCCTCGGTCAAGCGGGCGGACGCGCGGCGCCATTTCGACAGCAGCTCGACCATATAAGCCGGGATGCGGATGGTTTTGGCCGAATTGATCAGGGCGCGTTTAATGGACTGCTTGATCCAGTAGCTGGCGTAGGTGGAAAAACGGGTGCCGATGGCCGGGTCAAAGCCTTCCACGGCCCGCAGCAGGCCCAGATTGCCCTCCTCGATCAGGTCCTGGAGGGCCAGGCCCTTGCCCGTATAGCCGCGGGCGATGTTCACGACCAGGCGCAAGTTGGCTCGGACCATCTGGTCCCGAGCCTGGACGTCGCCTTCGCCGATGCGGACGGCCAGTTCCTGTTCTTCGCTGGCCGAGAGGAGGGCGGTTTCGTTGATTTCCCGCAGGTAGGTTTCCAGGGGAGTTTGGAGGTTGGAGGGGGAACTACGGCGCGAGGGGGGGGATTTGGTGGTCGTCATTCTTTTACTCTTGGTTGCGGAGTACCCAGGCATCAAAGTTTATCGTCGCCGCGAGGGGAGATCTAAACCATGCCGGCGAACCGCCCGCGTGCGACGGATGTTACTTCGCTGCTCGTTGTGCGGAAAAGAACGAAGCCCGGTATTGCACTTCAGCGGCCGGTCTGTTTTGTTGCGCCGCGCGGCACGGTCGATAGCAGAAGCACGGGCTGGCCGGATTACAGCGGCCCCGCCGGTGGCGAGCGCCGCAGGGTCGCGCGACGCCGTGCAGGCCCACCGCGGGGGGCCGTTTTTGCGGGAGATAGCGGGTCGGTTCTGACGAAGCTTACGATTCGTCCCCGTCTTCGGCCGCGGACGGTTGAGGACTGTCTGCTGCGGATTCTTCGGTCTTGATCAGCGGACCGGACTGGTCGCCAATGCCGCCTTTGAGCGGAGCGCTGGATTTTTCGCCCTCGTTTTCGGACTGGCCCGAGGCTTCCGCCATTTCCTCCTCTTCGGCCCAGTCGACCCGCTTCCGCGACAGTCCGATCTTTCGTTCCTCCGGATCAACCCGCAGAATCTTTACTTCTATTTCGTCACCTTCCTTGACGACATCCTCCGGGTTTTCGATCTTTTCCTCCGCCAGCTCGGAAATGTGCAGCAGCCCTTCCAGGCCATGTTCCAGGCCGACGAAGACGCCGAAATTGGTCAATTTCGTCACTTTTCCCGTCACGATCTGACCGGGCTGGTATTTGCCGGGAATGTCCGAGGCCCAAGGATCCTCGCTCATCTGCTTCAGCCCCAGGGCGATGCGGCGGCGTTCCTGATCCACGGAGACCACCTTGCATTCCACCTCCTGGCCTTTTTCCAGCATTTCGCTGGGGTGGCTGATTTTACGGGTCCAGGACATGTCGCTGATATGCAGCAGGCCGTCGATGCCCTCCTCGATTTCCACAAAGGCTCCGTAATTGGTCAGATTGCGGACCGTGCCCTTGACCAGGCTGCCGGGCGGGTACCGTTCGGCCACTTTGTCCCAGGGATTTTCCTGGGTCTGCTTCATGCCCAGGGAAATCTCGTGTTTTTCCTGGTTGATTCCCAGCACGACGACTTCGATTTCGTCGTTGATCGACACCAGTTCGTTGGGGTGGTTCACCCGCCGCGTCCAGGACATTTCGCTGATGTGGACCAGCCCCTCGATCCCGTCCTCCAGTTTGACAAACGCTCCGTAGCTCATCACGTTGACCACCGTCCCCTTGACCACGGAACCTTCCGGGTACTTGCCGGCCGCTTGTTCCCAGGGGCTGGGCGTTTTCTGCTTCAGCCCCAAGGCGATTTTTTCCTTCTTGTAGTCGATGTCCAGAACCTTGACCTCGAGTTCCTCGTCGATGGAGACCATTTCGGAAGGGTGCCCGATCCGACCCCAGCTCATATCCGTAATGTGCAACAGCCCGTCCAAACCGCCCAAGTCGACAAAGGCGCCAAAGTCCGCAATGTTCTTGACGACGCCGGTCCGCAGCTGGCCCACTTCCAGCTCTTGCAACAGGTGAGCCTTCTTTTCCTCCCGTTCGTCCTCAATCAACGCTCGCCGACTAACCACAATATTGCGGCGGGCGTCGTCGATTTTGAGCACTTTGCAATGGATCGTGCGGCCCAGGTATTCGCCAATGTCGGGCGGGCGACGGATGTCGACTTGACTGGCGGGAAGGAACACGTTGACCCCGATGTCGACCAGCAGGCCGCCTTTGATCTTCCGGTTCGCCACCCCGGTGACGACATCCCCCTCCTTGACCGATGACATCACCTTTTCCCATTCCTGGATCTTTCTGGCCTTCCGCTTGCTGAGCAGAATCATGCCTTCCAGGGCGCTGTCACCGCCGTCGACCTCTTCGATTTCCTCAATCAGCACATCGACCGTTTGCCCCACCTCCGGTTCTTCCTCGTCTTCATCCCACTCCCGCCGCGGGATCACCCCCTCACTCTTGTAACCCACGTCGACCAGCACGAATTCGGGATCGACGCGGAGAATCTGACCACTGATGATCTGGTTGGCGGATACCTCGGCACCGGGGGCGACCAGCACCTCCGCACTCTCGGCGCCCAGCGCGGCATGAATTTCCTCTTCCCAGTTGTCCGTTCCGGCGTCCAGGCCGCGGATAAGGTTTCTGTTGACCATAGGGGAATTCGACTACAAACTTTCGCCGCCGGACGAGGGCGGGCCAGGTGCCCCGCCACGGTTCGCTGCGGCTTACCAGAAGATGTCACCTTTCGCCGCGGGCCGACCCCGGTGGCCGACAACAAGCCTATCGCGACAGCAGGCAAACCCGAAATTCTAACAGACCCCGCACAGCCAGACAATTCCGCTCGACAGGCCCCCCGCCGCGATCCCGCCGCTGGCTGAGGCACCCCGCCGCCGACGCTCCACGGCTGACTGCCGCGCGGTTACCGCCTCGCGATCCGACCGCTGCCCAGGGCTCGCCGCACCGATTCCCGAGCCGCGGCGTGGCAGGCGACCAGGCGAGCCTGGACCTCGGCGACCAGCTGAGCGTCGTCCAGCGACTGCAGCTGATCCGGCTGGAGCGGCTCGCCGAACTGCACGTGAATCACGGCCGGTCGGGGCCAGCGGTGCCAGCGGGGCCAGGCCGCGAAGGACCCCTCGACGGCCACCGGCAAGAGGCGGATGTGGCCTCGGCGAGCGAGCACGCAAAAGCCGGGCTTGAGGGGGGCCACTTCACCATCGGTGCTGCGGGTCCCCTCGGGGAAGATCAGCACCATTTCCTCGCCCTTCAAGCGGCGCAGGGTCTCCTTCAACCCACCCATCCCAATCCCCTCCCGTTCGATCGGGATCGCGTCCAGCGAACGGATCAGCCAGCGGAAGGGGGCGAAAGCAAACAGGGTGCTGCGGGCCAGGTAGTTCAAGCGGCGGCTGCAAGCGAGCCCGACCAGGACCGGGTCCAGATGGCTCTGGTGATTCGACACCACCAGCACCCCACCATGTCGAGGTTCCAGATGGCGGCCGCGGACGCGGATCTGGCACATGACGGTAAAAAACGTGCGGCAAACAACGTGCAGGAAACCGTACCAGAGTCTTGCGGTCAGCGAACGTTGCATGTTCTTCCCTGCAGTCCCTCTTTCTCAGCTGCCAGAGGGCCGCGGTCACATCCGCTGGCGGACCAGCCCTTCCAGGCGATCGACCACCTGCTGGTAACTCAGCCCATCGGTCACCACCTCGATCGCATCTGCGGCTTTGACCAGCGGGCCACAGGGGCGTGTGACGTCCTGCTGATCGCGCTGGTCTTGCCCCTGTTGGACTTCCTCCAGCGTGACCTCGGCGCCGCGTGCCCGCAGGTCTTCATAGCGGCGGCGGGCCCGTTCGGCGGAAGTGGCCGTCAGAAAAATCTTGCATTCGGCATCCGGAAAGACGACCGTCCCCTGGTCGCGCCCTTCACTGACCACGTTCTGTCCGGCGGCCGCCTCCCGCTGTAGTTCTCCCAGCCGCTGGCGGACCTGAGGGTTCCCGGCCGGATGGCGGGTCAGCCCGGTGATCTCCGGGTCCCGGATCGCGCTGGACACATCCTCCCCGTCCAGCAGCACCCGCTGGCCGTCGAACTGGATCTGGATCTGGGCGGCGATGTGGGCGAGGGCCGCCGGGTCGTCCCAGTCGACGCCCCGCCGCCAGCCGGCCAGGGCCACGGCGCGATACATGGCGCCGGTGTCGAGAAAGCGGAAGCCGAGCCGCCGGGCCAGCTCTTTGGCCACCGTCGATTTGCCCGCACCGGCGGGCCCGTCAATCGTCACAATCATGGCTGGCTGCCACCCCCCTGCCAAAGCAGCTCCACTTCACAAGCTTCATGGCCGCGCAAATCGATCATGACCACGTTCCCCACCGGCTGCAAGCGGGCCAGCGGGTTTCCCAGAAAATCGACTTTCCGCGCCCCCTCCAGGTTCCCAAAAGCATGCAGGCCCGCCCGGACCGCTCGCCCGCAAACCTCCTGTAACCGCAACCGCACACCGCCCCGGGGCGCGATGCCCTCCAGCACCCGGACGCCGGTGATCAACACCCGCGTGGTATCCAGATGAAACAGCCAGGCGGAACACTCCCGGGGAGGGACCCTGTCGATGCTCAACAACGGCTGGGCAACCTGCATCTCCAGGGCCGTGGCCTGGGGACGAGCGAGGTTGATGCCGACGGCCAGCTGGAACTGGTTCGCGGTTTCGCCGGGGACGACCAGCAGGCTGTCCAGCTGCGCCTCGCCGATCCGCTGGTGGTAGGGCACGCCGCCGGTCAGGAGGGCCGTCCGCAACGGGCCGCTCCGCAGCTCGAGGTAGTGCGGCGCCTCCAGTCGTTGCCGCGTCGTGAGGTGGCTGCCCAGCGCCACACCGCGATACAGTTCGGCCCCCACGTCCGCCCAGGCAAACCGAGCGGCATAATAATGCTTCCAGGGGTCCCCCGCCGGCCAGACCGACGGTCGCAGTTCGATCTGGAGATTCACCAGCGGCGTCGTCCGCATCAAGGAAACGGTTTGGCGAAATTCTGCCAGCGGCTGCCCCTCGGGATCCACGAGGTGACCGTGGCTGGTCAGCGCCGCCGTGACCGGCCCGTGGTCGGTGACCTCGATGCGGCGGGCGACCATGGTCGCATAGCGGGGTGGCTGCCGCGGAGGTTGTCCGCCCGGCGAGCCGGTTGCAACGCTGCCGGGCAGCCGCATGGCCAGTTGTTGCGAGAGAATGTTCCCCCGGTGTCCCAGGGCATGGATCGCTTGGATGCCACCGGTGCGAGGATCGAGCTGCACCTCCAGGTGCTCGTTCCGCAGCAAATTTCCCTCCTGCAGCGGTTTGCTCTGCGGGACCGTCCACGTTTCCCCTTCCCCGCCGGCGATCCAGGCGTACCCCAAGGGAGGCAGCTGGACCACCACCTGGCGACGTCCCTCCACCTGGTAGGCCTCGCGGATGGCCCCGCCGATCCGCGGGGGGCGGTCCAGGCGGGGAGTTTCCAGGGCGATCTGCCGAGCGAAGCTGAAGGGGTTGACCGCCAGGTAACCGGGGACGGGCGGCCCGTCGCCGTCGGGCAAGGCCTCGACGAAAGCCCGGAGGACCCCCTCCAGCTCGGCCCCCTCGGCCGACCCGGTCGCCACGGGGGGCTGGGCTACGGGGGACGGGGCTGTCGGGTCGCCGACCGGCATCGTGGCCGAGGCCCCCACCAAGGCCGCCATCGCTCGGAGGGTCTCCCGGCAGCGAACGCGGGCCTGTTGTCGCTGGCGCCCCAGGCAGGCAGAGATCGGGCCCCCCGCGGCGGCGACGCCAGGCAACGCGGCTTGGTCCCGCAGGGAGGTCGTGCGGTAATCGTCCGGGGTGAAGTGTTGATGATCGTCCACGTCGGCCGTCTCGTCGAAAAATTCGGTCCACGTCACAAACTTGCCCAGGGCCGAGGTGAACCGACAAGCCCGCTTTAGTTCGCGGTACCAGAGGCTGGTCTCTCCGGGCCAGTGAGCGAAACAGAGGGTGGCGACGTGGTCCGTATCCATCGACTCGGCCAGGTGCAGGGGCAGGGCCAGCACACTGGCGGCCCGGGCCGCGTCGTGCGGCCCGCGTCCGAAGGCCTCCAGAGCGGTGCCGTCGACCCCCTCCCAGGGAAACTTGCTTTGGCGAGCGGTTGGCCAGCGGCTGCCGTCCAGCGTGAAGTGCAAGGCGGCAGCGAAGCCGCAGTTTTTTAACAGGCCGGGCAGGACGGGGGAGAGCCCTTGCCGCCGGCGTCCATAGATTTTGGGTGAGCGGTCCAGGTGGGCCTGGTACACGGCCTGTCCGGCCAGCAGGTGATCGACGATCCCGTCGACGGTCTCCAGCGGCAGCGGCAAATCGTCGCACGGTTCCCCCCCCACGATGCTTATCCGCCCCTCCTGGACCGCGTCCCGCAGGGCCGCCAGGGACTCCGGATGCTGTTGCCCCATGGTGGCCAGGTCGTTGCCGCTGATCAGCAGGTTGGCGGCCGCGGCGGTCCGCAGTTCTTCGGCCAAGGGCGGGCCTAGCGTGGTGGGGGCCACCAGGATCAGATCGATCAGATACGCGTCGACAGGATAGAAGTGGTCTTTCGCTTCGGCCAGGGCGTCGAAGCAGGCGGCCAGGTTTTCCCGAGCGGTCTCTGCATCCGCGGCGACCGCCGCTTGAGCGGCGGCGACCAGCAGGGATTCGAAGCGGCCGGCGTCCAGGATGCTGCTGTAGCGCATCTGCACCGCCAGGGTCTCGGTCAACAAATGGCACAAGCCCAGGGCCAGAAAATCGGCGACCAGTTGCGGGTCTGTCGGCGAAGAGGGCTGGTCGCAGGCAGCCAAAGCTTGCTCGACCAGCTCGGCCCGCGACAGCCGCCCACCCTCAATCACGGTCGCGCCCTGGCTGCGGACTTCGTCCAGCCAGAATCCGGGCAGATCTTCCTGGCAGACCAGGGGCAGCAGCACCAGACAGCCGTCCCAAGCGTGCTGGCCCACGTCGGTGGGCCGCCAGGTCGGCGTGTGGCCGATGGCGGCGATCAGGGCGGGATGCCAGAGGGCGGTGTAGGCCGCCAGGATCGCTTGCGCCTCGGCACCTTCCAGGTGATGGGGAAAGTCGTGGAGACTGTGGCAGGGAAGGATCGTGACGAGTGCTTGGTAATTCATGGCCAGCGTCGGAGGGACCAGGGGCGCACGAGCGGGGAGGTGGGTCGGCCACGGCCGGGCCGTTTGCCGCCGGGGACCGACCGCCGCTTGCCACGTCGCCGACGGGGCACGCCGGCTGACCATTTTATCATCTCCCCCCTGGAGGGCTGGTGGGGGCGGCGGGCGGGCCAGACGAACCGGTCGCGGGCCAGGCGGCCGCAGCTTTCCCCCGCGTGGATCTGGTCGGGAGGGGGCCTGCGGTCGTGGCTCAAGCGGCTTCGGCGACGGCCGGTGCCGAAAGGCTGACAGTCGCCGGCCGCCGGGGCAGGAAAGCGCGGCCCAGCCAGCCTTTGAGGATGGCCGGCAGGACAATCAGGTCGCCCAACAAGGCGGCGCCCAACATGGCCGCCATCAGCCAGCCGAAACGGGCGATGGGGGCAAAGGGGCTGAACGAAAAGACCAGCATGCCCAGCCCGCAGATCAGCGAGGTCTGAATCATGGCCAGCCCACACCGCTGGTAGGCATAGCGGATCGCTTGCCGCCGCGTGCGGCCGGCCAAAAGTGCCTTGCGAAAGGACATGATGAAGTGCAAGGTGTCGTCCACGGCGATCCCCAGGGCAGCCGTGGCGGTCAGCAGCGAGCCGATTTCGATTTCCATGCCGGCCCAGCCCATGGCCCCAAAGACCAGGAGGGTGGGCAGCACGTTGGGGATCATCGACACGAGGCCCGCGCGGACGCTGCGCAACAGGACGGACATGGTGACGGCGATGATCAGGAAGGCCATGGCAAAGCTGTGCATCAGGTCTTTCAGCAGCTGGTCCTGAGCTTTGTGCACCAAGGGCACTCCGCCGCAATACACGGCCGAGATGGCAGACCCGTCGTGGGACTTGACTTGCTGTAAGAGCGGATCGATCTTCTGCTCGATTTCCTCCAAGACGCGGCCGTAGTCGACGCGCTGGGACGAGCTGACTCGGGCGCTGATCCGCCAGGCTTCGTCTTCCTGGTCGGGGACGACATATCCGATCCCGGCGAAACGCTCGAGACTGCTCTCCAGCTTGCGCTTCAACACCGCTCGTCCGGCCGTCTTTCGCCAGCCGCTGTCCTCCTCGCTGGTCAAAGGAGGCGCAAAGGTGGCTGCCGACACGGTGCAGTCGATCCCCTCGATCGTGTTCAGCGCGGCTCGGACGGCTTCGACCAGCTGTAAACGTTCCCAGGCCGACTGCGGGGCCGCTTTGGGGATGTTCACGATCACTTCGATCGGTACCAGCGATCCGACGTTGGTCTCCAGCCACTGATAATCCTGCAGCACCCGCGCGCCGGGCCGGAAGAGGTCTTCCAGGCGGGCGGTGGCCCGAATCTGCGTCACGCCCCAGCCGGCCAGGACCAGCAGCAGGAGGGCGGCGCAGACGATCTGGCCGTGACAACGCGAGATGCCGTACAGCAGTTGATTCCAGTACCGGGTTTGTCGCGCCAGCGATCCGCCGTCGGCCGTGTCGGTCTCCCACCGCCGGCGGGGGAACTGTTGCAGCAGGCTGGGGACCACCAGGATCATCACCGCCGTGGCCATGAGGACCCCCAGGGCCGCGTAGCCACCAAATTTCCGGATGGGAACAATCAGGCTGACCGTCAGCGAGATCAAGCCCAGGCCCGTTGTGACGGCCGCCAGCCAGCAGGGGGTCCAGCCATAACGGACGGCGCGGGCCGGCGCGCCGGCCAGACCCTGCTGAGCCACCGCGGCCCGATAGTAGTTCATCAAATGCACCCCCGCCGACACGGCCAGGACGAAGGTCAGCGAAGGGACCATCAACAGGACACTGTCCATTTTGGTGCCACTGTAATAGATGATCGCCAGGCTGAACTGCTGGCAGAACACGGCGGCCACAAACACGATCAAGGCGGTCGAAAAACTGCGAAAGCCCCACCACATCAGCAACAGGCAGATCAACATCGAGAGCCGCGAGAGGATCCATAAGGAACTCTTGCTGGCCTTGTCGATCGCCACGCTCTGCATGCTGGGCCCGGCCACATAAATCGAGTCGGCGGGCAAGGCGCAGATCTTTTCCGCACAATCATAGATATGCTCCACCGCCGCATGCCGGTGGGCCGCACCGTCTTCCGAGACGCGAGCCACCAGGCAGCTGGTCAGCCGATCGGGGCCGATCAGCCAGCCCTCCAGCCGCAAGAGGGCCTGCTGGCGTCGCAAGTCCAAAGGCGGTTGGACCATCGCCTCCAGGATCTGGCTGCCGGTGAGTACCTGCCGGAAAAATTTCATCTCACGGCCCGCGTGCGGGACCGGCTTGTCCAGTTCCGCAGCCAACTGCGGCAAGCGGGGATCGTCCAACGTGCAGTCGTCCCAGCTGACCATCAGCAATTCGTCGCGGCCAAAGCGTTCGGCAAACCATAGCAGCCGCTGGGTCTCTTCAAACTCGGCCGGCAACCAGTCCTCGACGCGATTGGTCGTGCTGTGGAAGGCTTGCCGAGCTCCATAGATGGCGACCGGCAAGGCCGCCACGAAGACGGCCAGCACCCACAAGCGGTTGCGCGGATAAAACGAGTTCATGACGGTGGGCGGCGGGGATCAGGGGAGGGCCTGCCCAGCAGCCGGAGGACCGGGGAACCGGGAGCTTTCCCGACGGACCAGGCAGACACGGCCGGCAGGCGGGGGGCGCCAGCGACACCGAAGGGCCCTTAGAGACTTTTTCGTGTGCGAAAAGGGCAGAAGTTTGGGAAATCAGCGATTTTGGAGAAACCAGGCGACAAACTCGGCCACACCTTGCTCAATCGGAACCTGCGGCCGGTATCCCAGCAGGGCTTCGGCCTTGGTCAGGTCGGCGTAGGTGATCGGCATTTCGCCCGGTTTTTCCGGTTCCTGGCGGATGTTGGCCCGGCGGCCGAGGGCCTCTTCCAGCAACCGGATCAGCTCCCGAATTTCAATCGGCTGGCTGTGGCCCAGATTAAGGCACTGGCCGACCACGTTGTCGGCCGAGCGGGCGGAGAGCAGGCCGTCGCAGATATCGGACACGTGCGTGAAGTCCCGGCGGATCGAACCGTCCCCGAACAGCGGCAAGGGCCGCCCCTCGCAAATGGCCTCGGTAAAAATGGTCATCGCCAGATCGGGTCGCAAGCGGGGTCCATAGACGCTGAAGGGACGGAGGACCACGACCGGTACGTTGTGCAGGCCGAAGTAGACCAGGCCCAACAGTTCTGCAGCCCGTTTGGTCGCTCCGTAAGGCGAGAGCGGCATCCCCAGAGGGGCATCTTCGACAAAGGGGACCGCGGCGCCGCCGCCGTAGACGGTCGAGCTGCTGATCAGCTGAAACCGCTGGACGGGGTGGTGGCGAGCGGCCTCCAGGAGGCACAGCGTGCCGGCCACGTTGGCCTGCTCGTACAGATGAGGCCGCTCGATACTGGGCCGGACCCCGGCATAAGCCCCCAGGTGGATTACCTCGTCGATGTCTTCCTCGTCAAACAGCTGGCGCATCCGTTCCTGCTCGCAGAACGACGCGGCCGCAATTTTTACCTGGGGGTGATCAGCGAAGGCGGCGATGTTCTGGCGTTTGACCGCCGGATCGTAGTAGTCGTTGAAATTGTCCAGGCAGACAATCGGCGCGGCAGTCAATTCCAGCAAGCGTTCGATCAGGTGGCTGCCGATAAACCCGGCTCCACCCGTCACCAGAATAGCCATGCGATTACTCCAGGCGCTTCTCCCCTGATCGCCAGGGTCGCAAACAACCCAACATACCACTTCTCCCAAATTAAAAAAGGACAGGCATGATTAAAAAAGGACATGATTAAAAAAGGACAGGCATAATAAAAGATTAAAAAAGGACAGGCATAAAAAGGGAAAAAAGG
>CAYFZZ010000053.1:0-2816 GCA_964347545.1 uncultured Planctomycetaceae bacterium | reverse complement strand
GACAGGGGGTGGTGGGGGCCAGGGGGTCGACGCCCGGCACGGTCACGGTGGGAGGGGCCGCCATGGTGCCGGGGACGGTCACGGCCGGCGCGGGAGCCACCCCGCCGGCACCCGGCGCGTAGGGATCAAAGCCCGGCGCGACCGTGCTGGTCGTCCCCGCCTGCAACGTCTGCGGCAGGTAAGGCATCGTCTGCGAAGGGTAAGGGGGCAGCTGGGCATAACGGTAGCGAAACTGAGCGGGGGCCCGATCGGCCGCCAGCATCGTGCCCACCATTACCAATGTGATCGTAATCAAAGCTCTCATGGTTTTCTCATTCCTCGAGGCGGCAGCGACCCGCCGGATCGGCAGACGTCAACACGTCGTCCGGCAAAAAATCTCCCGCTCGCCACCCGCTTTCCTAAAAGGCAAGACCCCATCCCGCGAAACCTACGGTCGCGACGCCCTCGCCGCACCCCACCCGGCCAGCTCGATTTTTCCCGATCCATCGAGCGGGCCGATGTTGAGAAGAGCCGCGGCTTATAGGGAAACTTGCGCCGGCCGGCAAGGTCAGTGGTGGCGGAGAAGAGCGGGCGGGGGGGAGGGGGAGAGGGGGAGAGGGGGGGAGGGGGAGCGTGGGGGCATGGCCGGGCGATTGTGCTATCATGGCTGAGGATCCGCCCCACTCACGGCTCTGTCGTGAGGGGATTTGGGCGGGCCGGGATGTGCTCCGGCCTACGGGTGGTGGGGTTGGGCTGGATGATCGAGAGGGATGGCTAGCGTGTTTGTGGACCGAGTCGAAATTCGGGTTGAGGCGGGGAAGGGGGGGGACGGATGCCTGAGCTTCCGCCGCGAAAAGTTCGTCCCCCGCGGCGGGCCCGACGGGGGGGATGGCGGCGATGGCGGCAGTGTCGTCGTCCGCGCGGTCTCCGGGGTCGATAATCTGGCTGCCATCGCCGCTCGCAAGCACTGGAAGGCGAAGGCGGGTACCCACGGGCAGGGGAACAACCGGCGCGGACGCAATGCCGACGACGTCACCCTGGACGTTCCCCCCGGCACCATCGTCCGCGACGCCGAAGGGGACTATGTGCTGAAGGACCTGGTGGCCAGCGGCGATTCGGTCATCGCCGCTCGAGGCGGCCGCGGCGGCAAGGGGAACGCCCACTTCAAGAGCGCCACCAACCAGGCCCCCCGGCAGTTTACCCGGGGGGGCGCAGCGGAAATGCGGACCCTGGTCCTGGAACTGAAGGTCATCGCCGACGTGGGCCTGATCGGCCTGCCCAACGCCGGCAAGAGCACCCTGTTGGCTCGCCTCTCCCGAGCTCGACCCCAAATCGCCGACTACCCCTTCACCACCCGCTCGCCCAACCTGGGCCGAGTCCACGTCGACCTGGAAAGGACCTACATCCTGGCCGACATCCCGGGGCTGATCGAAGGGGCCCATGAGGGGGTGGGGTTGGGACACGAGTTCCTGAGGCATGTCGAGCGGACTCGCGTGCTGGTCCACCTGGTAGAACCTCAGCCCCTGGACGGATCCGATCCGGTGGACAACTATCAGGTGATCCAGGACGAACTGGCTCAGTACACCGTCGACCTGACCCGCCGGCCGCAGATTGTAGCGGTCAGCAAGGCGGAACTGCCGGGGGCTGCCGAGGTGCAGCGACGGCTCGCCCAGGCCCTGAACCATCCCGTGCTGGCCATTTCGGCCGTCACCGGGCAGGGGCTGGACGAACTGCAGCGGGCCGTGATGGACTATTTGGACCAGGTTCCGGCCGGCACATGAGCGTGACGGGCAGATGAGCGTGACGAACCCCTTTCCCTTGATCGCGGTCGACATCGGCAACAGCCGGATCAAGTTGGGCGAGTTTTCCACGGCGGATGCCCGCGACCAGCTGCCCCGGCCGGCGCGGACCCTGGAACTGGCCACGCTGGCCTGGGAGCCGGTCGAGATTGCCTTGTGGCTGGCCCCGCGCAAGCCTGCCGATTTCCGCTGGTGGTGCGCCAGCGTGCACCAGGGGGCCGACGAAAAAATGCGAGCCTGGTTGGCCGACGAACTGGGGCCGCGGCAAGCGCGGTTCCTGCAAAACGACGACCTGCCGATCGCGGTCGACGTGGCCCGCCCCGAGGCCGTGGGCACCGACCGGTTGCTGGCGGCCGTGGCGGCCAATCGGGTCCGCCCCGCCGGGCGGCCGGCGGTGGTGATCGACCTGGGGACGGCCATTACGGTGGACGTCGTCTCCCGCGAGGGGAAGTTCTGTGGCGGGGCGATTCTGCCCGGAGTGGAAATGTCGGCGCGAGCGCTGCACGAGTACACCGACCGGCTGCCGCTCTCGGAAATGGCGGTGCTGGACGAACCCCCGCCCGCCCTGGGGGCCACGACGGACCAGGCGATTACCAGCGGGTTGTATTGGGGAGCGGTGGGGGCCATCCAGGCCCTGATTGGTCAATTGAACAAGGACATGCCGGCCCAGCCGCTGGCGATTCTCACCGGCGGAGCCGCTCGACGCGTCGCCGACCTGTTGGAGGTCCCCGCCCGCCACGAAGAACACCTGGTCCTGGCAGGCATCGCGATGACCGCGGCCGAAGGGGCCTGCCGAGGGCCGGGGAAGGAAAATGACCAATGAGCGATGACGGAGGACGGATGACGGAGGACGGAGGGAGGTCTAAACGAAGGACAGGCATCATCGGACGCTTCGATCGATTGATGATTGACGAATGTTGATTGTTGATTTTTGAAGTACGGAAAGGCGGGGACCACGGACGTTTGAGGCCCCCGGTGAGAGGGAAATTTACCACGAAGGACACGAAGAGCACGAAGGTTAAATTGGACAGTCCAAAC
>CAYFZZ010000052.1:0-4358 GCA_964347545.1 uncultured Planctomycetaceae bacterium | reverse complement strand
GCCCTGAAAAAGGACAGGCGCCCTGAAAAAGGACAGGTGCCCTGAAAAAGGACAGGCGCCCTGAAAAAGGACAGGCATAGTTCAGGGTCTGCCGGGGCGGATGCCTCTTCACTTTTTGCCCGCGGATCGTGTTTTTTCCATGTTTCGGGGGCCGCGGGAACTGCCCACTCCCCCGGAACCGTCTCCCCTCCCAGCCAGCCTGGCAGGGGGGCGAGGGCAAAAAAGATGGGGCAAACAGGAAATCTGGGGGCAACGCAGAGCGGGTCAAGCGAATTATGCCTGTCCTTTTTGTCTCTTGATCTCTCCAGGGGGTGTAACAGCCGGGCCGCTCCCCCGCTGGGCAGGGTGTGGGTTAGGTCAACTTTTTCTCAAAACCCAAGGAGGACAGAACCATGACACGCCCGACCACCCAACTGACCTGGACCTTGGCGATCCTGATCGCCGGACTGACCAGCTCGGAAGCCCTGGCTCGCCAGGGAAAGAAATCGAACTTCGGCCAGATGAATTTTTCCAACCGCACAATCTCCAATCTCTCTTCCAAGACCACTAACGGCTCGATGAAGCAGAACCCAACCAGCGCCACGAGCAACAGTCGCTCGTCGCTGTCCAACCTCAGCCGCAGCAGTTATGCTTCGGCATCGAATGCGACGATGAAGAAGGCCAAGCAGTCGATGCCGGGTTCGGCGCCGGGCAACCTCACGACACGCTCGGCCATGACCATTCGGACGCTGCAAGCGCCCTTTGGCAACAACTTCTCTGGTCGCAAGACCAGCCCTATCAGCAGCGCGCTGACTACCAACCAGGCCAAGGCCTTGCGCGGCAAGTCGCTGCCGAGTGTCGGAATGCCGGCCAATCTTGGCAACTCGTCCCGCAACCTGATCGGCAGCTCGTCGCAGAGCCCCGGCCGTTTGAACGCCGCCAGTCCGATAAACACCATCCGCACCAATCCGATTGCCAACATCGGCAACGTCGCTGGACGTCGGATTGACGCCAGCCGGATCACGTTGCCGGGCAACTTCGGCGGTGGCGCGATGACCAGCCCCGGCCGCTTGAACGCCCCAGGTACAGTCAACACCATCCGCGCCAATCCGATTAGCAACAGCCCCAACCTGGGCAACCTGTCGGGGCGGGCGATTGACCCCAGTCAAATCCGGGTGAGCGACCCTGGTCGGCTCGGAAACCTGATCGGCCGCGGCAGCACGGCTGGTGACAAGGACGGGGCGACCATGCCCGGAACGTGGCAAGGCGGCTCGCCGTTCGAAACGACACCGATGCCCCGCGACATGGGCTCGGGAGAGCCGATCGGGGAGGGGGACATCAACCTGCCACCGCCCCAGTCGGACGACCCCCCGGTGGACGAACCCCCGGTGGAGGATGCGGGTGAGCCGGATGACGTGCCGCCGTCTTGTCCTCCGCCGAAGTGCCCTCCGCCTTCCTGCGGCCTGCCGCCGATCTGCCTGCCGCCGATCTGTCCCCCCTCGAACTGCTCGCCGCCCGTCGGTGGCGGCTGCCTCCCGACCGGCCCGGTCAGCCCCTGTGACGACCTGCCGGTGGATGACCTGCCCGTCGAGGAAATGCCGATTGACGAACTGCCGAGCGAGGGCGAGTCGGCAGAAGCGGGGGCGGAAATGTCCCGCATCGTTCCGGGTTACGAGATCACCATCGCCGGTGAGGGCTTTGGCCTGGAACCCGGTGCGGTACAGATTGCGATCGCCGGTTTGTCGCTGCCGCTGCAGGTCATCGCCTGGACGGAGAGCGAGATCCGAGCGGTGGTGCCGGGGGTTGGTGTTACCGAACCGACCCCGGTCCGGCTGACGGTGCAGGGCGCCGCGGGCGAGGTCTTGTATGAGGCCGACGTCCAGCTGGTGCCGGCCCCGGTAAGTACCGAGTAAGCCGCGGCCCCCACGAGTCTGTCCTCCGGCGGCCGGAGAGGAACCGGTTCCTCTTCGGCCGCCACCTTTTGCGCGGCCGGGGTCTGCCCTGTTTTTCGCCGTCACCGGCCGTGACGGTCCCCCCGCGGACGACCAAACGAAAGGCGCGGTCCATGCGGCCGGGGGGTGCACGAGGACGGACAGCGCTGCGATACCCAAGCGGGTGATGGAGCGGGGATTAGCGGGGGGCGGAGTCGGGGCCGAGGATTTCCTGCAGTTTTTTCAGCGAGCGTGAGAGCATGACTCGCACGGCCCCGTCGGTCTTGCCCAGCTGAGCGGCGATTTCGCGGGTCGGCTTGTTCTCGACATACCGCATCCGCAGGGCGGCCCGATGGTCCTCGGCCAGATTCTCCAGGGCGGCGGCCAGCTGAAATTCTTTCTGGTCGCGGGAGAAGGCGGCACTGGGGGACGTCATGCTGGCCACCAGGATATTGATCAGCCCGCCTTCCTCTTCACCCCCTGAGCCACCGTGCAGACCCACCTCCCGGTCCGCCGCCCGTTTTTGCGTGGCGAAAAAACGACGATGCGCATCGATAATCCGCCGCTCGGCAACCTGGCACAGCCACGAGAAGACTTCCCGGTCGCCGAACTGGATTTGCGGCAAGGAGCGGACACAGTCCATGCTCAGCTCCTGCAAAATATCCTCCGGCTCGACTTTGCTCCGCAGAGCGACGCTCATGTTTTTTTCGATGAAGGCCAACAGCCTGGGCCGCACCAGGTCAAGATACGTGACCAACGCCGATTCGTCGTGCCCACGAACGCGGTCTTCCAGGATCGCCTCGTCGTGCATGACCGTTTCCCCCCGGCAAGAAGGTGGTAAGGTCGTCTCGGCAGAGACGCCGGACCCTCGCCATCCTAGCCTGCTGCTGGCGGGAAACCAACCAGGAGCCCGAAGCAGGTGCTCGCGGGCCCCCGCCGAGCGGATCCCGGGCGGGGCGGCCGGAAGGGGCGGTTGCCGATCGTTGCATCCGGACGCGCCTCGGGTGAAAATCAAGCTGTCCGCCCACACGGCGGGTCGCGCCCGCGGGCCGGGGCAACCCCGGCAGACAGGCCATTCCTTTTTCCTCCTCTTGATGGTTGGCAACCTCCCTTGTCTGAATTGGATCGAACTTCTGATCGTCAGGCCAGCGATGTGATCTGCCTGGACGACGCCGAGTGGGTGTGGGATCTGCTGGCCGAGCGGCTGGCGGCTTTCACGGAGGCGTGGGAGGCCGGGGACGATGCCCCGGTGTTGGCCCAGTTCGTACCGGCCGAACCGGCCGCTGTGCGGCAGTTGACGCTGGTCGAATTGATCAAAGTCGACCTCGAATATCGTTGGTGTGAAAAGGGGGCGCCCAAGAAACTGGAAGCGTACGTGGCGGATTTCCCCGAGCTGGCGAGCGCGGGCGGGGTGCCGGTCGACTTGTTGTACCAGGAGTCCCACATCCGCAGGCGGGCCGGGGATCCGGTCGACACGGCAGACTACCTGCAACGGTTTCCCGCTGAGGGACAGGACCTTTGCCGGCTGATGGGCATCGCGGATCCCCAGGCCACGACGTCGTTATTTGCCAACGCGCCTCCCATCGAAGTCGACGTGGGGGACCGGATCGACGATTTCGACCTGCTGACCCGGCTGGGCAAAGGCGCCTTTGCCAACGTGTTTCTCGCTCGCCAGCAATCGATGCAGCGGCTGGTCGCCTTGAAAATTTCCGCGGACCGCGGCAGTGAACCCCAAACCCTGGCTCAGCTAGATCACCCGCACATTGTGCGGGTCTACGACCAGCGGGTATTACCCCAGCGGTCAGCGCGGCTGTTGTATATGCAATACGTGCGGGGGGGCACTCTGCAGGATGCGATTCGGCAGCTTCGCCAGCGCCCGGCCCCCCAGCGGGACGGGCGAGCGTGGCTGGCGGCCGTGGACCGGGCGCTGGACGACCGCGGCGAGTCGCCGCCGGTCGGTTCCAGCTTGCGGCGGCGGTTGGCCGACGCCAGCCTGTGGGAACTGGTTTGCTGGACCGGCATGACGCTGGCCGACGCGCTGGATTATGCCCACCAGCGAGGGGTCCTGCATCGGGACTTGAAGCCGGCCAATATCCTGCTGACCGCCGAAGGGGCTCCCAAGCTGGTCGACTTCAACATCAGCTTCTGCGCCAAGCTGGATGGGGCCAGCCCCGCGGCGTATTTTGGCGGGTCGCTGGCGTACATGTCTCCCGAGCAGCTGGAGGCCTGCAACCCGCACCACGACCGCCAACCCGAAACGCTGACCCCCGCCAGCGACATCTACGCTCTGGGGGTGGTCCTGTGGGAGCTGCTGACCATGCAGCGGCCGTTTGCCGACCGGGAGTTGCCCGGCGCCTGGGCGACGCTGCTGGCGGAGATGACCGAGGCGCGTCGCGCGGGTTTGGGGGGGGGGGGCCTGGGGCCACCTTCCCCCCCCCTTCCCGCCCA
>CAYFZZ010000051.1:0-20915 GCA_964347545.1 uncultured Planctomycetaceae bacterium | reverse complement strand
CAGCCAGTCGGCGGCAGAACGGGGATAACTGCCTTTTGAGCCCCGTGTTGCCTTTCGCTTTCCCCCCTTCGTGCTCTTCGTGTCCTTCGTGGTCCTTCCTAGCCTCCACTGCAGAAAGGCGGGGGCAACTGGCTTTTGAGCGGAAAGGCGGAGACCACTGACGTTTGAGGCCCCCGGCGAGAGGGTATTTCACCACGAAGAACACGAAGAGCACGAAGGTCAAATTCGACAGTCTAAAAAAGGAAAAGTCGAAAAAAAGCAAGTCGAAAAAAGGACAGACATCATCGGACGCTTCGGTCGATGGATGATTGGCGAATGTTGATTTTTGAAGTGCCCAGTCAGGCTGCCTGCCGCTTCCACTTCGCAAATCAACAATCAACAATCGACAATCATCAATCAACTGCAGCGAGTCGGGGACCGCTGGCGTTTGCGGCCGTTGACTGGTAGAGACCGACCAGGGCCGGCGTTCCGGGCGATTGCCCGTCACCTTGGGTTGCGGGCCGATTCAGCGGCCGATCAGCTTTTTCATCTGCGGCCAGGTTCTGGTGTTGGCCACGTCCGCTTTGGTCAGACCGGCCCGCCGAGCCTGGAGGATGCCGTACCGCATTTTGTCCAGGTCGTGAGCGCTGTGGGCGTCGGTGCCCAGGACCAGGTGGACTTGATGAGCCTTAGCGGCGGCGCAGGCCACGTCGTCCAGGTCCAGCCGCATGGGGTTGGCGTTCAGCTCTAACAGCTTGCGGTGCCGAGCGGCCGCTTGCATCACCGCCTCCAGATCGACGTCGTACGGCTGCCGCCTGTTGATCAGCCGGCCGGTGGGATGAGCGATGGCGGATGTGTAAGGATGCTCGATCGCCCCCAGCAACCGCTCGGTGATCTGAGCCCGCGGCTGATTCTGGCCGTAGTGGATGCTGCACAGCACCCAGTCGGCCTCTGCCAACACGTCGTCGGGCAGGTCCAGCTTGCCGTTTTCCAGGATGTCCAGTTCGATGCCCTTCAGCACCGTGATCCCGCGCAGGTCTTGATTCAGCCGGTCGATGGCTTTCCACTGCTTGCGCAACCGGCGGGCGTCCAGCCCGTTGGCCATGGTGACGCGGCGAGAGTGGTCGGTGATGGCGATGTACTTCAAGCCCCGCTTTTTGGCCGCGGCCACCATTTCCTCGAGGGTGTTCTTGCCGTCGGTCTCGGTAGTGTGCAGGTGCAGGTCCCCCCGAATGTCGCTCAACTGGATCAGCGTTGGCAACTTTCCCTCGGCCGCCCAGCCAAATTCTTCCCGATTCTCACGGATTTCGGGGGGGAACCAGGGGAGGTCCAGGGCCGCGTAGACCTCTTTTTCGGTCCGCCCGGCAATCCGCTTCTGGCCGCGAAAGACCCCGTACTCGTTGATCTTCAGACCCCGCTCTTTGGCCATCCCCCGCAGCACGATGTTGTGGGCCTTGGAACCGGTGAAGTACTGCCAGGCGGCGCCGAAGGATTCCGCGGGGACGACCCGCAGGTCGATCTGGAAGCCCCGTTCCAGCCGAACGGCCATCTTGGTCTCGCCCCGGCCGATCACTTCCTGGACCCCCGGGAAGCGGCCGAAGTGGTCCATCACGGTGGTGGGGTCCGAGGCATCGACCAGGACATCCAGGTCGTGCACTGTTTCCCGGCCACGGCGGTAACTGCCGGCCATCTCCAGTTGGTGCACCGCGTCGCACCTTTGCATGTAGGCCAACAGTTCGACCGCAATCTCATCCGCCTTGGCCCAGTACAACCGCTCGGCCGCCTGCGCCGCCTGGGGGATCCCCTTCAGAATCTCCTGTTCCGTCTTGGCCCCGAACCCTTTCAGCTGCTGGACCTGCCCCGCCTCGCAGGCGGCCTGCAGCTGGTCCAGCGTCTGGATGTGCAGCTGGTGAAAGAGGGCCGCGGCCTTCTTGGGCCCCAGCTTGGGGATCCGCAGCAACGCCAACACGCTCTCCGGCACCCGCGCTAACAACTCGCTCAACATCGGCAGCGTGCCGGTCTCGACCAGCGTGGCCACTTTTTCCGCGAGATCTTTGCCGATGCCTTCCAGGTCGGTCAGGTCCCGATTTGGATCGGCGATGATCGTGGCCGCCGATTCGGTCAGGTCCCGGAGCACACGGCCGCCGTTACGATAAGCGCGAACGCGGAAGGGGTTGGCCCCTTCAAACTCGAGCAGATCCGCGATCTGATCGAAGGTGTCGGCAATTTGAGCGTTGGTCACGCTTGGAACGAACTACCGCAACCGCAGCTCTTCACCACGTTCGGGTTCTCGAACGTGAAGCCGCGCTTTTCCAGACCCTCGTAGAAATCGACTGACGAACCGTCCAGATACAAAGCGCTCTTCTTGTCCACCACGACCGTCACGCCGTGCTGGAGCGATTTGGCGTCTATGTTTTCGTCGTAGGCCTTGTCGAAGCCCAGCGAGTAGCTGAAGCCGCTGCAGCCGCCCGCGGTCACACCCACCCGCAGGAAGGTCTCCTCGTCCAGGCTCTGCTCGCGAATAATCTTCTTTACCTCGTCCGCAGCTCGTTCAGTCAGTTTAATACCCATATCGCAGCTCGACTCCCTCTAAAACAGATGCTGTTCTGGCTTCACCCCGAACTTTACCTAAATTATACCATTCGGCGGCCCAAGGGAAGTGGATTTTGTCCGCAGGCCGGCGAATTGGCCGGCGAAATTGGCCGGGGGCATGGCGGGGGGCGTGCCGGGGGGCGTGGCGGGTCCAGCACTTCTGGTGTTGCTGTCGCTGGCGGGGTAGAATTCCAGCGTCCCCCGTCGGCAGGCCACGCCCCGCTCGGGTCATCCCCACCCCCAATTCCGGTCTCAGGAGGTAAGTCATGGCCACCACCACGCTTCCGATCGCACCGCCGCAGGTCCGCCATACCCAGTGTTTTATCGGCGGGAAATGGGTCGATGCGGTCAGTGGCGAGACCTTCGCCACGTTGAACCCGGCCAACGAGGAGGAGATCTGCCAGATCGCCGCCGGCGACGCTCAGGATGTCGACCTGGCGGTCCAGGCCGCCCGCAACGCCCTGGAAAACGGCCCCTGGTCGACCATGGACGCCCGCGATCGGGGAGGGCTGATGTACAAGCTGGCGGACCTGATCGAACAGGAACTGGACGAACTGGCGGCGTTGGAGACCCTGGACAACGGCAAGCCGATCAGCGATGCGCGGGCCGCCGATTTGCCGCTGGTCATCGATTGCCTCCGCTACTATGCCGGCTTTGCTGACAAGTTTCACGGCAAGACGATTCCCGTCCGTGGCAATTACTTTACCTACACGCGTCGCGAGCCGGTGGGGGTGGCCGGGCAGATCATTCCCTGGAACTTTCCCATGCTGATGGTGGCCTGGAAGTGGGGCCCCGCCCTGGCCGCCGGTTGCACGATCGTGATGAAGCCGGCCGAACAGACCCCGCTGACCTGCCTCCGGATGGCTCAGCTGGCCCAAGACGCCGGCTTCCCGGACGGGGTGATCAACGTCGTCCCCGGCTTTGGGGCGACCGCCGGGGCCGCCGTGGTCCAACACCCGGGCGTGGACAAGGTCGCTTTCACCGGCGAATACAAGACCGCTCAAATCATCATGCGGAACGCGGCCGAGACGCTGAAGCGGCTGACGTTCGAGCTGGGGGGGAAGAGCCCCAATATTGTGTTTGCCGATGCCGACCTGGACGCCGCGGCGGCGGGGGCCCACTTTGGACTCTTCTTCAACCAGGGCCAGTGCTGTTGCGCCGGCAGCCGACTCTTCGTGCAGGAATCGGTGCATGACCAGTTCGTCGACAAGCTGGTGGCACTGACCAAAGATCGCAAAATCGGCGATCCGCTCGACCCCGACACCCAGCAGGGACCCCAGGTGGACGAGGCCCAGTTCGACAAGATCATGCACTACATCGACGTGGGTAACCAGGAAGGCGCTCAGTGCCTGACCGGCGGCAAGCGGGTCGGCCAGAAAGGCTACTTCATCGAACCGACCGTGTTTGACCGGGTCACCGACGAGATGGTGATTGCCCAGGACGAGATCTTCGGGCCGGTGATGAATATCCTCAGCTTCAAGGATGTGGACGAAATCGTCGACCGGGCCAACAACACCTTCTACGGGCTAGCCGCGGCCGTGTGGACCCGCGATATCGGCAAGGCTCATCACATCGCGCGCCACGTCAAGGCGGGCACGGTGTGGGTCAACTGCTACGACGTCTTCGACGCCGCCGCTCCCTTCGGCGGTTTCAAAATGTCGGGTATCGGCCGCGAACTGGGCGAGAAGGCTCTGGACAACTACCTGGAAGACAAAACGGTGACCGTGGCCCTGGATTGAACGGGCGGCGGGAAACGGGCCCCGCGCCACGGATCTCCCGCAGAGGGGTTGGCGCACGGGGTGAGCCTGCAGGCCCAGCTGGACCCGCGACCGGTCGCTCAGGATCGCTCGCGTCACCGCCGTGCGCACCACCTACAGGTGGCAGGATGATCCGCAAAATGACCAGCGGTGGCGGCTGGCCCGCGATCCGCTACGCCTGGCAGAAGGCCCGCCAGGCGGGGGGGATCGTCAAATTCTACCGAGCCCTCCGCTCGAAAAACGCCTGCAAGACCTGCGCCGTGGGCATGGGGGGCCAGCGGGGAGGGATGGTCAACGAAGCGGGCCGCTTTCCCGAGGTCTGTAAAAAGGCCATGCAGGCCATGGCGGCCGACATGCAGCCGGGCATCCCCCCCGACTTCTTCGCTCAACACCCCATCGCTCACCTGCAACAGATGACGCCGCGCCAGCTGGAAGCCAGCGGGCGGCTGACTACCCCCCTGGTCTATCGCCGCGGCGAACCCGGCTATCGACCCGTCTCCTGGGAAGAAGCGTTAAGCCGCGTGGCGGGCAAACTGCAGGCCCTGACCGCAGACGAAACCTTCTTTTATTTCAGCGGGCGCAGCAGCAACGAAGCCGGCTTTCTGCTGCAACTCTTCGCCCGGATGTACGGCACCAACAACGTCAATAACTGCAGTTACTACTGCCATCAGGCCAGCGGCGTGGGCCTGACCAGCGTCACCGGCAGCGGCACGGCCACCCTGGTGCTGGAAGACCTGGAACACGCCGACCTGGTGTTTGTGATCGGCGGCAATCCGGCCAGCAACCATCCCCGCCTGATGACCACGCTGAAAAACATCCGCCGCCGCGGCGGCAAAGTGATCGTGATCAACCCCGTGGTGGAAACCGGCCTGGTCAACTTCCGTGTCCCCAGCGACCCGCTCAGCCTCCTCTTCGGCACCCGCATCGCCACCCAGTATGTCCAGCCGCACATCGGCGGCGACCTGGCTCTGCTGACCGGCGTGGCCAAGCGGATCGAGCAGATGGGGGCGGTCGACCGGCAGATGCTGGAGGACCATTGCCACGGCTGGCCCCCGCTGGCCGAATTCTTGCGGGCCGCCGACTGGCAGCAGATCTGCACCGACAGCGGTGTGCCGCAAGACCAGATCGATCAGATCGCCGACACCTACGCGGCCGCCCGCAACGCCGTCTTCTGCTGGACGATGGGCATTACCCACCACGCCCACGGCGTCCAGAACGTGCAAATGATCGCCGCCCTGGCCCTCATGCGGGGGATGGTCGGCCGTTCGGGCGCGGGGCTCCTCCCCATCCGAGGCCACTCCAATGTGCAAGGCATCGGTTCGGTGGGTGCCGTGCCCCAACTGAAACAAGTTTTTTTCGACCGCCTGCAAAATCATTACGGCGTCCAGCTGCCGACGACGCCGGGCCTGGACACGCTGGGTTGCGTGGAAGGGGCTCACGCGGGCCGGCTAAAAATGGGATTTTGCCTGGGCGGCAACCTCTACGGATCCAACCCCGACGCCCGCTTCGCCGCCACGGCGCTCAGCAACCTCCAGATGCTGGTCTCCCTCAACACCACGCTCAACACCGGCCACGCCCACGCCCTGGCCGACGAGACGATCATCTTGCCCGTGCTGGCCCGCGACGAAGAGGCCCAGCGGACGACCCAGGAATCGATGTTCAACCTGATCCGGCTCAGCGACGGTGGCCCGCGGCGCCACGCCGGGCCGCGGGGCGAGGTGGAACTGATCGCGGCGATCGCGGCCGAGGTGCTGGGCGACCGGCAGCCGGTCGATTGGCGAGCCCTGGCTGGTACGGGGAACATCCGGCAAGCGATCGGGGCCGTGGTGCCCGGCTTCGAACAGATGGCCCAGATCGACCGCACCGGCCAGGAATTCCACATCGCTGGCCGCACGTTTCACCAGCCCCACTTCGCCACCCCCGACGGGCGAGCTCAACTGCACGTCTGCCCCCTGCCGACATGGGACGGCGGCCCAGACACCCTGCGGCTGATGACCGTCCGCAGCGAGGGACAGTTCAATACCGTGGTCTACGAGGAGGAGGATATCTATCGGGGTCAGGATCGTCGCGATGTGATCCTCCTGAACCCGCTGGACATCCAGCGCCTCGGCCTGCAAGCCGAACAGCGGGTCACGGTCCGGGGCGAGGCCGGGTCCCTGGACCAGATCCTGGTCCGCCCCTTTCCCGCCATCCGGGCCGGCAACGCCTTGATGTACTATCCCGAGGCCAACGTGCTGCTGCCCCGCCACACCGATCCCGTCTCCCGCACGCCGGCGTTTAAAGGAGCGGTGATTTGGGTCGAGGCTCAACGGGTCCAGCCGGTGCGGGGCCAGCCCGCCTTGGGCGGCACATGACAGAGATCATCTCGCGGTCCCAGACCAGCATCCCGCAGCGCGGGGAGCGTCCCGCCCAGCCGCAAGGCGCGACGCGCCCCGCGATCGCCGCGTTGCTGGTCGCCTGTTTCGCCCTCACCATCTTCCTGGGGGCCTTTCTCCTGTTCCAGGTCCAGCCGCTGATCAGCAAGGCCATCCTCCCCTGGTATGGGGGCACGCCCAACGTGTGGACCACCTGCATGTTGTTTTTTCAGAGCGTGTTGTTTGCCGGATATGCTTACGCCCACGTCAGCACCCACTGGCTGCGGCCCCGCACCCAGGGCGTCCTGCACATCGCCCTGGTGGCCGCGGCCCTCCTGATGCCGATCCTGCCGGCCGCGGCCTGGAAGCCCCAGCCAGCCGGCTGGCCGACGCTCAGCATCCTGATCCTGCTGACGGCCCATGTGGGACTGCCGTTCTTCGTCCTGGCCTCGACCAGCCCGCTGACCCAGTCCTGGTGGAACCGCACCTTCCCCACCCGCTCGCCCTACAAGCTGTACGCCCTCTCCAACGGCGGCTCGCTGCTGGCCCTGCTCTCCTACCCCTTCCTGGTCGAACCGCGGCTGCCGCTCAGTGACCAGGCCGCCCTCTGGGGTGGCACCTTTCTGCTGTTCGTCCCCCTCCTGATCGTCTGCGGCAGCACCGCTTGGTGGGCCCCCGCCCCGCCGCGGGCCGCCCGCCGCGGCGGGCCGGGCGGGGCGGCGTACCGTGTGACCGGCAGGCAGCGGCTGCTGTGGATCGTGCTGCCTGCCCTCGGTTCGGTCATGCTGCTGGCCACGACCAATCACATCAGCCACGACATCGCGGTCGTGCCCCTCCTGTGGGTCGCCCCGCTCAGCCTCTACCTGCTGACCTTCATCCTCTGCTTCGCCGGTTGCTATCCCCGCTGGACCTGCATCATCGCCATGCTGCTGCTGACCTCGTACCTGGCCCTGGACGAGGGGGGCGGGGTGGCCTGGCTGGCCGAACAGCTGGACGTGGAGGTGATCGAGGTGTCGGGGGTCCCCGACAACTTTCTGGCCGCGTTGCTGACCTATCTCCTGACAATGACCGTCTGCTGTATGGTCTGTCATGGCGAGCTGGTCCGGCTGCAGCCACCCCCCGCGGGGCTGACGTCGTATTACCTGCACCTGTCCCTGGGCGGTGCGTTGGGAGGCGTGGCCGTGGCGGTGGGCGGACCCCTCCTGCTGAACGGCTACTACGAATTGCCGCTGGGCATGCTGCTCTGCTGGACCCTCCTCTTGGTCGTGCTGTACCACGATCCCGCCTGCCGCTGGTACGCCGGCCAAGCGCGGTGGACCTGGTCCCTGACCCTGCTGATCTACGCCACGTTCGCCCTGGGGCTGGGCTACCAGCTGCTGAAACCGACGTCGGGACGCGTCGCCGTCTCACGCAGTTTTTACGGAGTGCTGGAGGTCTATGAGGAGGACGTGGAGGACGAGGATGGGCATCATTTCGAACTGGTGCACGGCTTGATCATGCACGGCAAACAATACACCCGCCAGGACAAACGCCGCTGGCCCACCACTTATTACGGCGAGCAGAGCGGCGTGGGGCTGGCCATGCACTACACGGCCGACCGCCCGCACCGCCGCGTGGGCGTCGTCGGGCTGGGCACCGGCTCGCTGGCCGTCTACGGGACCGCCGGCGACGACTTCCGGTTTTACGAGATTGATTCGGAGGTGGTCGCCTTTTGTCGGCAGTACTTTACCTACCTGGACGATCTGCAGAGCCAGGGGGCGCGGCTGGATATCATCCTGGGGGACGCGCGGGTCTCGCTGGAACGGGAAGCAGAGCGGGGGGACAGGCAAAACTTCGATCTGATCGTGCTGGATGCTTTCAGCAGCGACGCCATCCCCGCTCACCTCCTCACCCTCGAGGCCTTCGCCTGCTATCTCGATCACCTCCGCGACGAACCGGGTCGGCAGGGGCTGCTGGCAGTGCACATCTCGAACCGCTATCTGGACCTGCTGCCGGTTCTGCAATCGGCGGCTCGCCATTACCACCTGACGATCGCCCAGGTGCAATCCGAGGAGGACGACCAGCTGCACCTGTCCGAGGCGGATTGGGTATTGGTCAGCCGCCCCGGGGGGTTGGACGTGCTGCTGGACCAGGAAGAGTCCGCAGAGCCCGTGCCCGGCACAGGGGACCAGCCGGTGTGGACCGACGACTATACGAACTTGTGGAGCGTGTTGGAGTGAGCGGGGGATAAAAAAAGGCCGCCAGCCTTCTCGGTGAGAAAGCCGCAGCCTAGGAAGTAAACATTCGGCAGATTGCGACGGTGGAGGTCGCTGCGAGAAAGGCGAGAGCCGACTGTGCTGAGCACAGCCTTAGGATGGCTCCAGGCCAACGCAAAATGGTTGATCCCTCCGACGGAATGGTTGCCAAACGTTCGAACTTCTCTTAGTTAAATTCTAACGCACGATCAATCGCAATGCTCGCCCCTGGCCAAAAAAAATCGCGTGCCAGACGATACTCGAGCGCCAGCAGTTCTCATCGGCAAAACCCCCGCCCCGCTCCGCCTAAAACCCGGCTGACAGGCGAAAAAAACGATCTCCGTCCGTTGGCGCGCCTTTTGCAACCGGCGGGGAATGGCCGAGCAAACGCCGCTGGCGGCAGGCACAGGGGGGCAAAAAACCACCTCCTGGCCGGCCGCCGCAGTCGCCCCGGCCACCCCTGCCACGGCCCGAGCCTGACCGCCACCGTTGCCAGCACTTTGCCTCCCAGACATCCCCAGGGCGCCGCCGCTGCCTGGCCGCGGCAGGCACCGCGGCAGTCTGCTGTAGCCGGCCTCTTCGAGGCCGGTGCCTCAACCTGGGGACCGACCGGGCTGGCTAGGACGAGCTGCCCGACAGGGCGGCCAAGGCCCGCGCAGGGTCGCGCAACGACGGGCTGCCCCAGTCGGGCAGGGACCGATCCGGATCCGGTTCTCCTTCCTGCTCCAGCCACTGGGCCCGCCCCAGCCGCTCAGCCGCCTCCAGCGCCGGCTGGTCACCCTCGGCATGCAGCCCCAGCACATAGCGGGCCTGGCCGCAGACGCCGTCCGTCTGGACAAAGTACCGCGTCCACCTCCCTTCCGCGCGGCAGGCCAACAGCAGCCAGTCGCCGCGCCAGGCGATCGGCACTCGCAATTGGCAACGTAGTTCGTGGACCCCCTCCAGCGAACTCTGGGACGAAGGCCGCAGCGTGAAGAACACCCCGTGCCCCTGATGCGTCGAGCCGCTGATCACGATCGGTCGCTGGGGCGGTCGTTTTTTCACCGTGCGGGTGACCGCTTCGTGGCGCGAGACGCCCAGCTGAGCGGTCGGTTCCAGATCGGCGGTCAGGCCCTTGGCCGGCACGCCCATGCTGCCGGAAAGTCCCAGGCCCAGCGAGCGGCGGGATTCATCGGTGCGGGTGATCTGGATCGGCCCCAACAGCTCGCTCTCCAGCCGCGTCTGCGGCTGGAAGTCGACAATCCGCACCCGCCGCTCGGGACTCCCCAGCTCGAACGTGATCTCCCGCAGGTCCTCGGCCGACCCGGCGATGACCCGCGTCGAGACCCGCAGCCTAGCCTCCACCACTTTTTCGCCCGGCTGCAGATCCGCAAATCCTGCCGGCGTCACATCGCGACAGGCGATCACGGGATGGCAGTCGAACTGGACCTGCACCGGTTCGGACCCGGCGGCACCTGCCTGGGGCCAGCACAACAACAGCAAGGTCGCCGTCGCGGCGCCGCGACGGCAGACCGAGGGACCACAGCTTGACACGAGATACTCCTGCAAAAATTCCACCGTCATCCACCGTCCACCACGGGACAACGCCGTTGGCGTAGTGAATCCTTTCCCCTCCCCGGCACAAGTCAAGGGACGCGGTCCCTGCCAGCAGCGACAGCAGACGCGGCAGCCGGCTGGCCGAGCAAACAGCGGGATGCGGGATGCGGGTTGCGAGTTGCGCGATGCGGGATGCGGGTTACGGGGTGCGGGAGGCGGGATGCGGGTTGCGCGATGCGGGGGACGGGGGACGGGCAGGAGTGCCCGTCCTACAAGCATCGCAATCCCCATTCAACCGCGGAGCGGTTGCAGCGATTAGCCGGAGGTAAGCGCAGCGCCACCTCCGGACAGGCACGCCCCCAAAAAAAGCATCCCGAAGGGATGCCAGCCAGAAGAACTGCGGGTTGCGCGACGCGGGTTGCGCGATGCGATCTGCATGATGGCAAACCGCCAGCCGCAGCGGGCCAGGGTGAGGGGGCTCTCCGCTGCCGCCCCAGAGAGAAGATTGATGATTGATGATTTTCGATTGTTGATTTGCGAAGTGGAAGGAACGCAAAAATTTTGCGGCTTCACTTCAAAAATCAACACTCAACATTCGACAATCATCAATCGGGTCTGCCGCTGGCCTGACTCCCTGGCAGCGGGCTGCGGAATGCGGGTTGCCATCCTCTCTCAACCGCGACCCATGTCCTGCTTGCACCCTCGCTTTCTTAAACCCCTAGCCCCTAGCCCCTAGCCCCTAACCCCTTCTCCCCAGTTATCGCCTCACTCGGCCACGTCGTCTTTGTCCGAGACCAGATCGAAATCGAACTTGTTCTCGGCCGACTCGGTCACGACGGCTTCGAGTTGCGATTCGGTGTTGTATTTCGCCGGCAGGGTTTCCTTGGTGGGCACAAGGCCCGTGGGATCCGGCTCGCCCGCCGGCACTAGCGACGAGATGCGGACGACTTTCTTGCCCGTCGATATGGTCGCTTCATACCTCCCGTTTTCAATTTTGCCGATTCCCGGGGGAATGCCCGCCGTAAGATCCTCTGGAGATTCAAATACGATCTCGCCCTGCGCCAACGGAGCTCCGTCCAGCGTCACGATGCCCTTCGCGCCGTAGCGCTTCTCAACCTCAGGTTTTCCACTTCCGCCACAGCCCAGCCAAGAGGCGATCAAGAGGATGACCAGCGAGCGTTCCCAAAGGTGTGTTCGCACTGAAGTGGCTCCTGTTTTAACGTATTCTGCAAGAAGCAGCGTGGCGATCTGGAGGGAACGTGAGATTAGGGCAGCGAGAAGACCTGGCCGTCATTCCGGGCGCCCAGCCGAGATTCTACCATAACATGACCACGGGAATACTGCAGGACGTTCCGAATTGTGTGGGATGGCATTGGTTCAAGTACGCCGACGACTCGGCAGACTGGCACAAGGGGATCGTCGGCCCCGAAGGAAACCTGCACCGCACGCTTGTCGAAGGAATGGCCCCCATGAATCGCCGGGTCTACACGCTGCGCGGCTTGCGCTGAGCGGGGGAGGGGAGAGGAGTTAGGGGCTAGGAGTGAGAGGGAAATAGGGTGATGGAGTGATGGGGTGCGGGGTGCGGGGTGCGGGTTGCGCGATGCGGGGGACGGGCAGGAGTGCCCGTCCTACAGGTATTCCGATCCCCATCGACTGCAGAGCGATGGCCGGTAGGGTCGGCCATTCAACCGCGGAGCGGTTGCAGCGATTAGCCGGAGGTAAGCGCAGCGCCACCTCCGGACAGGCAGGCCCCCCAAAAAAGCATCCCGAAGGGATGCCAGCCAGACGAACTGCGGGGTGCGGGGTGCGCGATGCGCGCTCCCTGATGGCAACCGGCCAGCCGCAGCGGGCCAGGGTGAGGGCGCTCTCGGCTGCCGCCCCAGAGCGAGGATTGATGATTGATGATTTGCGATTGTTGATTTGCGAAGTGGAAGGGACGCAAAAATTTGCGGCTGCACTTCAACTATCAACAATCAACATTCGACAATCATCAATCGGGTCTGCCGCTTGCCTGACTCCCTGACCTTCCGCTCGCTCGCTCAGTCCAACTCCCGCGGGCGCCAGATGGCGACCAGCGTGGCGGGGGAGTCCAGGGCGAGCTGTTCCCAACCGGTGATCGGCAGCTGCAGCTGGGCCAGCGCCGCGGTCGGCATCACCTCGTCGTGGTCGGTCAGGCGATCCAAGAGTTCTTCCAGGCCCGGATTGTGGCCGACCAGCAACGGCCGGTTAGTGGTGGCGCTCAGCTGGCCCAGCACGCGGACGCACTCTTCCGGGGCGGCATGGTAAAGTTCGGACAGGGCCAGCAGTTCGCCGGCAAAGCCGCAGGTCTTGGCGACGGCTTCGGCGGTTCGCCGCGCTCGCTTGGCCGTCGACGTCAGAATCAGGTCGGGGACCAGGTCCTGGTCGGCCAGCAGCCGGCCCATCCGCGGGGCATCCCGCCGGCCCCGCTTGTTCAGCGGCCGGTCGTGGTCCGACAGCTGGTCGTCATCCCAGCTGGATTTGGCATGCCGCAGCAGCAATAAGGTTTTCATCTCCCTTACCATAAGCCATCTGGCGGCCGGTTCCATCCCTGCCCGCGGGCCGGAGGCGGCGGCCCGCCCCTGTCCCCATGTTTTGCCCCATGTTTTACGAGCGGAGGTTCTCCAATTAGAATCGACGGCGTCCCCGGGGAGGCAAACTTCCCCGGGGGAAGACCTCTTGCTGGTTTCCCAAGCCGATGTGGAAGTTCTGCCTGACCATCACCTGGATCTTGCTCCCCTGCGGGTGCGTGCTGGCCAATGACGGGGCGGCGACGTCGGGGTCAGCCGACCCGACCCCGCCACCGCCCGGCTCGAAGGCAACGGCCGCCGAAGATCCGGCCGCCGGCGGCCAGGAGGGGGGGTCCGAGACGGATTGTCCCGGCCAATCCGGTCGACCAGCGTCGACCTTGTCGACGACGATCGGCATGGAAGGGACCTACTTCTTGCCCTATGCGGGCGCCCCGCTGACGGTAAAGCCTGCC
This sequence comes from uncultured Planctomycetaceae bacterium, assembly GCA_964347545.1. GTDB lineage: Bacteria > Planctomycetota > Planctomycetia > Pirellulales > UBA7805 > CS4-C045. The sequence continues at coordinate 7,462 of CAYFZZ010000051.1, read as the reverse complement.
CGAGCGGCGGGGCCTGTGCAGTTGCAGATTGTGGGGACCAGGGAGGATTGCCCAACGACGATTTACGAATTGCGGTATGTCAGCCGGGTGGCGGGGCAGTTGGATTTGAGCCGCCTGCTGGTGGGGGCGGACGGAAAAACGCCCAGCGACTTGCCCGCCGCGGTGGTCACCGTCCGGCAGCTGTTGCCCGAGGACCACAACGGCCAGCTCGAACCGCTGGCTCGGCCCACGCTCCAGCCGCCGCTGCGGTATAAACTGCTGTTAACGTTGATCGGCACTCTGTGGCTGGTACCCCTCTTGTGGTATGTACTAAAAATGACGGCGGGCGGTCCGTGAACCGGTGATGATGCGCTGCTGGATAGTCTTGTGGATGCTGTTGCCCTGCGGGCTGGTCGCCTGGCAGGTCGGTCCTGGCCGCGCGTTGCTGGGGGAGGATCGAGCGGGGTGGCAGATGCGGCGGGCGTTGCAATCTGCGGCCCAAGGGGACTGGTCCGAGGCCGCGGCCGCCTACCAGGCGGCGGCCGCCCAGCTGCCGGACCACGCCACGAGCTGGCGGCACCGTTTGAAGTTTGCCGAAGCCCAAGCCCTGGCTGAGGCCGGCCAGCTGGATGCCAGCCGCCAGATGTTGACCGGTTTGTTAACGGATATGCAGTCCGATCCGCGGGCCGACTCCGGTCTGTGCAGCCAGGTCCGCCACGCCTTGGCCACCGCCTCCTACTACGCCGCCTGGCGGATGCGGCTGGAGGGCAAACCGGAAGGGGAATGGCGGCGGCTGGTCCACCAGGCCCAAGACCAGTTTCAGACCCTGGCCCGGGACGCTCAGCGCGAGACCACCGCGGCGGATAACCACCTCAGCCTGGTGGCCGGCCGGCAGGCACCCATCTTTCGCCGCAACCTGGAGGCGGCCGTCAAGTTGCAAGCGATGCCCCTGCCGGCCCTGCAGGAAAAGACCCTCCCCCCGCCCTACGCCCGCGACCTGGCCCTCACCCCGCCCGCGGGATCCCCCGATGTGCCTCACAGCGACCGCGTGGCGGCCGGCGCCCCCCAGGACCGTCCCCCGCCCACGGACGGAACCTAGCCGAACCAAGTTACTTTGTTCGGTTCCTCCGAGGAATCTGTGGGCAAGAAGCGACTGACATAAGATAGAGAAGCGTCCATTGAAGAAGGGGCATTGAGCGTGATGTCTGTCAGCCAAGGGTGGAGTTTTTTTGCTCAGCGATAGGATTTGGCCCGTGGAAAGCGGTTAAGCGGGTCGGTTAAGCGGGTCGGTTAAGCGTATCCGGTTAAGAGTGGCGGTTAAGACTGCAATCAAATATACTCTTAACCGCTCACTCTTAACCGATCACTCTTAACCGATCACTCTTAACCGCTCACTCTTAACCGATCACTCTTAACCGACATACTCTTAACCGATACACCCTTAACCGCTCACCCTTAACCGATCCCCCTTCCACGACCCGCTGACCGCCACCCTCCCCGCTGCTCACACTTCTTCCCTAGGCGAACGGACTGTCGCTGTGGCCACCCTTGGGAAACAGCCATCCACCCACAGACTCTGTGGAAGAACCTTTTTTTCGTATGTCCACCCACCGACGTCCCCCGCGGTCCGGCTCGGCACCGGCGGGGGGTGATTTTCTCACCGCTTGCAAGGAGCAGACATGAAGGTCGCTACCATCAAAACCAATCGGGGCACGATTCGCTGCCAGTTACACGCAGACCAGGTTCCTAAGACGGTCGGCAATTTTGAAAAACTGGCCACCGACGGTTTCTACGACGGACTCAAATTCCACCGCGTGATCGCCGACTTCATGATTCAGGGCGGCTGTCCCCAGGGGACCGGTACCGGCGGACCGGGTTACCAGTTCGAAGACGAATTTCATCCCGATCTGAAACATGACGGACCCGGCGTGCTCTCCATGGCCAACTCAGGCCCCAACACCAACGGTTCGCAATTCTTTATCACCCACGTGGCCACCCCCTGGCTGGACGGCAAGCATTCGGTATTCGGCCACGTAATGGAAGGCCAGCATGTCGTCGACAGCATTCAACAGGGGGACGTGATGGAGCAGGTGACGGTGGCCGAGGAATAGCGCCGCGGCCGCCGCATCGGGCGGACCGCGGGTTTTGTCCTGCGGAAAAACGCGGCGGGTTCGGTAGGTATCTTCACCCCTGCTGTCTTGCATCGGCCCGTCGCCCGCCCCACAATGGGCCCACCTGCAGATTACCGACTTTGCCCCCGGCTTTGCCTACAAGGAGCCCCCCCTCTGATGAACGTTCGCCTACTTCGCTCGGCCCTCCTCCTGGTCCTCGGATTTGCCCTCTCTCCTTCCCCCGCGCCGGCAGAATTCAGGCTGCCGCGGGTGTTCAGCGACCACATGGTCCTGCAGCGCGATGCCCCGCTGCCGATCTGGGGCTGGGCCAACGCCGGGGAAAAGGTCACCGTGCGGTTTGCCGACCAGGAGAAGTCCGCCACCGCCGACCCCGCCGGCCGCTGGCAAGTGGCCCTCGACGCTCTGCCGGCATCGGCCGAGCCGCGGGTGCTGACGGTCCAGGTCGAAACGCACGATGCCCCCACCGCAATTAAGGATGTCCTGGTCGGCGAAGTCTGGCTCTGCTCGGGCCAGTCCAACATGGAATGGACCGTGGCCCAGTCCGCCAATCCCCAAGCGGAGATCGCGGCGGGCAACCATCCCCGCATTCGTCACATCAAGATTCCCCATACGCCCGCCGCCAAACCACAGGACGAGGTGCCGACCGAAGGGTGGCAGGTCTGCAGCCCCCAAACCGTCCCCCGCTTTACCGCCGTCGGCTACTATTTTGCTCGCCAGCTGCAGGAAAAGCTGGACGTGCCGGTGGGGCTGATCGGCAGCAACTGGGGTGGGACCCGCATCGAACCCTGGATCCCCCCCGAGGGCTTTCGGTCGGTGGAGGCCTTGCGGGACATCGCCCAAAACCTGGACCGCTTTCCCCAGACCAAGGGCGACAAAGTCATGCATCAGTCCGCCCTGGCCCTGTACAACGGCATGATTCATCCGCTGGTTCCTTACGCGATCCGCGGAGCGTTGTGGTACCAGGGGGAATCGAATAATGGCGAGGGGATGCTGTACCACGAAAAGATGAAGGCCCTCATCCAAGGCTGGCGGGCCGTGTGGAAACAGGGTGACTTCCCGTTTCTGTTCGTCCAGCTGGCCCCCTTCCGCTATGGCGGGCCGCGGGGGAACCCCGCCAGCCTGCCAGGGATCTGGCAAGCCCAGGCGGCGACCCTGGCCCTCCCCCACACCGGCATGGCCGTCACCACCGACATCGGCAACGTCCGGGATATCCACCCCAAGAATAAACAGGAGGTCGGCCGCCGCCTCGCCCTGTGGGCCCTGGCCAAAACCTACGGCCACCCCAACCTGGTCTACAGCGGGCCGCTCTACAAATCGCACACCGTGGAAAACAATGCGATCCGCATCGCCTTCGATCACGCCGACGGTCTGCGATCCGCCGATGGAATGTCCCTCTCCCACTTCGAAGTGGCCGGGGAAGATCGCACCTTCCTGCCGGCCGCCGCCCGCATCGATGGCTCGACCATCCTCGTCAGCGGCGTCCCCAAGCCCGTCGCCGTCCGCTTTGCGTGGCACCAGGAGGCCGAACCTAACCTGGTCAACGCCGCCGGACTCCCCGCCGCACCCTTTCGCACCGATGACTGGTAACGATGAAGTTCACGCGGCCGGTCCCGACGCGCCGGGAAGGAGTTCCCTTCCGAGGTGACCGCCCGCTGGTGTCCCACGCCTGTTGCGATGGTTTGTGTCTCACAGAGACACAAAGACACAAAGACACACAGCGACACGCACCGTGCGGCGTTGATGGTCCGCAGGATGCCATCCTTCATCCGTGATTGCCGTCCTCGGCTCGTTCGCGCGCATCCCCGTGTCCCTGTGACTCCGTGAGAAACCGGTCGGATGACCGGACGCCCCGCTCACGGATCACCCCATCGCCCCCCTACAAAGGGGCCGAAGCGTCGGGGGACAGACCCCCTTCTGTTGTCCCTTCGACGACAGGCGTTTAGAATATGTCGCGAATGTGACACTGGGATCAGCGGCGGGGGGGCTATGGACACCGATGCAGTCTGGCGGCGGATGCAGGCCGATCCCGAGTGCCTGGGCACGCTGCTGTCCCTCATCGTGCACGCGGCCGACTACGACCAGCTGAGGGATTTCCTGGCCTACGCGGTGGGGCAGATCCAGCAAGCGACCTCGGCCGACGCGGTCGGTGTCTTCCAACCGCGACACGGCCAGTGGTCCCTCATGGCCGGCAGCGGTCGGGACGTTGTTCCTCCCGAGGAATTGTTGGCCGACGTGTTGGACGAGGACCAGCCGGGTGGCCGTGACGGCTGGTGCGTGGCTCCCGTACCGGCCGAAGGGGACCGCCAGATGGTGTTGGCCCTTCACGGCGGGCAGCTCAGCTGGCAGCAGGCCGCCAGTCTGGCGGCGGCCTTGGGGCACGCGGGCCGCGCTCTGGGCGCTCGTTACCGGCAACAGCGGCGGATTCGGCGGCTGGAGACCATCTTGCAGATCAGCCACGACTGGAACCAGACGCGGGAAACCGAACCGTTATTGGTCCAGATGGCTGAAGCGGCGACGCGGTTACTGGACGCGGACCGAGCGAGTATTTTTTTGTGGGATCGCCCTAACCAGACGCTGGTTGGTCGACCTGCCCTGGGGGTGGAAGAGGGCGAACTGCGGATCCCGGACGACAAGGGGGTGGTCGGTCAGGTGGTGCGGACGGGCAAGCCCCAGCGGGTGGATCGGAAGGAGGCCGAGCGGCGGATTGATCGCGACGTGGACCAGCAACTGGGCTATGCCACGCACAACCTGCTCTGCGTCCCCCTGCTCACCCCCCGCGGTCAATGCCTGGGCGCTTTCGAGATCCTCAACAAACGGGTGGGCGAATTCAGCGACGAGGACCAGGCGGGGCTGATCGAACTGGCCGCTCACGCGGCCACGGCCCTGGAGACGACGCAGGAACTGGAAAAGCTGATCCGCACCAACCGCCGCTTGATCGAAGAAGCGGCCGATGCGGTGCACATGATCGGGGACAGCCCCCCCCTGGCCGCGCTGCGTTCCACCATCCGCCGCGTGGCCGGCACCGACCTGGCCGTGTTGATCCTGGGCGAAAACGGGACCGGCAAAGAAGTCGCCGCTCAACTGATCCACTACCTCAGCCCCCGCCGCGACCAGCCCTTGGTGGCCGTCAACTGTGCCGCGATCCCCGAAGCGTTGCTGGAAAGCGAACTGTTTGGCCACGAAAAAGGCGCCTTTACCGACGCGCGCGAAACGCGGATCGGCAAGTTTGAACTGGCCGCCAGCGGGACGCTGTTCCTGGACGAGATCGGTGACTTGAGCCCCGCGGGGCAGTCGAAACTGTTGCGGGTCCTCGAGGAAAAAACCGTGGTGCGGGTGGGCGGGTCCCAACCGATCCTCACCGACGCTCGGATCATCGCCGCCACCAACCAAGACCTGGCCCAAATGGTCGCGGAAAAACGGTTTCGTGAAGATCTCTACTTTCGCCTCAACGTGGTGACCCTGGAACTGCCCCCCCTGCGTGACCGGGGGGACGACATCCTCTTGCTGACCGAACATTTTTTGGCCGATTTTGCGCGCCGAGCCGGAAGGCGGACGCCGACCTTGACCGCCGCCGCCCGCAAACGGCTCCGCAGCCACGCCTGGCCGGGCAATATCCGCGAATTGCGAAACCTGGTCGAACGCCTGGTCTACCTCACCAGCCAGCAGAAGATCGACGCCGACCAGCTGGAATTTATCATCGCCCCCCGCCGCAGCTCGGCCCTGGACCTGCCCGACGACGCGGCGCTCAGCGACGCCACAGTCGGATTCCAGCAACAGTTTATTCGGCGGGCGATTGAGCGGAGCGGGGGGAACATGAGCGCCGCGGCCGCCCGCCTGGGCCTGCACCGGTCCAACCTCTACCGCAAAATGCGGCAACTGGGGATGGAAGAAGGCTGAACCGGGCAGGGTGCCGCGCGGGCCTCGGGCTCGCCCGCGATTCTTCCTGCCACGCGAGAAAATATCGTTTCCCCCCGCCCCTACTTGTTGTAGGACGGGCACTCCTGCCCGTCCCCCGCATGACGGGCAGGAGTGCCCGTCCTACCCTCGCCTTACGGCCACCGGCTGGCTGCCAGCGGTGAGGCAGACCTCGGTGGGCCGAACAGATTGTAGAACAGCTGTCCCAGCTGTTCCTTGCTTCTGCAGTACGGTTGGCGATGCTCTCACGAAACGAGAGCAAACTTGGTTTTACACACCACCGCGGTGACGGTTTTTCTCCAACCAGAACAAGTGGGACACTTGTTCTACACTCTGGTGAATTCTCGTTCTCCCGCGGGCCGGTTCGGCTAATCGTGGGCGTGCCGTTGGGGTTCCTTCCCCTCGTACGCCCGGTAGAAGTCCAGGATCGACTTTTCCAGGGCCGCGGCGCTGGCCGGATCGACGGTCTGCTTGCACTTCATCGCCGTTTGCATCACGGCGTGAGCGGCGGTCAGCTTTTGGACATACGCCTGCTGTCCCCCCTCGTCGCTGGGCTTGATCCGCTGGGTCATGAAGTATTGAGCGATAATGTGTTGCGTGTTGGTGGCGTGGGATTCCTTGGTGGCCACCCAGCGGGCCAGCTGGTTCCGGGCCAGCGGGTCGTCTTGGTCAGACAGGGCCTGGATCTGGTCGATCGCCTTGGCGATGGTTGCCTGATCCTCCAGCATCTGTTCAAACTGCCGCTGGTCGGCGTAAATCCCGCAGGGGACCTCACAATGAGCGTGGACGAGGGTCGTGGTGCTCAGCCACACTCCGCACGCGGCCCAACAAAACCAGAGATTTTTCATCGCGCAACTCTCCTCAAGTTCGTAAGGGTTTGGTGGTCGAACGGCCCAGGGCCTGTGGGACGGCCGCAGAACCGATCTGTGCCGCCAGCCCGCTGCATGACCCGCCCCCCAAACTACCGCCCCCGGCCGCTCCTGGCAACCAACGCCCAAAAAAGGTGCCAGGCTTCTTTTTTGATCTGGGGGGGCTATTCAGGTATGCCATTCCGGGCTCACAGAGCCCGGCTACAGAAAAAGGCGCCAGGCTTCTTTGGTGATCTTGGCTTTCTCCCGCAGGATTGGAGAGCCAGATTGTAGAGCAATTGTCTCAATTGCTCCTGGCGGAAGAAGAAACGCTGGCGGGAGCCATCCCAGCCCAAAAAAGGTACCAAACTTCTTTTTTGATCTTGTCTCTTCCCATCCCGCCGTTTTCGGTAGCGCTACCTGGATGTGTTGCCCCGCAGAAGTCCGATCATGCCTTTTTCCCATTTTTTGTAGCGGTGACGTCCCGCTGTGTTGACCACAGGCGGCTCTTTTCGCCGACTTTTGCCCACGACCGTAGCATCTCAGCCCGTTGCCCTCAGGCCCGCCTGAAGTGGAAAAAGGTGCCAA
>CAYFZZ010000050.1:0-8348 GCA_964347545.1 uncultured Planctomycetaceae bacterium | reverse complement strand
TGTGGGGCTGGCCGAAAGAAAGTGCCCATCAACTCACCATCAACCTGTCGAGTAGACTGTTCATAGCGGGCGCGCTATTAGTTCCCTTGTGGATGTTCAATTTTCGGCCCAAACGCTGGCGCAGCACGGAGATTACCGTTGAAGAAGGTAATCAGAAGTTGTGGCGTGCCCTGGCTGCCATCAGTATGTTGTATTTACTGGTTGGTTCATTCTGGTTCCAGCACTGGTATGTTTTGTGGGCTTTAGCGCCCGCCGTTCTTGTGCCAGACAGCCGCTTGACCCGCTCTGTGCTGCCGTGGTTGACTTTTGGTGCGTTATCATTTAACATCGTGATGAGTTTCTTGTTGGCGACGGTGCTCAAGACTGCGCCGCTCATTGTGAATTATGTTTCGTCGGTGGCCATGATCTGGGGACCGACATTGATCGCCATCAGCGTTACTGGTCTGACCCAGCCGCGAGGCAGTACACAGTGTATTGAATGACTTCTTAACCATTGATTTCACCATGTTTGTTAATTAATCTGTAAGGTCTATGTTATACAATGCCATGCAATGCAATGAAAGGAGCGTCATGGCTGATCTAATCCCCTTGCGGGTTTCATCCCCTCCCACCCGTTCCGGGCGACCATTGCCGGAACAAACCTTTTTGCCCGCAGCCTATCGTCTGCCCGAAGGCACAATCAAAGGCCCAATTTCCCCTATCAGTCCCCAGGTAGTTTTTATCGAGGTCACCAATCGCTGCAACTTGTCGTGCGAAACCTGTCCGCGTACCTTCTTCAATCGCGAGCCACTGAAAACGCTCACTTATGATGAATTTGTTCACATCGCTGAACAATTTCCTAATATGCGTCGGGCCTCGTTACACGGCATTGGCGAACCACTGCTCAATAAAGAATTGCCGCAAATCATCAAATATCTAAAGGGGCGAGACGTTGAGGTCATTATCAACTCCAACGGCACCCTGCTCACCCCAACTTGGCAAGAGGCGCTGGTAGAGAGTGGTTTGAACGAATATCGTTGTTCGATTGATGGGGCCAAACCCGAGACTTACGCCCATATCCGGGGCGCTAATCTGCTCCACAAACTGGCTGAAGGGCTGAGCGAGCTGGTCAAAACCAAAGCCAGGCTGCAGGCGCAAACACCGCGCATCTCTATTTGGTGCGTGGCCACCAAAGATAATCTGGCCGAGTTGCCCGAACTGGTTCGGCTGGCGGCCCGGCTGGGTGTACCTGAAGTCTACTTGCAGCGGATGACCTACTTTGCCCAGGAACCGTACGAACAGTACGGCATGGCCCGGCAGGAACTGGCCATTTTTGGCCCGGATTACGATTACCAGGAAGAATTGATTGCCGAGTGCGAAACTCTCAGTACCGAGTTGGATCTTGACTTCCGCGCCGCTGGCGCCCGCGAACCACGCCACAGTCTGGAGGCCGCCCGGCCCGCCGATTTTACCCCGTGGCAAGCCTGCATGCGTCCCTGGACTACCGCCTATGTCACCGCCAACGGCAATTGCCTGCCTTGCTGTATTTCGCCCTTTGCCACCCTCAATTATAACAGCCTGATCCTGGGCAATCTTCTGGAGCGACCTTTTGCCGAATTGTGGAATGATTATTTGTACCAAAAATTCCGAACAGCTTTGTTAAGTCCGCAGCCTCATCAGGCATGCGCCAGTTGCGGGGTGTACTGGAGCCTATGAACGCCGATGTCCAACTTGATGCCGGGGAAACGGGTTGTAGTGAACTGATCATGCTCATCTTTCAAAAGATGAAGCCAATGGCATCGGGTGAAATTCTGGGAGTTTTGACCTATGACCAGGTAGCCGACATAGATATTATGGCCTGGTGCCGGATGACGGGCAATGTACTCGTTGCGCAAAATAGAGAGAAACGCCCCCAGAGCTTTTTCATCCAGAAAATGGATGGGCAAACATCCATGTAAAAAATTTAAGTATAGGGTCAGGAGGAATCTCGTCATGTCAAAATTACTCATCAATTTGACTACAGCCAAAGATAATGCCGATAAAACTGTCGTGGCTTTTGTGGTGGCCAATGCCGGTGTTGCCGCCGGACAGGAAGTGACCATCTTTCTCAGTGTGGAAGCCGTGCGCCTGGCCATCTCAGGCTATGCCGACGACATCACATCTGAAGGGTTTAAACCTCTTAAGGAATTGTTAGCCTTCTATATCGAGAATGGGGGCAAAATCTGGGTTTGTCCGCCGTGTTTTAAGGCCCGGGGGCTGGATGAAAACAAGTTGATCCCCGGCGCCTCTTTTGCCGGTGGCGCACCGGTCGTTGAATTATTGGCGCAGGGCGCGGCCAGTTTAAGTTATTAAAAACGAGGTAACCAATGGCTATACCGGCAACCGAAACCGATTGCACGTCACCGGCTTTTATGTGGAAGCTCTGGCTCTACACGAACTATGATTGCAACCTGCGCTGTTCCTACTGCGTGGCCAAATCCGGCCCCAATGTACCCCGTCGGGCGCTGGGACTGGCCAACGTGCAGCGCCTGGTTGATGAAGCCGTAACGCTCGGGTTCAGTGATGTTTTTTTCACCGGTGGCGAACCGTTCATTCTCAAAGACATTTGCGATATGCTGGCCTATTCGTCGGCCCGGATCAAGACCACCGTTTTGACAAATGCCATGCTTTTGCACAACAAACGGTTGGACAAATTGTGCGAGATTGCAAACGACAACCTGATTGTGCAGGTCACCCTGGATGGCGGCTGCCCGGAAGACCACGATGCTTACCGGGGCAAAGGCAGTTGGGCCAAAACAGTCGAAAGTATCAAGTTGTTGCAGGAGCGCGGGTTCCGCGTCCGTCTCAGCACCACCGAAACCCCGGCCAACTCGGCCCACCTGGAAAAAGTGTGCGAATTCCATCGTAGTTTGGGTATTCCCGACGAGGATCACTTCGTCCGACCCCTGGCTAAACGGGGCTACTCTAAAGAGGGGCTTGAATTGGATATGGCTAATCTGCTACCCGAAGTCACAGTCAACCTCGACGGCATGTTCTGGCATCCCTTCTCAACCGATGCCGATATGCAGGTCAGCAAAAGGATTTTTCCGCTGGCTGAGGCCGTTGAACGTATTCAGGGGCAACTCGAGGCGATGGCCGAGGGCGGCATTCCGCTGATGACCTTTACCTGAGGCTAATGTACCGGCTTCCGGGTGAAGCCAGAATAATTGTAACCCACAACTTTATCTTCAACAGGAGGAAAAAATGATCCAAGCCTTTGTTCTTATTGAAGCAGAACCCAGCCGGGTCCAGGACCTGGTTGAGGAACTGGCCGGAATGGAGTTGAACAGTTCGGTAATCAAGCAAGTCTACGCCGTCACCGGGCGCCATGATCTGATAGCCCTGATTGAAAGCCCTGATATAGCTTCATTGGGCGATTGAGTGGCCAATGGCATAGGGGGCGCCGTGGGCGTCCGCCGTACCGAAACCAGCTTGATTGTTTGGTCACAAGCAGCATCTTCCCCGCCTACCGCACCGTAAAAGATAGAGTAATGCTTCCGTAAGAGATTGGTAACATTGATTCACGAAACTTTGTAACACCCTATGAAAGCGTACCATGCCGCCTGAACCATGGAAAACACTTTCCTCGCGCGAGGTTTATAAAAACCCCTGGACCCGCGTCCGCGAGGACTTGGCCGAAATGCCCAACGGTAACACCACCATCTACGGCGTAATCGAATGTGGGCACTGTGTGGGCGTATTGCCCTTTTTGGACGACGACCACGTGGTGATGGTCCGCCAGTATCGCTACGTGTTTGCGGAGAATCATCGTTGGGAAATGCCAACCGGCGGAGTCAAACCCGGCGAGTCGCTGGAAGCGGCGGCTCGCCGCGAACTACGCGAGGAAATTGGCTACGATGCCCATGAACTTCAGCACGTCAGCACCTACTATCCCAGCAAATCCATTATGCAAGAGATTGGTCATCTGTACCTGGGCCACCGCTTGACATCCGTAGAGTCCGTTCTCGACGACACCGAGTTCCTGGAAGTCGCCGTCTTTCCCTTTGAGCAGGTGCTGCAAATGGTCCTCGACAGCGAAATCCGCGACAGCATGACCGTCATCACCGTACTTCACGCGGCCCATCTGCAGAGTCGATAAACCGCGTCGCTCTATCTGGCCGGGTGGTGCATTCCCCGGCCGCGATGCACCAAGAACGCTTCCTGCGGATTATATCATCCCCCAATACGACACAGTTTAGATAGTGGTTGTTAACTTGTTAATAGGCAAACTTTCAAACGCAAAGGAAACCAGTATGAACAGATATCTCCGGCGGGCCATCATCGGTCTGCTGGCCGGGTTAATCAGCAGCCTGGCTCTGGCAGCTACGATAGAGCCGGCCTGGATCGGTATGGTCTTGGGAGGTTTGATCGGACTTGGCTATGCCCTGGCTTTTCGACCCACCCCCCACTCTTATGTGGATAATATTATGACTGCCGCCGCGCTCGGCGTGCCAATGTGGACATTAATCAGCGTGATTATCCTACCCTGGTTGGGCGGCCAGCCGCCCCAGTGGACGGCGGAAGGCATGCGCGCCCTGTTTCCTGGCTTGGTGGGCTGGGTACTCTATGGCGCTGGCCTGGGGCTAATCACTCAGGGCTTGAATGACCTGGCCTTCTGGCGACTGGGGCCAGAATTTACCCCTGCGCCGCCGCCGGTGACGCCGCAACGGATTGTCATCCTGGGCGGCGGCTTTGCCGGCGTCACCACCGCGGAGAAGCTGGAACGCATCTTTGGGGCAGACCGATCCGTCTCATTCACCCTGATCAGCGAGGCCAATGCCCTGCTCTTCACGCCCATGCTGGCCGAGGTTGCTGCCAGCAGCCTGGAACCGACCCACATCAGCAGCCCGCTGCGCACCAGTCTGCACCGCACCAACGTCATACGCCGGCGGGTGACAGCCGTTGACCTGGACAAACGCCGTGTCTGCCTGGAAGCAGATCCCCGTGCCAGCGCCACCGAATCCGACGAATTACCTTTCGACCAGCTGGTGCTGGCATTGGGGTCAGTTTCCAACTACCTGGGGATGAAAGGCGTTGAGGAAAACTCCTTTGATTTCAAAACTCTGTTAGACGCCATGCGAATCCGCAACCACGTCATTGACATGTTTGAGCGGGCCGACCGCGAGGCTGACCCGGAAACGCGCCGAGCGATGGTCACATTTGTGATTGCCGGTGGCGGCTTTGCCGGGGTGGAGTTGGCCGGGGGACTAAATGACTTTGCTCAAGGGATGCTAGTCTACTATCCCCACATTCCAGCGGAAGAGGTCAAGATAATTCTGGTGCACTCGCGAGAAACTATCCTGCCCGAATTGAGCGAAAGCCTGGGAAAATATGCCCTGGAACGGATGGCCGAACGCGGCGTGTCCTTCAAGCTCAAGGTGCGAGTGGCCGATGCCCGGCCTGGCGTGGTGGTGCTCCATTCCGGCGAGGAAATCCGCACCAAGACGTTAGTCTGGAAGGCGGGCGTCAGGCCCAGCCCCGTCTTGCAAACGCTGCCGGTAGATCGAGACAGACGCGGTGCACTGGTGGTAGACAGCACCCTGGCGGTGCCTGGCAACTCCGGCCTGTGGGCCGTGGGTGATTGCGCGGCCGTCATCGATGCCAAAACGGGCCAGCCCTGCCCGCCGACGGCCCAGTTTGCCCTTCGCGAAGCTTATACCTTGGCTCACAATATCCACGCCAACCTGCATGGACGCCCGCTCAAACCGTTCCACTTCAACGTCATTGGGGTGCTGTGTGTCGTCGGCCATCACACCGCCTGCGCTGAGATCAAGGGGTTTCGCTTCTCCGGCCTGTTAGCCTGGCTGATGTGGCGAGGGATTTACCTGTCGAAACTGCCTGGCATAGAGCGCAAGGTGCGAGTGTTGGTCGATTGGCTGATTGAATTATTCTTCCCCCGCGATATTGTTCAGACCATTGACTTTAGTGAGCGGGTCAAGACCCCGACGAACAACTCGGAGGGAGCCTCTGACTCAGCCCGGCCTGTTCCTGGGACAGGTCAGCGCATCAGTGAAATGGTCAACTAACCTGCAACCTTTTTGGAGGTGAATGATGCGCTCTTCTTTTGCGAATGATATTTTGGCTTGTCTCGTTGTTGGTGTTTTGGGTGGGGTATTTGCCTGGCCTTAGGTTTAGCCACTGTTGTCACCGGCCCGCTTTTGGGTGGCTTATATGGCCTGCTTTTTGCCTGGCTGAGCACCACTCGCGCTGTCAGTCCGGGAGCCGGCTTGCTGTGGGGCCTGGGCTACGCCTTGCTATTATGGTTGGTGGGGCCGGCCGGATTATTTCCCTTCCTCAGTGGGGCTATGCCGGAGATGGGCATGCTCGACGCCGCCCGCGCCCACTTCTCTGAACTGTTTGCTTATTTCTTTTGTTTCGGCGTGCCATTGGGTTTGATGCTGGGCATCCGAGGTAGCCTGCGACCACAGCCGGGGCTAATCCCCTTCAACTGGCCGCGGGCGCTGGTTGTCGGCGGGCTGGCCGGGATTGTCGGCGGCTGGGCTTTTGGCAAATGGATGGCGCAGGTGGGCTTCTTCCCCCTCATCGCCGGGCTGGTCAATTCCGACTCCCAGATGATGGGAGTAACCTTGCATTACATCTTCGCTATTATCATCGGGGCTAGCTTTGGATTGCTGTTCCAGCGCGATGTGCGTGGCTGCGGCTCCAGTCTGAGTTGGGGGTTGGCTTATGGCCTGTTCTGGTGGTTCCTGGGGCCGCTGACCATTTTGCCCCTTTGGCAAGGTCAGGCGGTTGACTGGTCATATGAACGCGGTAGCGCCTTGTTTGGCTCGCTGGTGGGCCACGCCATTTATGGTCTGCTGGTTGGGCTGGTCTATGCCGCCGTTGACCGGCTGTGGCTCGGATTCTTTGTCGAGTCAGATCCCATCCACCGCGAGGTCGAAGGGCCGGGGACGCGCACCCTGCAATCGCTGGGGTGGGGCGCAGTCGCCAGCCTGGCAGGGGGCTTATTGTTCAGCCTGATTATGGTCGCTATCGGCCTTTTGCCTAGGGTGGCTGAACTGGCCGGGGGGGTGTCGCCGCTTTTGGGTTTTGTCGTACATATGATTATCAGTGCCCTGATTGGCATGAGTTTTGGGCTACTGTTCCAATACGAAGCGCCCAATCTGGGATCGGGGGTGGCCTGGGGCCTGGTCTATGGCCTGGCCTGGTGGTTTATCGGTCCCTTGACCCTGCTGCCCATCTTGCTGGGCGGATCGTTGACCTGGACAACCGAAGCAGCGGGCGCGATGATGCCCTCCCTGATTGGGCATCTTGTTTATGGGGCAGCTACTGCCCTGGTCTTTATGCTGTTACAACGGCGGCATCAGGCCTGGTTACTCCTCGACCCCCGTCTGGCCGCCCGCAAAGCTCGTCGCCTGCGCCCGGTTGGCACCCCTGCGCCGGCAGTTTGGCTCTTTGTGCTCGGTTTAGGCGTACTGCTGCCGGTGATGCTGGTAAATTTCTGATATGACGCGAGTCTCATTGCTGGATGGCTTTCCGAGTACCGGTCACTGAGGGGTGTTGCCGGCCTCCAAGTCTTCGGCAATCTCGCTGAACTGCTCCAACGCGGCTTGGAGGTTCTCAACGATTTCCAGAGCCAACACGTCCGGGTCGGGCAGGTTGGCGGTGTCCTCCAGGCTCTCGTCACGCAACCAGAAGATGTCCAGGTTAACCTTGTCGCGCGCGACCAGTTCGTCGTAGGTAAAGGGGCGCCAACGGCCGTCGGGGTCCTCCTCGGACCAGGTGGGCTGGCGCTGGTGGCGGTTCTGCGGGTTGAAACAGGCGACGAACTCATCCAGGTGCTCACGGGTCAGCGGGTTTTGCTTGAGGGTGAAGTTCTGGTTGGTGCGGAAGTCGTACACCCACAGCTCCCTGGTCCAGGGGGTGGGGCTGGCCGGCTTGCGGTCGAAGAAGAGGACGTTGGCCTTGACACCTTGGGCGTAGAAAATGCCGGTGGGCAGGCGCAACAGGGTGTGCACCTCACACTCGTGCAGCAGCTTGCGGCGGATGGTCTCGCCCGCGCCACCTTCGAAGAGGACGTTGTCGGGCACGACGACGGCCGCTTTGCCGTGAATGTCGAGGACGGTCTTGATGTGCTGCACGAAGTTGAGCTGCTTGTTGCTGGTCGAGGTCCAGAAGTCGTCACGTACCACGGTCTGTGATTCGCGTTTGGTCTCGCCGGTGTCGGTGATGTAGGTCACGCTGCTCTTCTTGCCAAAGGGCGGATTGGTCAGCACCATATCGAAGCGCTCGCCGGGGTCGTCGGCCAGGCTGTCCTCGACGCGGATGGGGCTTTCTTCGCCGTTGGTCCCGATGCCGTGCAGATACAG
>CAYFZZ010000049.1:0-2800 GCA_964347545.1 uncultured Planctomycetaceae bacterium | reverse complement strand
CGGATGTACTCCAGCGCTTTTTCGAAGGCGTCGCCCGGGTTGTCGACGGGCGGGACGGGTTCCTGCCCCGAGGCCTCCCCTGGGCGGGGCTGGCCGGCCGTTTCCCCGGGCCGGGACGGTCCGTCCTGGGGCGGGCGGTCTGCCGCGGCGTCGGGCGCCTGGCCTGCCTGGCCGTTTTCGCTCGCCGCTCCGTCTTGGCCCGCCTCTCCGTCTTGGCCCGCCTTTCCGTTTTGGCTCGCCTGGCCATTGGCGGCGGGATCGTCTTGAGGCTGGCCTTTCGGCGGCTGGTCGCCGGCGGGTGTCTGCTGTCCGGGCGGTGCGGCGGTCCCTTCACCTTGGCCGCCTGTTCCCTCGCCGTCGGTTCCTTCGCCGTCCTGGCCCGGCTGGCCTTCCTCGTCCCCTTCCCCTCCTTCCTCTCCGGCGGCGCCCGGGCCGGCCCCTCCGGGCCCGGACTCGCCGTCGCCGTCACCGTCCGGGGGGGGCGGCTGGTCTGGCTGGGCCTGCGGCGGCTGGGCGGGCGGAATTTCGGTCGCACGACGCTCGGGGGGGGCGACGACCAGTTCGTAGTCCCCTGTGCGACCGGTCTGGGGCTGGGGCGTCTTGTTGTCCACGGCCACGGCCGCGTATCGCAGCACGTCGCCGGGCTGCAGCCCGTAGCGAGCAGGGGCCAAGCGGAAGGAGGTGCGGACCGGACTGGCGAACGGTCGCTGGTCGTCGGCCAGCGGTTCGTCCAGCAGCGGACGCTGCTGGTGGCTGGCCACCAGCCGCAGGTCGCTGAGCTGAAAATCCTGGTCGCGGGCGCGAACTTGCACATCCAGATGGCCGTCCAGGGGGACCGAGACGCGGGGCTGTTGGGGAGCGATGATGTCGACCACCGGCGGCAGGTCGGGTGTGATCTGGATCCGGTGGCGGACAGGATTTTCGTTGGCCGCGCCGGCGGGGGTGGTCATGTTTAACCGGTAGTGGGTCCACAGGGGGAGGGACTCCTGGCCGACCTGTTTGCGTTGCAGCCGCAGCTGGCCCCGGGCCGCTCGGCCCTCGAATTTCAACGGCAGGCTCTGACCGCGGATCCCTTCCAGCTGGAGGTACGCCGAGCCGATGTCGTGGCTGGCCTCGGCATGGATCACGACCACGGTCCCCTCGATCGCCTTGATGTCGCCCACACCTTCGAGGGCATGGTCGGCGATGCCGGTGTAGGGAGGATAGGTGTATTCGATTTTTTTGACCTGGATTGTCGGTGCGATCACCACCCGCACGTGGTAGGCAGGGCTGGTGGCATCCCCCGCTTGGATGCGATACACCACATCCTGGCCAAAGCCGCTCGGATCGTCCGGCAGCTGGCAGGTGTGATAGCGTTCCCCCTCGCGGACGTACATCGGGATGGCGCGATCCACCGCTTGCTGGTCGGCCGAGGAATAGACCAACTGCACGGTGTCGTCGTCAGCGAGTCCTTCGATCACTGCCTGGATCGGCAAGTGGGACAACAACCTCGCTTCGGTATCCCCCGGTTCGACCCGCAGAATCTTGACCCGGGTCTGGGGGGGAATCGAGGACCAGGGGGCCAGGACGCGGCCGACCGACGGGAGGAGGTCCTTGGGGGAGAGGACGGTGTACAGCGCCCAGGCCAGCGCGACGGCGATCAGGAGGTAGCCGATTTTGACGATGTGCGAGCGGTCCACGGCCACGTCCGTGGGGACCCGCGAGATATCGGCGGCGGCTCGTTGAGCGACATTCTGGTAAACCACCTCGGGAACGCCGCGATGGTCGCGGCGGAGCGCCAGGAAGTTGAGGAGGCTGTTCTTCAGCGTCGGTTCGGCTTGTTCGATCTTGTCGGCGGCGTACATCCAGCTGACGCGATGCAGGAGGTGGGGCAGCACGTTGCGAGCGGCGTAGGCCAGGACGCCGGCCAGCAAGATGGCCCCCGCCAGGTAGCGGGCCGCCGTGGGCAGGCCGCCGGCCAGCAACCAGTGGTCCAGGACGCAGACCAGCAGGAGGTAGGCCAGGGCGGTGACCGTGATGGTCAGGAGGGCTTCGGCCACGTCGACCATCCGCACGTAGTCTTGCGTCTTGCGCAGCTGGCTGTGCACGAACTGGTCGCAGTCCGGCGACCGTGGGGGTGGCGCCTGGGTGGCGGGGGGCGGCGGTGGGGGGGGACTTGCGGGGGGCATCGGGGTCGGCCGGGGGGTGAGGCGTACCTTGTCATTATAAGACGCACAGGCGGCTGGCAGAATTCCCAGTTTTGCGGCCTCCGGGGCTGGTTCCGTCCCCGCCGCTCGTCGTTCCGCGCGGCGCAGACCCCGGGCCAGCGGCGGACGGGCCCTCTGCCAGGCACCGGTGGGGGCGGCCGTCGTCAGCCGCGAAGCGGCGGCATGCACCAGCCTGGGGCGCCAGCCCCAGGAACCGCGATCCGGTAAAAAAACGAGCCGCGAAGCGGCGCCATGCAACCGCCTGGGGCGCGAGCCCCAGGCCTGAGGCGCCCCGGGCGTGAAGTCCTCGCGCACGCGGCCAGGCCAGCAGCCGCCTGAAGGCGGAACTACGAGCAGGTCCGCGCGGCGGAGACCCCGGGCCCGCGGCGGACAGGCCCTCTGTGAGCGACAGGTGCGAGGCTGGTTCCCATGCCCACTGCTCGTCGTTCCGCCTTGAGGCGGCTCTGCGCCTTCCCTTTGCTTCGTGCCCTTCGTGCTCTTCGTGGTGGTTTTGCCCCGCCGAGATGGTGACGCCGCTGGGGTTACCACGAAGGTCAAGAAGATCACGAAGGGGAAGGGGGCGGATGTTGCGAGGGCGAGCGGCCCGGGGGTGA
>CAYFZZ010000048.1:0-16930 GCA_964347545.1 uncultured Planctomycetaceae bacterium | reverse complement strand
GGGATGCGGGGTTCTGGTTGCGGGGGGCGGGATGCGGGATGCGGGATCCGCTTACCCATCCCGGGTCGGCGGGAACGCGGACGACGATCCGGTCCCTACAGGAACCGTGTGCGAGCTAGGGACCCAGTTCCGGCAGCCGGTGTCCCAGCTTGTCGCGCTTCGTTTCCAAATAGCGAACGTTGTGTTCGTGAATCGGCGAGACGATGGGGATTTGATCGACCACTTCCAGGTCGAAGCCGCCGTAGATAAAGACGTCGGTCTTTTTGGGATTGTTGGTCAGCAAGCGGACTTGGCGGAGCCCCAGATCTTTGAGCAGCTGGATGCCGACGCCGTAATCGCGGGTATCCGCCTGGTAGCCCAGGGCGAGGTTGGCTTCCACGGTGTCCAGGCCCGTATCCTGCAGCTGGTAGGCCTTGATCTTGTTGACCAGGCCGATGCCGCGTCCCTCCTGGGGCAAGTAGACCAGCACGCCGACTCCCTCATTGCCGATCATTTGCAGGGCCAGCTGCAATTGATCGCCGCAGTCGCAGCGGAGCGAATCGAGCAGGTCGCCGGTAAAGCAGGAGGAGTGCAGCCGGACGAGGGGGGCGGCGGCTTTCTGCAGATCGCCCAACACCAGCACCAGCGGCTCTTGCGTTTCGTACTGCACGCCGTAAGCGATCAGCGTGCCTTCTCCATAGCGGGTGGGCAGCCGGCATTCCGCCTTGCGATAGACCAGCTTTTCGCGAACCCGCCGGTAGCGGATCAGTTCTTCAATCGAGATGATCTGCAGCTTCTGCTGCCCGGCAATCTCGAACAACCGGTCCCGACTGGCTCGGTCCCCATGCTCGTCCAAGATTTCACACAGCACCCCGGCCGGGGCCAGGCCCGCCAGTCGCGCCAGGTCAACGGCCGCCTCGGTATGCCCCGCTCGACGCAGGACGCCCCCCGCCTTGGCGGTCAGGGGAAACAGGTGGCCCGGTCGCACAAAGTCGATCGGCTTGCTGGTCGGATCGACAATCGCCCGGATGGTCGTGGCCCGTTCCTGAGCGGTGATGCCGGTTTTGGAAGAGCGGTGGTCGACCGGTACGGTATAAGAGGTTCCCAGGGGGGCCGTGTTGTCCTTGACCATCGGCCTCAGCTGCAACCGGTCGGCGACGTCGGGCAGGATCGGCATGCACAGCTGGCCCCCGGCGCGGATCATGAAATTGACCACCTCCGGCGTGACCTTCTCGGCCGCACACACAAAATCCCCCTCGTTCTCGCGGTCCTCGGCATCGACCACGATCACCACTTCCCCCCGCCCGATGGCATCAATCGTCTCGTCAATCGTGGAAAATGTCATGGCAGGCGGGGGGCGGGGTGCGGGTTTCGGGATGGGGGTTGGGGGATGCGGGGTGCGGGGTGCGGGTTGGGGGATACCGGTGACGGCAGTCCCACGCCCTTTGGGGGCTGACCGCTACCCCAATCCCATCAATACATTATTATACGAAGTGCGTCCAGCCACTGCGCATCCCGCAACCCGCAACCCGAAACCCGCACCCCGCATGCTGCCGCGTGAAGAGCTGATCGAGCAGGCTTATTTTTTCCGGGCGTTGCGTGAGCGTACGGCTCGAGCGATTCCCAGCCAGGAGGTGCTCTCGACGATCCGGGAGGAGATTCTGGCGACCACCAAATTGCCGTTGGCGCTCGATTTTCTCTCTGGCGAACTGATGATGCACGGCGTGTTGGCCCCGGCCATGGCTCGGTTGCCGCACTATTTCACCCCCTTTCAGACGTTTGTCATGTCGCAGGCCGAGGACGAACGGGGTCGGCTGGACCTGCAGGTGGGCTTGTTGATTTTGGAGCGGGAGGCGGAGTATCGGGCGGGGGAGCCGACGCGGCAGGGGCTGTTCCTGTATCAGTTCGAATCGATCTGTCGCAATCGGCTGAAGTACGACCCGGGATTGCTGGCGGTGGCGGAGGACCCGGTGTTTGACCAGCCTTGGCGGGAGTGGGTCCTGACGGTCCGGCGGCAGGTGGGGCTGGTCGACCTGGGCGACTTGATCTACGTCCGCAGCCAGCACTATCGCCAGCGTCGGCGGCGGGCGGGTCGAGTTGGGGGGGAGGAGCCGCCGGTCTTGTTTGGCGAAAAAGAGGGTCGGATTGCGGTCGCGACCCGGGGCAAGGACCCCCTCCTGTTATTTGCCGCTCTGCACCGCCAGCTGGGCTACCCCGAGGTCCCTCAGTTGAAGCCGGTCGAGCAGGGCCGCGACGTCCTCCCCCTCCTGCTCCGCCGCGTCGACCGCCTGGAAGCTCGGCTCAAGCTGCTCGAGGAGGAGGCCAAGGGGGGCATCGACATCACGCAGTTTTACGATGGTCCCGGCCCGCCGCCGCTGTAGGGCCCGGTTCGGTCCGGCCCGCCAGGGCTAGGCGGGCCGCCGCAGGCCGACCTCGCGGACTAATCGGACGGGCCGGCCGGTCGCGGCGGTTGCGGACCGGAATTTGCCGCGGATGCAGGTTCAATCCCGGCCAGCTTCGTGGTACACTTCGGGGATGATCCCCGCCCCGCAGGGGTGCGTGGCACGTGGTGCTTGGCGCCTGCGGGTATCTGGTGTGTTGTTCCCGTGAGTTGGTGTCGAGACCGCCGGCGAGCGAACTGTGGACATCAGGCTGAACATTCATTCGGATCGGGTTGAGCAGGCGAAGGCGGCCGAACCGCCGGTGGTTGCGCCGGAAACGACGGTCCGCGAGGCCTTTGCCACGTTGCAGCTGCAGAATACCGGCAGCCTGCTGGTCTGCGAGGGGGACAAGCTGGTCGGCATTTTTACCGAGCGGGACGCCTTGCGGTTGATGGCGGGGCGAGCGGATTTGGAGGTGCCGATCGACTCGGTGATGACCCAGCCCCCGGTGACAATTTCTCGAGATGCTCCCTTGGCCGAGGCCGTGAAGTTGATGTCGGAGGGCGGTTACCGCCGCTTGCCGATCGTCGACGACGACGGCACGTTGACCGGCATCATCAAGGTTTCGGGCATCTTGCATTACCTGGTGGACCACTTCCCCGAGACCGTTTTGAACCTGCCTCCCCAGCCGAAGGTGATCATGCCCGAAAGAGAGGGCGCTTAAGAATCCCGCCGCGCCAACCCGTTGTGGCTCACCTTGGGTTGGCAACCTTACTCACCCGCAGGAACAACCAGGACAATGGCTGGCTCGACAACTTCATCCGATTCCGAACCTGTTGCCGAAGGAGGGTCCCGCAAGCCGACCGTGGAGTTAGATTCGGCCACGGTGCGGTTTTGCGGGGACTCAGGAGACGGCATGCAGCTGGCCGGATCGCAGCTGACCAGCACGTCGGCGCTGATCGGCAACGACGTGGCCACGTTCCCCGATTTTCCCGCCGAAATCCGGGCTCCGCGGGGGACGAAGGCGGGGGTCAGCGGTTTTCAGGTGCACTTTGCTTCCACCGATATTTTCACCCCAGGCGATCAGGTCGATGCTCTGGTGGCCATGAACCCCGCCGCTCTGGCGACGAATCTTGGCGATCTGGTGCCGGGTGGCGTGTTGGTGGTCAATACGGACGCGTTTGACGAGAAGGATCTGAAGAAGGCCGGCTACGACAGCAACCCCATCCAGGACGGCAGCCTGGAGGGATACAAGGTCTTTCAGGCCGAAATGACCAAGCTGACCCGCCAGGCGGTGGAAGGGTTGGGGTTGAGCGTCAAGGAGGCGGATCGCTGCAAGAATTTCTTTGCCATGGGTCTGGTGTTCTGGCTGTACGACCGGCCCCTGGAACCGACACAGCGTTACATCGATGCCAAGTTCGGCAAGCGGCCGGCAGTGGCCGAGGCGAATCACCGCTCGTTGAAGGCCGGTTATCACTACGGCGAGACCACCGAGGCCCTCCCCAGTCAGTACATGGTGCCCCGGGCCAAGCTGGAACCGGGGACGTACCGCAACGTGATGGGCAACACGGCTCTGGCCTGGGGGTTGATCGCCGCGGCGAAGTTGAGCGGGTGTGAGCTGTTCTATGGCAGCTACCCGATTACGCCGGCCAGCGATATCTTGCACGAGTTAAGCAGGCATAAGAATTTTGGGGTGCGGACCTTTCAGGCGGAAGACGAAATCGCCGCCATCAGCTCGGCCATCGGGGCGTCCTTCGCCGGCGCGATGGGGGTGACCGCCTCCAGCGGTCCCGGGATTGCCTTGAAGGGGGAAGCGATTGGCTTGGCGGTGATGACCGAGTTGCCGATGGTGATTGTGAACGTGCAGCGGGGGGGGCCCAGCACAGGATTGCCGACCAAAACCGAGCAGGCGGATTTGTTGCAGGCCCTCTTCGGCCGCAATGGCGAATGCCCCCTCCCCGTACTGGCCGCCCGCAGCCCAGCCGATTGTTTCGACGTCGCTCAAGAAGCCTGGCGGATCGCGGTCAAGTTCATGGTGCCCGTGTTCCTGCTGACCGACGGCTACATCGCCAACGGCTCCGAGCCGTGGCGGATTCCCGACGTGGCCAGCCTCCCCCGATTCGAGGCGCGCCATCCGGAGGGAAGGGAGAATGGCGAGCCGTTCTTGCCGTACGAGCGGGATCCGCACCTGGCCCGGCCCTGGGCGATCCCGGGGACCCCCGGCCTGATGCATCGCATCGGCGGCCTGGAGAAACAGAATATCACCGGGAATGTCAGTTACGATCCGGACAACCACCAGGAGATGATCAACCTTCGCCAGCAAAAAGTAGAAAACGTCGCTCAGGACATCCCCCTCCAGGAAGTCGAGGGTCCCGAAACGGGCGAACTCCTGGTGCTTAGCTGGGGCGGTACCTACGGCGCCTGCCGCACTGCGGTGGAAACGGTCCAGCGGCAAGGCAAGTCGGTGGCGCATGCCCACCTCCGCTACATGTACCCCTTTCCCCGCAACCTGGGCGACATCCTGACCAACTATGAAAAGATCCTGATCCCCGAGTTGAATCTGGGACAATTGAACCTGCTGATTCGCGCTCGCTACCTGGTCCCCGCGGAAACGCTGAAAAAAGTCAAGGGAAAACCGTTTACCGTGGGCGAGCTGGTGGTGAAAATCGAACAGTTACTGGGAACCAGCCGTTGACGATCCAGGAAGCGTAACGCATGGCCCCAACTCCCGACCCGTTGAACACCGATCCTGCTTCTACTGCGATTGAGCCGAGCATGAGC
Organism: uncultured Planctomycetaceae bacterium; assembly: GCA_964347545.1. Taxonomy (GTDB): domain Bacteria; phylum Planctomycetota; class Planctomycetia; order Pirellulales; family UBA7805; genus CS4-C045. The sequence goes on along the minus strand of CAYFZZ010000048.1, from coordinate 11,789 downwards.
ACCAAGAGTTCGTTGCCCGTTTTGACAGCCGCGGATTATGCCAGCGACCAGGAAGTCCGTTGGTGCCCCGGTTGTGGCGACTATTCCATTCTAGCCCAGATGAAGAAAGTCCTGCCGACCCTGGGGATTCCCCGGGAACAGACCGTCTTCATTTCCGGGATCGGCTGTTCCAGCCGGTTTCCCTATTACGTCAATACGTACGGGATTCATTCGATTCATGGCCGAGCCCCGGCGGTTGCCACCGGTTTGAAAGTGGCCAATCCCCACTTGTTCGTGTGGGTGATTACAGGCGACGGGGATGCGTTGAGCATTGGGGGGAATCACCTCATCCACGCCATCCGCCGCAACCTGGATATCAACATCGTCCTGTTCAACAACCAGATTTACGGGTTGACCAAAGGCCAGTATTCGCCCACCTCCCCCTTGGGGAAGGTGACCAAGAGTACCCCCATGGGGACGGTGGACAATCCCATCCATCCCCTCTCGGTGGCGATCGGTTGCGAGGCAACCTTTGTGGCTCGGTCGATCGACGTGCACATCAAGCACCTGGGGATGGTGCTGCAACGAGCCGCCGCTCATCGAGGGACCGCCTTCGTCGAGGTCTACCAGAACTGCAACGTGTTCAACGATGGGGCTTTCGAATACGCCACCAAACGCGAGTCCAAGGCGGACAGCGTGCTGGAATTGGAACACGGCAAGCCGCTGATCTTCGGCAAAAACCGCGACAAGGGCATTCGGCTCAACGGCTTGGACCCCGAAGTCGTCACCCTGGGCAAGGGCGTCACGGAAGATGACCTCCTGTTCCATGATGAAAAGGCCACGGAACCGAGCCTGGCTTATCTGTTGAGCCGCATGCGGCATCCCGAGTTTCCAGAGCCGATTGGTATTTATCGGGCGGTCGAGCGACCTCGTTACGACGAGCAACTGGATCAGCAGATTGCCGAGGCCCGCCAGCGGCAGGGGGACGGAGATTTGGAACGTCTGTTTGCCGGTGGGGAAACGTGGACGGTTGAGTAAGATGATGGTGATTTGTCCCGACTGCGGTTACGAAAATATCGAAGGCGTGGACGAGTGCGCCAGCTGCCAGCAATCCCTCACGCCGCTCAGCAAACCCCAGCCAGCCACGTTGCTGGAAAAGGGGTTGAGCGAGGATCCGATCGCGGTGCTGACGCCTGGAACCCCCGTCTGGGTATCGTCCGCCGAACCGGTGGGGAACGTGCTGGACCTGATGATCGCCGAACGGATCGGTTGCGTCCTGGTCGTCGACGAGGGCCAGCTGGTGGGCATCTTCAGTGAACGGGACGCCCTCCTGCGGCTGAACGTGCAAGCCGAATCGTTGCGCCAGCGGCCGGTCCAGGAATTCATGACCGAGTCCCCCGGGACGCTGGAAATGGACGACAAGATCGCCTTTGCCGTTCACAAGATGGCTGTCGGCGGCTATCGCCACGTCCCCATTCTGACCGCCGGGCGCCCCACCGGGATCATTTCCATCCGCGATATTCTGCGGTACGCGACCGAAAAGCTGCAGGCGGCCGAAGCGAGCGGCTCGTAAGCGGTCCGCCCGCGAGGGGATCGCTCGCCAAGGGAATGCTCGCCAGGAGGTCAATTGTCTGGGGCCCGTTCGCTGCGAGGGGATGCCACAAGGAACCATGCCTGCTCAGCCCAGCCAGCAGCTTGATACGACCGTAAAGGTCGTCACGCCGGAGAATATCGCGTTCGAATATCGAGTGGCCGGCCCCTGCCGGCGGGGCGTGGCCTATCTGCTGGACCTCCTCCTGAGGATCTTCTTCTGCGCCGCCGCGGCCCTTGTGGTCAACCTGATGTTCGGCGCGGTCGGGCTGGAAGGGTTTGGCCAGGGCCTGACGCTGGTCTTTTTCTTCTTGACCATGTGGTTCTACGGCCCCTTGCTGGAGACGTACGCGAACGGCCAGACGGTCGGCAAGTGGTGGATGGGTTTACGGGTGTTGACGATCGATGGCCAGCCGATCCATGGGCTGCAGGCGGTGGCCCGCAACCTGCTGCGGGCCGTCGACTGCCAGCCCTTGCTGGTGTACCTGCTGGGCGTCCTGGCGACCGCCACCAATCGCCGCTTCCAACGGTTAGGCGATCTGGCTTGTGGGACGATGGTGGTGGTGGAAAAGCGGTCGGCGGCCTACGGGCTGGTCCGCATGGACGATCCGGCGGTAGTCCAGCTGGCCGGGCAGCTGCCCCCCAAGTTGGACATCTCCCGGTCGCTGGGCCAGGCATTGGCGGGGTATGTCGAGCGGCGGAAGTATTTTTCCCCCCCTCGGCGGGCCGACCTGGCTCGGCACGTGGGAGAACCGTTGCGGATCCACTGCGGTTTGCCCGCTCAGACCAGTCACGATCTGCTGCTGTGCGCCTTGTACTACCAGACCTTTATCACGGCTGAGGCGGACGGGGAAGATGCGGGCCCTGCGGTGACGGCCGCGCCCCCCGTTCCTCTCTCCCCGACTTCGCTGGCCGGAGGGGCGGGGCCAACATGAAAGTCTCCCAGCTGCTCTTGTCGCGCCGCCAGAACTGGCAACAGTTGGACCAGTTGTGTGTTCGGCTGGAAAAACACCGCCGGTTGGACGCCCCGTCCGTCACCCGGTTTGCCGCTCTGTACCGCGCCACCTGCGCGGACTTGGCGCTGGCCGAATCGTATCAGCTGCCTCCCAACACGGTGCAATACCTGCATCAGCTGGTCGGTCGCGCCCATAACCAGCTCTATCCCAGCCGCAAGTTTGACCTGGCAGCCTGGCGTCACGAGCTGTTGCATGGGGTGCCACAGCGATTGTTTCAGGACCCTTGTGTGTGGCTGGCCTTCGTCCTGTTCTGGGGCATGTTCCTCCTGTCGATGTTCCTGGCGGCGGAAAAGAAGTTGCCCGGCGGACTGCAGCCCCCGGTCCCGAACTATGCCGAGATGCTGGTCGGGGAAAAGACGTTGGAGCAGTTCCAGGACAATTTCAGCCGGCCGCTCAGCGGACGGGACCCGAACGCCAGCGCGTGGATGGCCGGTTTCTACATCTTCCACAACACGGGCATTGGCCTGAAATGTTTCGCCGGCGGCTTGCTGTTCGGGGTGGGAGGGATCCTGGTCACGGTGTTTAACGCCGCCTATTTGGGGGCCGTGTTTGGTTTTATGTTGCGTGTGCCCGAGCAGGGAAATTTTTTTGAGTTTGTCACGGCGCATGGACCTTTCGAGCTGACGGCGATTGTGTTGTCTGCCGCCGCCGGGTTGCGGATGGGATTTTCCCTGATCGACACGGGTGGCTGCACCCGCATCGATGCCCTGCGGCAGGGCCTGGCCGAGGCGGTGCCCACGGTGGGTGCGGCCATCGTGTTGTTCCTGCTGGCCGCCTTGATCGAAGCTTTTATCTCGCCGTCACCCTTGCCGTACCCTGGGAAAGCCGGCGTGGCGGTCCTGTGCAGCGGCCTGCTGATCTTCTATTTCGTGATGCTGGGCTGGCCGCGGGGAGCGAGCGATGCAACTGGATAGGACGTACATCGCCATCCGCGAGCGGGATCTGCTGGACATCATGGACTTGTCCCTGCATGTCCTGCGGGTCTTCCTGCGGCCCCTCACGGTCACCTTCCTCCTGGGCGTGCTGCCCCTCTGGGCCTGGCAGCACTACCTCTTGGGTGGCTTCGAACTGTTGGGCCTGGAAGAAGATCCCTGGTTTTACGACAGCCAGTGGCGATTCTGGGCCGCCAGCGGGGTCGTGGTATTCGCCATCTTCTTTGCACCCTTGGCGGCGGTCCCCACCACGCTGTACCTGGGCCAGGCGTTGTTTCTGGAGCGGCCATCCGTGGGGCAGATCGCCCGCCAATGGCTGGCTTCGCTGCCACAGTTGATCCTCTTGCAGGTGATCGTCCGGGGGCTGCTACTGGTGCCCTTGGTGACCGCCATCATCCCCTTTGCCGGCTGGCCGTACTTGAACGAAATTATCCTCCTGGAACGCAACCGGCTCTTCGGGCGGGGCGGGCAGATGACGACCATCCGCCGCAGCACCACTTTGCATGGCGCCAGCTTTGGTGATCTGATAGGGCGGTGGTTGGTCACCGCCGTCTGGGGGACGGCCATGGTCGGCCTCCTGCTGTTGGCCATGTGGTGGACCCGCTTTTGGATGCTGGGAACCTTTGAACTTTCGCGACTGACTTACCTTTTGTTCTGGGAAATCGCGGTCTGGACAACGAGCTGTTATTTCATGGTGGTCCGTTTCCTCTGCTACCTCGATCTTCGGATTCGCCGGGAAGGGTGGGAGGTCGAGCTGAAGATGCGCGCAGAAGGATTACGACTGGCCGGACAACTCCCATGAACCTCCCACCGGCTCAACCTCCCGGATACCGGCTGCTGGCCCGCCTCCTGCTGGCCGGCCTCCTGCTGGTTTTGGCCGGGCCCCACCCGCGGGCGGGGGCCGCGGAGGATGCCGTGGAAGCGGGTCGCGAGGCCCTCCAGCGGACCGGCTGGTATCCCTGGTACGACGCCGGCGCGGACGAGGTCCGCCGGATCCGGGTTCAGCCCCCCGAGGAGGCGCAACGCACAGCCCCCACCTGGGACCCCTTCCTGGACGGCGACCGGTTCACGCCGCTGGCCTGGATCGGCATCGTGACCCTCCTGGCAGCCCTCGTCTACCTCCTCGTGCGGGCCTACCTGGCTCGTCAGCACCGCCGGCAGGAGGGGGCGACCCCGGGCGGGCCGCACGCGGTGGGCCAGCAGGTGGATCGTGTCGAGCAGCTGCCGTTGCGGATCCGGCGGCCCGCCGCGGACTGGCTGGCCGCGGCGGGCCAGCACTACCTGGCGGGCGATTACCGCGAGGCCAGTATCTACCTCTACAGCCACCTGCTGCTGCAATTGGACCGCCGCCATCTGATCCGCCTGAACCGGGGCAAGACCAACCGCCAGTATCTGCGGGAACTGGGGCCTTGGGCATCCCTGCAGGGTCTGATGGAAAACGCCATGGTCCTCTTCGAAGAGTCTTTTTTTGGGAAACGTCAACTGGACCGGGCACGGTTCGAAGCGGTCTGGCAGCGAATGGACGAGTTTGAAACGCTGGTCGCCCAAGCCGCCGCGGCACCCCGCTCGGCCTGAGGGTCAATAAGATGCTGCTCGTGCTCAGCAACAGACAACACACGACGATCTGCGGGACGCTGATCGCGGTGGGGGCGGTGTTGGCCAGCGGCTGTCAGGACGAGCAGATCGACACCGTGTACGGTCGCCGAGCGGGGATGTTTGGGAAGTCGAGCGTGAATGGGACGGCGGTGCTGGCCGGGATGTTCGCCAGAGCCGGCCACCGTGTCCGGACCAAGCGGGCCCTGTCCAACGTGGTCTGGAAAGAGGCGGACGTGATTGTGTGGGCCCCGGACGATTTTGACCCTCCTCCACCGCCGGTCATCGACTGGTTCGATCAGTGGCTGCAGCAGGGGGGGCGGACGCTGATCTACGTGGGCCGCGACTTCGACGCGGCACCCGGCTATTACGACCAGGTGATCCCCACCGCGCCGGGAACCCAAGTCCGCGAGCTCCGCCGGCGGCGGACCGAAGCGCGTCTCGAGCAGCAGCAGGCCCGCAGAGCCTTGCCCGCTTCCGCCGATTGCCCCTGGTTCCAGATCGACAACCAGCAGCGGTTGAGAACGGTCAATCGCCTGGAAGGGCCTTTCAGCGAGGGCGTCGAGGCAGACGACGTGGGGATCGAGTTGCGGAGCCGCTTGCGACCCAAGATCTATCGAGCCCGCCGTACCGCGGGGGACGACCCACCGGAGGGGGATCCAAGCGGTCAGGCTGGCAGCGAGTTGCTGCTGCCAGAGGCCGCCGAAGTCCTCCTGCGGTCCGGGGGGGATATCTTGATCAGCCAGCAACGTCATGACCAGCAGCCCGACAGCTATCTGATCCTGGTGGCCAATGGATCTTTCCTGCTGAACCTGCCCCTGGTCAATCACCAGCACCGCCGCCTGGCCGCCCAGCTGGTCGACCAGTTCCCCCCGCCACAGACGGTCGTTTTTCTGGAAAGCACCGCCGACGGTCCTCCTATCACTGGGGAAGAGCCGGCGGTCACCACGCCCACCGGCCTGTCCCTCTTCGCTCAACGCCCCCTGGACGTGATCCTGTTTCATCTGGTGGCCTGGGGGATCATACTATGCCTGGCCCGTTGGCCGATTTTCGGTCGGCCGGCCAGGGCCCCGCGACCGGCCGTTTCGGATTTTGGCAGGCACGTGGCTGCACTGGGCACGATGCTGCGGAAGACCGGCAATCGGGATTACGCCCAGGCCAGTTGGCAGCATTATCACCAGCAGGTCGTCGAGGGGGGGAAAGGACGAGCGGGAGAACGGGCCCCCGCCATGACAGCGGATGTGCCGCAGGCGGGATGGACTCCCTCTGGTAAACCGCCCGACAACCCACCTCGGGGGTCGGCGACCGCCTGAGAGGCAGATACACGACGAGGGCAGGCACCCCGAGAGAGGAGGCACAGGGCAAACATGAGCGACGAACCGTTATCCCCTGGGGAGACCACGGACCGGACCGGTCCCAGCGGCAGTTTGCGTTGCCCGACCTGCGGGCGGTTGTTCCGCGTGGAGGGGCCGTCGGCAGGTGCCGATGGGCAGTGCCCGCAGTGCCAGGGAAGGATACAGGTGCCGGTGGACGTGGTTAACCCGCCGGCGGAAGGGGGGCCGCCCTCGCCAGGGATCGTGCGGACCCAGGATCTGTATGATCGCATCCTCCAGCAGATCCGCAAGATTTATGTGGGGCAGGACGAGCTGGTGGCGGGGACGCTGGTGGCCTTGTTCTCCGGCGGGCACGTGCTGATCGAGGCCGTGCCGGGGCTGGGCAAGACCTTGTTCGTGCGGACCCTGGGAAAGGTGCTGGGCTGCAAGTTCGGCCGCATCCAGTTCACGGCCGATCTGATGCCTTCCGACCTGACGGGTGCCCCGATCTACAACATGAAGACTCAGGAGTTCGAGTTCCGGGCTGGGCCGGTGTTTACCCAGCTGCTGCTGGCGGACGAAATCAACCGTTCCCCCGCCAAGACCCATGCGGCGCTGCTGGAGATCATGCAGGAGTATCGGGTCACGGTGGACCGGGTTCGTCACAAGATCGAGCGGCCTTTTCTGGTGATGGCCACGCAGAACCCGATCGAATCGGAAGGGACTTACAATTTGCCGGAGGCCCAGCTGGACCGGTTCATGTTCAAGATTGTCGCCGAGTATCCCACGGAGGGGGAAGAGGCGGAGGTCCTGAAGATGCACCGCGCTCAGATTGACCTGGACCAGTACCTGGAGGCCCAGGTGAACACGGTCACCGGTCCTCAGGAGATTCTGGAAGTCACCCAGTTGTGTGGCCAGGTGCACGTGGACGATCGCCTGGTCGACTACATCAACGCTTTGGTGCGGCTGACCCGGGGCTGGCCGTCGTTTCACATGGGGGCCTCCCCGCGGGGAGGGATTGCCCTGCTGCAGGGCGCGCGGACGTTGGCGGCCTTCCGGGGGAGGGATTACGCGGTCCCGGACGATGTGGTCCAGATCGCGTTGCCGGCCTTGCGGCACCGCGTGATGCTGACCGCCGAAGCGGAAGTCGAGGGGCACGAGGTGGACGATCTGTTACGAGCCATGATGCGCTCGGTCGAGGTGCCGCGGCTGTGATGACCATCCTCCTCTTGGCCGTGTTGCTGCTGGTCCTGGCCGCCGGGGGGCGGTGGGGGCAGGTCTATCCCCATCGCCCGCTGGTCACCCTGGCGGGCCTGCCGGCCCTGGTGTCGGTGGGGCTGATCTTGTTGGGTGGCGAGCGGGTGCCGTCGGTGGTCTTGCCGCTGGGTGGGCACGAATTTTACCTGCCCTGGCCGCTGATCTTTGTCGATGGCCTGGTGGTCGCGGTGGCCCTGGCGGATCTGGGGACGTTGCCGCGGCGGGGGGATTTTGCGGCCCAGCGCCAGCTGGGACACATCGCATCGATTGCCAAGTCGCATCGGGTCCGCTTGACCGTCAGCAACCTCCGCGGGCGGGAGACGACGGCCTGGATCCGGGACGACGTCGATCAGGACCTGGCCGCCCAGCCGGAGGAATTTGTGGTCACCCTGTCGCCGCACAGCCGTTCCACGCTGCACTACGACCTGCGGCCCACCACCCGCGGCCTTTACACGCTGAATGCCATTTACGTCCGTGTCCGCAGCCGCGCGGGGTTCTGGCAGCGCTTCCTCCGCTACGAGGACCGCAGCCAGGTCCACGTTTATCCGGACCTGAAGCAGCTGGCCGAGTACGCCGTACTGGCTCGCACCAACCGGCTCAGCCAGATCGGCGTGCGGCGGACCCGCAAGGTGGGCCAGGATCATGATTTCGAGCGGTTGCGGGACTATTCCCGCGACGACAACTTCAAACATATCGACTGGCGAGCTACGGCACGGCGGAACAAGCTGACGGTCAAGGATTACCAGTCCAGCCAGAGCCAGCGGGTGATATTTCTGGTCGATTGCGGGCGGATGATGACCAACGAAGCGAGCGGGTTGAGCCTCTTGGACCATGCGCTGAACTCGATGCTGATGCTGAGCTACGTCGCGCTCCGCCAGGGGGACGCGGTCGGCCTCTTGTGTTTTTCCGAGCAAATTTCGCGCTATGTTCCCCCCCGCGGTGGTCGCGGCCAGATGAATCGGCTGCTGCACGCCTGCTATGACCGCACCCCCCGGCTGGTCGAATCCCGCTACGACCAGGCATTTCTGTACCTGGCGACGCACTGTCGCAAGCGAGCTTTGGTGATCCTCATCACCAACCTGATCGACGAAGTGAACGCGAATCAGGTCCAGCGTTACTTGGGATCGCTGGTCGGTCGCCATCTGCCGCTGGGCGTGCTCTTGCGCGACCACCAGCTGTTCGCGGCCGTGGATCCGCCGGCCGAGGGTGGGGGGGATGTGTACCGAGCGGGGGCGGCGGCCTCCATCCTCTCCTGGCGGTACCAGGTCTTAAAAGACATGGAAGCCCAGGGCGTCCTCTCCCTGGATGTCTTTCCCGAGGATCTGACCGCACCGCTGGTCAACCGCTATCTGCAGGTCAAGGCGCGGCACTTGTTGTAGGTCCGAGGGATTCCCGATGTTTGCGGGTGGCGTCCCCGGCGCTGCCTCTACAATTCGCGGCGGACCTTTTCAATTTTTTCCAGCACCGGCTTGCATTCCGACCTACCCTGGCAGATTTCTTCGGCTTCGTCCAGCAGCCCGCGGGTCTTCTCGGCTTGCTTGACCTTCAGGTAGTTCTGGGCGACGTCGACCAGGACGCTGGCCTGGACAAAGGCATTGTCGCTGATCGAGCGGGCGATGCCGGCCGCTTGTTCGAGGGTCTCCAGCCCGGCTTGTTGATCCTCCAGGGAGCTGATTTGTTCCCGGCCGACCAGGGACAGCAGGCGGGCCTTATTGCCGTCTTCTGCCTCGTCTTCCGCCTGGCTTTTGGCCTCGTTCATCACACGGGCCGCCTCGTCTGCCTGGTCCAGCTGTTTGTACCCGTAGGCCACCCAGGCCAGCAATTCCACCCGCAGGAAACTGTCTTCGATGTCGGGGGCTGCCTTCTCGGCCGACTTCAGATCGCTGGCGGCGTCGTCGTTTTCCTTGAGTTTGACTTTCAGCAAGGCCAGGTCGATCAGCAGTTCGGTTTTTGCGGTCGCGTTTTCCAGATCATCCAGCCCATCTTCGGCCGCTTCGTAGGCATCTTCACAGGCGCTGCGGTCCCCCGCCGTGCGGCAGGCTTCGGCCAGCTTGATGTGAGCCCGCACGCGGTCTTCCCCTTGGATCTCCGCGTCGATTTCCCCGGCGGCTTTCGCCGCGTGTTGCAGGGACTCCCGGGCGCCCAGGGTGTCGGCTGCCTTGACGTAATTGTTCGCGACGCGAATCAGGGCGTTCGTCCGTTCCACGGGGTCGTCGATTCCCCGTGCATCTTCCAGCTGTTGAGAAAGCGAGCGTTGGCCGCCTCCCTCCTGGGAACCGCAACCGCTGGTCGCAACCGTGACCAGCACAAGACAGCCGCAAATCGCGGGAATCGTGGGACGCATCTCTGGATATCCTCCGCCTGGAAAAACCTTCGGAAACATCATGCTGCCTGCCCCCAGCCGCCGCTCGGCAAAGTTATTCACCCCAACCTGGGAGCTCTTTTTTTCGGCTCCGTTTTTCGCCCCTTTTTTCGCCCCTTTTTTTCTTCTCCCGAGACCAGGCTGGGGGCAGAAAAAGGGATGGCGAACAAGGTGCCGGACGCTTGCGGCGGGTGAAAGGACCCCGCGCCGCCGAACGTGTAGTATACGCCCTGGGGTCGGGACTGACGACCTGCCCCGGGGCGGCCGATCAAAACACAAATTCCACCCCTCCCAACCGCCGCTCGGTCTCTGCCATGAGGGCCTCTTCCGCCGCCTCGTCTTCCGCCTGGTAGGTGACGGAGAAACGGAGGAAAGGCCCGGCGTCATCCCAGGGGACGGTGCAGATGGAATGTTCTGCGATCAGGTACTGGCTGGCCTCTTCCGCGGTGGCAAAGGAGGGTCCCCCGCGGACGGCCCGCGGAGCGGGGGTGTACAAAAAGTACGTCCCGCCCGGCATCCGGCCCTCGACACCGCAGCGGCCCAGCATCGCGACCAGGGCCTCCAGCCGCCGCTGGTACTTCTGTCGCACGCGGTGGGGGATCTGGTCGTTGTCCAGGGCCGCCACGCCCGCCTTTTGAATCGCCATGAACTGGCCGGAATCGGTGTTGTCTTTCACGTCCGCAAAGGCCTGCACAATCCGCTCGTGCCCGCACACCCAGCCCAGCCGCCAGCCGATCATGTCGAATCCCTTGGAAAGCGAGTGGACTTCGACCCCCACCTCTTTAGCCCCCGGCACCGACAGAAAACTGAAAGGTGGCTGGTCAAAGCTGAGCATGATATGCGCGGCGTCCTGAACGACGACGACCTGGTTCCGGTGGCAGAAGTCAATTACCTCCTGGAAAAATTCCGGCGTGGCCGTCTTGCCGGTGGGGCTGTTGGGGTAGTTCAGCACCAGCAGCTTGGCCGCTTGACAGACATCCGCCGGGATCGCCGCCAGGTCGGGAAAAAAGTCGTTCTCGGGCAGCAGCGGCAGAGCGTAGACGTTGCCCCCAAAATACTTGCTGTAGGTCCCCGCCACCGGATAGCCGGGCACGGTCATCAGCGTCACGTCGCCCGGATTGATGAAACAGGCGGGTAACATGGCCAGGGCCGGTTTCGAGCCGATGGAGTGATTGACCTCCTTGTCCGCGTCGAGTTGCACGTCGAAATGGCGAGCCATGAAGCGGGCCACGGCCTGCTTGAACTCGGGGATCCCGTTGTCCGCATAGCCCCGGTTTTCCGGCTTGTTGATCTCTTCGGCCATCACGCGGCGGACCGAGATGTCGGCCATCTCGTCGTTCTCGCCGATGCCGAAATCCAGCAGGGCGCGTTCGGGATGTTCGGCCGCGGCCCGGCGCTTGGCCCGCTTGATCTTCTCGAACTTGTAGATTTCCGTCCCTTTGCCGTACGACGCGCCACCAATCCGCTGGGCAAACAGCTGTTGAAAATAAGGATCGCTCATCGGCCTCTGGTCATGGTTCGAAGAAATGATTTGCCAAGGGAAATGCCCTCACCCAGGTCCGCGCCCGCCAGCGGGCGAAGCAGCGGGGGGGACCGGGTGAGCGGGTACTTTTGCGAATTTTCCAAGCGACCGCGTCCAGCACCCGGTTCGTCATTTCCCTGCCCGCCTCCCAGAGGGGACTTGGGGAGGAAAAAAAGCCAGCCCCCGGCCGTCCCGGATGGCAGAGGGTCGTCTAGCCTACCGGAC
>CAYFZZ010000047.1:0-8652 GCA_964347545.1 uncultured Planctomycetaceae bacterium | reverse complement strand
CGGTCGATCTGCCGCTGGTCCCCAGCGGGGGGTGGCCGCCGGGGCGGGCGACCGCGGTGGGGTCGACGACCCCGGCGGGGCTGGCGCCGGGATTCGTTCCAACAGCGAGGCGACGCGGTGGACCGGTTCGCGGGGCTGGGGCGGGGGTGCAGGCCCCGCCCCGACGGCCGGCGAATGGTCGCTCGGGCCACCAGCAGGGTCTGCCGGGGGGGTCGTAATTCGAGCGGTCAGGTCGGTGTGCAGAAAACGGGTCCGCAGGGTGCTCAACACCTGGCTGTAAATCCGCCCGCCGTCCCGAAATTTGACTTCCATCTTGGTGGGATGGACGTTGACGTCGACCAGCTCGGGAGGCATGTCTAGTCTCAAAAAACAGATCGGATAGCGACCGGTCAGCAACAACCCGCGATAGGCTTCGCTGAGCGCATGCTGCAGCGACCGGTCACGGATAAAGCGACCATTTAAGAACAGGTATTGCATCCGATTATTGGCTCGGCTGACCGTGGGATTGGCCACATAACCGCTCAACCGAGTCGGCTCGTCCTCGCTCTCCACCCGAATCAGGCTCTCGGCCACCTCGCTGCCAAAAAAGGTGGCAATCCGCTGCCGCCAGCTATCGCAGGGGGGCAGGTCGTACACCAGCCGCTGGCTGCTGGTCAAGGTAAAGTGGATGGCCGGATAGGCCAGCGCCAGACGCGTAAAGGCCTCGGTGGCATGGCCCGCCTCGGTCTGGGTCGTCCGCAGAAACTTGCGTCGCACCGGCGTGTTGAAGAACAAGTCCTCGACGCGGATGGCAGTCCCTTCGGGCCCGGCGGCGGGGACGGTGGCAGACAGCTGGCCTCCCACGACCTCCACTTCGGCGGCCGAGCTGTCCTCCGCGGTGCGGCTGCGGATTTGCAGGCGGCTGATCGAGCCGATGGAGGCCAGGGCCTCACCGCGAAAGCCGAGCGTGCCGACGCGAAACAGATCTTCGTCGCTGCGAATCTTGCTGGTGGCATGGCTGGCCACGGCCAGCGGCAGTTCCTCGGCCGGGATGCCGCGGCCGTTGTCCACCACGCGAATGCCCTGTATGCCTCCTTTTTCGAGCAGGACGTCTACGCGGTTCGCGCCGGCGTCGATGGCGTTTTCCATCAACTCCTTCACGACGCTGGCTGGTCGTTCCACGACCTCGCCTGCGGCGATCTTGTTGACGACGTGGGGCGGTAGTTGTTCAATCGCAGTCATGGCTGTTTGCAAACTTCCCCGAGTCCCCTTAACCCTCTCCCGCAGACCGGGCGCGACGCCAGTCCCGATAGCCCCGACCTTTCACGTGGGCGGAAAAAAGTTGAGGGGGTGCGTCGGGAAGGGTGTTGGGTCATGGTTCTGTCTTGGCGGTCTGCCCGGAGGCGGGTGGTCGTCCTGTCGCGGGGTGCGGCGGTGGGGGCTACAGCTGGAATTCCTTGATCTTCCGGTAGAGGGTCCGCTGGCCGATGCCCAGGATCTTGGCGGCTTCTTCCCGGTTGCCTCCCACCAGGTTCAGCGTTTCGCCGATAAATTGCTTTTCCACGTCAACCAGCGGCTTGCCCAGCAGGTTTTGGAACGACGTGCCCCCCCCTTCGCTCGGCCCCTCATTCCCTTCAGCAGAGGGTTCGGCGAATTCATCGGGCAGATCATCCAGCCCCAGGACATCGTCGTAGTCGACGACCACCATGCTTTCGACGACATTCCGCAGCTGCCGTACGTTGCCAGGCCAGTCGTAGCTTAGCAGCCGCCGGCGAGCCGCCGGGGCCATGCTTTTGATTTTTTTCTTGTGTCGAGCCGCGAATTGCTTCATGAAGTAGTCCGTCAGCAGGGGGATGTCCTGCGTGCGTTCGGTCAACCGTGGCAAAACCACCGTCACGACCTTTAAGCGGTGATAGAGGTCGCTGCGGAACAAGCCCGCCTTGATGATTTGCTCAAGATCGCGATTCGTGGCCGACAGGATTCGCACGTTGACGCGGATGGGTTCATTCGAGCCGACCCGCGTGATCTCACCGCTCTCCAGCACCCGCAGCAGCTTGATCTGGGTCGGCATGGGCATGTCACCCACTTCGTCCAGGAACAGTGTCCCGCCGTCGGCGTATTCGAATTTGCCAACCCGATCGGTGGAAGCGTCTGTGAAGGCGCCTTTGATGTGGCCGAACAGCTCGCTCTCCAAAATGTGCTCGGACAACGCCGCACAGTTGAGGGCCACAAACGGCTTGTTCTTGCGGGGGCTGTTTTGATGGATAGCTTGAGCGACCAGTTCTTTGCCGGTCCCCGTCGCTCCCTGGATCAAGACACTGGCGTCGGTGGGTGCGATTCTTTTCAGCTTTTCAATGACTTCCTGCATCTGGCGGCTGTTGCCAATCACACCCTCAAAGCCGAATTTTTCCTCGAGGCGGCGGTGCAGTTCGGCATTGGCCCGCCGCAGGGCTTGGGCTTCGGCCGCCCGGTTGGTAATCGTCCGCAGGTGCTCAATGCCCGCCCCCTTTTCCACGTAGGTAAAAGCTCCCTGCTGCATCGCTTCGACCGCCGACGATACCGTGCCGTGGCCGGTGACGACGATCACCTCGGCATCGGGCAAAGACTGCTTGCACCGCTGCAGGACCTGCATCCCGTCCAGCTCGGGCATCACCAGGTCCGTAAAGACCAGGTCGTACTTGTGGTGGGCAATCAGCTCTGCCGCGGCCGGCCCCGAAGTGGCCACCGTGCAGGCATGCCCCACCCGCTCGAGACTCTCGGCCACCGCGGCGGCATGCGGCTGATCGTTGTCCACGATCAGGATCGAGAGCGGTTGGTCAGCGTCCCTTTCCGGACTTGGCCGATTTGCTGTAACCATAGGCAGATCATAGCCTATGAAGCGACGAGCCAGAAGTCCTGTGCCATTTTGGCAGACGGGATTGGGGGTGGTCGGCGGGGGTTGCGAGGCGGGAGCGCCGCCCCGCCCGAGCCGGCCCATGAGGGGCGGGTCGGGGGTCGTGCAGGGGCAGGGGACCGCGGGCCGTGGGCAGGTCGGTTCAACCGGCGGGCAGCCGGGGAGGGGTTGGCAGTTCGATGGTGAACTGCGAGCCCCGGCCCGGTTCGCTTTGCACCGACAGGGATCCTCCATGAGCCTTGATGATCTTTCGCGTGGTGGGCAGGCCCAGGCCGGTGCCGCCGGGTTTGGACGAGAAAAACGCATCGAAGGCCCGATTGATGGTGGCCGCGTCCATGCCGCAGCCGGTGTCGATCAGGTCCAGGGCCACCCCTTGCGTGGTCGTGCGGGTGCGGACGACCAGCTGGCCGCCCGAGGGCATCGCTTGTTGAGCGTTGAGGACCAGGTTCAGCAACGCGGCCCGCAACGTTTCGGGGTCGAGCAGCACGCGAGGCAGATCGGGATCCAGGTAGCGTTGCACCTCAATCCCGCTGGCTTCCGCCTGGGGTTGGAACAGGTCCAGGACGGCCGTGACCTGGGTATTGAGATTGTGGGGGGCGAGCTCTAGCTGGCGGAGCCGAGCGAAGTTGAGAAAATCGTCCAGCAGTTCCTGCAGCCGCAGACACTCCCGCTGGACCACCGAAATCTTGTTGGCCGCCCGCCGCTCGACCGGCGTCCGCGCGTTGCTGAAGTCCTCTGCCAGCAACTCCATATTCAGGCGGATGGTGGAGAGGGGATTGCGGATTTCGTGAGCGAGTCCGCCGACAAGCTGCACGAATTCCGCGTACTGATCGATCAGCTGTTGTTGCAGCCGATCATCGGCTTCGCCAGGGTTTGTCGAGTTCATCGCGCGAACCGAGCGGGGACAAGCGGACGCTGGTCGCCTGACGAGCGGGGACTAGCCTCGCCTGTCACTCGTCTTCCACATCGTCATCCTCTCCGGCACTGTTCCCATTCTGGGCCGCTCGGCGACTCAGTTTCACCCGGTCCTGTTCGTCGATCGCGATCACCATGACTTCCAATTCGTCGCCAACTTTGCAGACGTCGTTCACGCTGTTGACGTACTCATTGGACAGCTCGCTGATGTGGCACAGCCCGTCTCGGCCTGGCAGGATTTCGATGAACGCGCCAAAATCCTTCACGCTGCTGACGCGTCCCTTGTAAATCTTGCCGACCTGGACAGTGGCCGTCATGGCCTCGATCTGAGCCAGGGCTTCCTGAGCGGCATGTTCGTTGTTGGCGGCGACGGTGACTACCCCGTCGTCGTCCACCTCGATCACCGTGCCGGTTGTCTCCTGCAGCATGCGGATGTGCTTGCCGCCCGGACCGATCAGCATCCCGATCTTGTCCGGATCGATGCGGGTCCGCAACAGCCGCGGGGCCCAGCCCGACGTGTCTTCGCGGGGGCGGGGGATCGTGGACAACATCGCTCGCAGGATTTCCAGGCGGGTCTCGCGCGCCTGAGCCAGTGCGGCCCGCATGATCTCCTCGCTGATGCCGCTGATCTTCAGGTCCAACTGAATGCCCGTGATCCCTACTTGCGTGCCAGCGATCTTGAAATCCATGTCGCCATAATGGTCCTCGTCGCCGATGATGTCCACCAGCAACGTCCAGTCGCTAGCCTCCTTGACCAGCCCGATCGAAATTCCGGCGACCGGATTGGTGATCGGTACCCCGGCGGCCATCAAACCCAGGGTCGCTCCGCAGACGGAGGCCATCGAGCTGGATCCGTTCGACTCCAGGATGTCGGAAATGACCCGCACCGTGTAGGGAAAGGTGTCCGGGTCGGGCATCACGGGATTGACGCTGCGTTCAGCCAGCGCCCCGTGTCCGATCTCGCGACGGCCCGGGCCGCGGATCGGTCGGCATTCGCCAACCGAGAAGGGGGGGAAGTTGTAATCGAGCATGAACTTTTTGCTGTACTCCTCAAACAGCCCATCCACCCGTTGTTCGTCGCGCTGAGTTCCCAGCGTGACGGTGACCAGCGCCTGCGTCTCGCCTCGCTGGAAGACCGCTGACCCGTGGACCCGGGGCAGCACGTCGACCTTGCACTGGATATCGCGCAGCGTCTTGCTGTCGCGGCCGTCGGGACGGGTCCCGGCGAGGATCAAATCCCGCACCACGTTCCCCTCCAGGTCATGCCAGGCATTGTCGAACGCCTGCTGCGTGATCGCCCCCTCGGCCGCCGGATCGGGTATCTCGGACGCCAGCACCTCGGCCTTCAAGGCCGCGACGGCCTCGGCCCGTTCCTGCTTGCCAACCGTCTGCTTGGCTGCCTTGAAGCGGTCGAAATACGACCCCTGCAGCTTTTCTAACAGCCCGTCCGAGGCGGGGATTTCGTGTTCGGCCTTCACGACCTGAGCCTTTTCAAAGAGCTCGGTCTGCAGCTGGCAGAGCCCCTGGATCACCTTGTGGCTCTCCAGAAGAGCCTCTATCATCAGATCTTCGGGCATTTGCCTGGCGAACCCTTCGATCATGGCGATCTCGTCAGCCGTGCCGGCCACGATCAAGTCCAGATCGCTGGTTTCCAGCTGGTCGTGCGAGGGGAAGGGGACGAAACTGCCGTCGATGTACCCCATCCGCACCGCCGCCACCGGGCCGCCGAAGGGCATGGGGGACAGCCCCAGGGCCGCGCCGGCCCCGTTCATGGCCAGCACGTCGCCGTCGTTCTGCCGGTCACTGGCCAGGACGATGGCCTGCACCTGGACTTCGTCTCGGAACCACTTGGGAAACAGCGGCCGAATCGGGCGGTCGATCAGGCGGGAGGTCAGCGTCTCCTTCTGCGTGGGGCGGCCTTCGCGCTTGAGAAATCCCCCCGGAAACTTGCCGGCCGCGGCCGTCCGCTCGCGATAGTCACACGTCAGGGGAAAGAAATCGATCCCCTCTCGGGGCGTGCCGCTGGTGACGGCACACAACACCACCGTCTCGCCGTACTGTACCAGGCAGCTGCCCCCCGCCTGCTTGGCCAATTCCCCTGTTTCGATCGAAAAGGTGCCACTGCCAATGCGTTTTTCTACTTTCATCATTTTCCAATTCTGTTTTTCTGGCGATTCGCCACGCCGGTCTTGGGAACGACCCGTAACGGACGGCGAACCTGGACGAGCCAGCCACGAGGGTTGCTCAGAATTGCGGCGGGGGAGGGGGCGAAGGACCAGCAGCCGGGTTGTCCGCTGCCGTGGGGGCACCCAGCCTGGAGGCCATGGCCGAGACCAGCCACGGGGGGTTCCGCGGGGGCGGCAGGCGCCAGCAGCGACTGGCCCGCCTACTTGCGGATATTCAGACGACCGATGATGTCCAAATATCGCTGCGGATCGACCCTTTTCAGGTAGTCCAACAAGCGACGGCGGCGACTGACCTGAGCCAACAGACCACGCCGACTGGAGTAGTCTTTCTTGTGAGCTCGCATGTGCTCAGTCAGCGCGTTGATCCGGCTGGTGAGGATCGAGATCTGCACTTCGGGCGATCCCGAGTCGTTATCCGACAGCCGAAAATCTTTGATCAGCTCTTGTTTCCGCTCTTTCGCAATAGACATCAATTACCGCGAACCTTCCCGCTGCGCCAGGCTCTTACCTTTTCCCATCCAGCGCAAATTTCACACCAACAATTCTGCTAGAACGACTCCCTCTGCCAGCTTTACTGCAAAAACGTAAACTTACCGACAATTCGAATCCCTAAGTGTACCGGCCGGCCGCACCCACGCAACCCCGGTTGGGCCCAGACCAGCGGCAGCCGCCTCGTACCCCCCCCGCCGCTCGATCCACCCCCGGCAGACCCAGAGCGCGAAAAAAGACGGAAAAACGCCCCCCCGCGCGCCCAGCGGCCCACCCCCCAATCACCCGGCCGGCAGCCCTGGCCGGCTACTGACCGGACAGCGGGGACCTGACCGGACAGCGGGGACAACTGACTTTTCGTGACCGGACAGCGGGGACAACTGACTTTTCGGGACCGGACAGGGCGGCAGCCGTGGGGAAAACGGCAGCCGTGGGGCGGACAGCGGGGACGGCGGACAGCGGGGACAACTGACTTTTCGGATTGCGGGCCGGCCGCCGTAGGCGACGTCATCGCGCGCCCGCCAGACCAAAAGCCGCCTAAAGGCGGAACTACGAGCAGGTACGCTCAGCGGAGACCCCCGGCGAGCGGCTGACAGGCGGTCTCTGGGGACAGGTGCTCTCTGGGGCCGGCGCGGGGACGGGCGGACAGCTGACTTTCGGGCAACAGCCCTTAAACAACAGGACATGCAATGCCGTGTGGGTGGCGTTGCTGAGCAATGCAGGGTAACTAACCCTCTTCCCGGTAACACCTTACAAAACCCGCGGCGGTAGCGGTTGCATTGCCTGTCCCGTTGTTGTGTGCCGTTGTTGTGTGTCCCGTTGTTGTGTGTCCCGTTGTTGTGTGTCCCGTTGTTGTGTGTCCCGTTGTTGTGTCCCCGGTTGCATTGCCTGTCCCGTTGTTGTGCCTGTCCCGTTGTTGTGTGTCCCGTTGTTGTGGGGGGGTGAGTTGCATTGCCTGTCCCGTTGTTGGGGGTGAGCGGGTTAGTGGCCTGGGGTGGGGAGGTAGGTGGGGGCGTTTGGGTGGTGGTTGTGTAGCCAGGAGACCGTCAGGCGGCCTTGGCGGATGCGGACGGTGGTCGCACCGCAGACGGAGGTCTGCAGCAGGCGGCGGCCCTCCTGGCCGTAGACACCGATCACCTCCGGATCGACCGCCGCGAACCCGCTGCTGACCACGGTCCATTCCGGCTGGCACCAGGCGGCGACCCGGGGCGGCTCGCTGTGGGGGCTGCCGTGGTGGGGGGCCAGCAGGACGTCGCAGTTCTGCGGGGCGGTGGCGGTGACCGCGTCCACCCCCGCGTGTTCCAAATCGCCCGGCAACAGGATCCGCCGCCCCTGGTAGGCGATGGCCAGCACGATGCTGTTGGCGTTGTCCACGCTGCCTTCGACGGCGGTGGTAAAGCCGCTGCCGGCCGGATGCAGGATGTCGATCACGGCCCCGCCGCCGGCCAGGCGATCTCCCTTTTGCAGCGTGGCCACCGGCACCCCCGCGGCGGCCAGCTGGCGGAACAGTTCCCGGACACTGGGGCTGTGGTCCCCCCGCATCGCCTGCGAGACGTACACGATCCCCAGGGAAAACCTTTCCAACAGTTCGGGCACCGAGTTGAAGTGGTCGGCATCGGCATGGCTGATCAGGAGGGCATCGATGTGGGTGAGACCGCGTGACCACAACAGTGCCGAGATGCCGCGGGTGGCCGATTCGGGAGACCCCATGCGGCCGGCATCGTACAGCAACGTTTTGCCGTCGGGCAGTTCGACCAGGACGCTGCAGCCGTGCCCCACGGCGGCAAAGGTACACTGCAGTCCGCGGCGGTCCTGGCTGGGAAACGGCACGACCACCCCGGCGACGACGTTGACGGCGGCCCACCCGGCGATGAGGGCGGCGGACCACCGCCAGGGGGGGCGCCAGCGGGGGACCAGGGCCCAGCCGACCAAAACGGCGTAGAACACGATCAACCACCACGCGGCCGGTCCGCTGACCCAGACGTGTCCGGCCGGCACTTCCCGAGCCAGCAGGACCACGCCTTCCAGAACGCCGAGGCTGACATCACACGCCCACCCGAAGACGATCGCCACCGGCGGTAGCAGCCAGCCGAACACCAGCACGCCCAGGCCGCTGAAGAGGGCCACGGCGACGGGGACATAGAGCAGGGGGGTCAGGAGGACACCGATGGGCGTGCAGAGATGGAAGTG
>CAYFZZ010000046.1:0-19482 GCA_964347545.1 uncultured Planctomycetaceae bacterium | reverse complement strand
CCTTGACCCTGTCCCTGCCCTTGGCCTTGATCCTGACCTTGATCCTGACCTTGATCCTCGGTGGGGCTTTTTCCGTCCGCTTTTTTCTGGGTGTCGCCCTGGCTCTGCCCCGGGTCCTGCTTCGGCCCGGACTCGTCACCGGGTCCCTGTCGCTTTTCTTCCGGGGTGTCGGTGGCCGGGGGGGCTTGCTGGTCCGCTTCCCCCTGGCGGATCTCCTCGGCGATCTGCTGAGTCCGTTGGGCCAGATTCTCCTGGCGCGGAGCCAGTTCGGCGGTCTCCCCTCCCCGTTGCGTTTGCCCTTGCAGGCCTTTCTGGATTTTACGGACCCGCTTGAGGTACTTGATGTAGCGGCGGACGCGCGCTTTTTCGTCTTCGTTCCGTGTCGCGCGGTCTTCGGTCAAGAGGAGTTCCAGCAGGGCCAGCAGTTGTTGTTCCACCGTTTCTTGCTGGCCGATGACTTCGTCGACGTCTCTCAGCAGGAGGGCAGGACCGGCCAGCCGTTCCACGATCTGTTCGAGGGATTCGCTGGTCCCGGCGCGGCTCATCTCCTGCACGGCCTTTTCCAAGGTTGCCGCTCGAGCCGGATCGGTCTGTTTGAGGAAATCTGCAAGGTCCGTCAAATTCTTCTTGAATCGCGTGTAGCCGTCCGCCACCCGGCTCTGTTCCACGGCCAGCTGATCACTCTCGGCCGCAGAAGGGTCACCGGGCCGATTCTCTGCAGCCATGCTGGTGGCGGAATGGCCCACGGCACCCAGCGGGCTGCAGATCCCCACCGCAACGGTCAGCACCGCCCAGAGACGTCTCAGGCTAATCCGGGACATGACAAAACCCCTCATCACTATTGCACAATTATACCTGAAAAAGGGGTCAATCGAGCAGGTCTTTTCTTAACTCGTCCTTCAGCCTCTGCTTAAGCCGCTCGCGTTCTTTCACGGTCAACTGAGAAACCTGTTTTTGGGCCTCGATGATCTGGCGCAGGTCGGCCAGCAGCTCGTTGAACTTCTGCAGCTCCAGCATGTTTTGCAGCACTTCCTCCATCTGTCGGAGGAGGACGTCGACTTGTCGGCGCGCCGCCAGGGCGGCCGGGTCGCGGGCTCGCGGGTCTTCCACGACTTGCCGCAAGTGCTGCAATCGATCGTCCAGCAGCGGAAACTGTTGGTTGGCGACCTCGGTCAGGGGGGCGATAATCCCCTGGCCCAGCCGCTGTTGAATTTCGTCGAAAAACGAGACCTGGTTATGTTCCAGCTCGTGCAGGATCCGCCCGAATTCGTCCGCCACCTCCTGGGTTTCGTGGCGCATGCGGTCACTGGTCTGCAGGGCCTGTTCGGTACGGAGGATCTGCCGCGACAAGCGGCTGGGGGACGAAGAGGGGGTGCCCGCAGCCTCCGCCTCCTGCTTCTGCGGCGCATCACCCCCCGCGGGGACGCCCGGCGGGTCCAAGCCCGCGGATCGCGGGGGAGGACCCTGGCCCAGCAGCCGCGAAAGGGAATCCCGCACGCGGGCCATCTCGTCCATGATGCCTTCGAAACGTCGCCGCAAGATGCGTTCCCGCGTTTCCAGCAGGGCCCTCAGCTCGGCTTCCGTGACCACCTGCAATTCGTATTGCTGGCTGCTGCCCACCTGCGGCTGGGGGCCCAGAGCGTAGTTGTCGGCGGCCTGGACCCGCAGCGACAATTTCACTCCCGGCGTGGCCGCAGCCTGTTCGACCTCGAACTCCATTTCCTGCTGATCTTCCTCACCCCCCCCGCCCCCCGGCAGCTGGAAATCCTCCTGCTGCGGCTCGCGACCCTCCACCTGGTACTCGAACCAGGTCCGCGACAGGCCATGGTCGTCCCAGATGGTTCCCCGCAGGGGCAGGGAGGCGCGGGGCGTGACCGCTTTGCCAATCCCGACCAGGCTGATGTCCACCTGCGGCGGCTGATCCGCCATGATGCGGATCAACGTCCGAATCGGTTGCTGATTGACAACGCCATCGCTGTCGCGGAGGTGGAAGACGACGCGGGTGTCCGCGGCGAGGGGGCCTAGTGAGAGCTCGATCGCCCGCGGCTGGTCGCTGGCGATCAGCAGGGGTTGCCGCGGCGCGTCGGGATTGTCGGTCAGCACTTGGTAGGCGGCCTCGACCAGGTCCTTGTTGGCGCGGGCCAAGATCGTCACGGCCGTCCCCTCCGGAAGGGGCTGGACCAGCCGAACCGAGAATTCTTCCGGCCGCTGGTGAAGATACTCGGGATACTGACACCGCAGGACCACGTCTTCCAGGTCGGGGCTGGCGACGGCCTGGATCAGCAGATCCTGCACGCGGTCGTTCTTGCCGAACATTCCACCGTGCAGGGCGACCACGTCAAAGACGATATCGGTCTGGACGTTCGCAAACACGTATTCGAAGTCCTGGTAGGCGTCCCGCCCGGGTACGGCCCGTTTGAGCATGGTCATCAGTGGCCGGCCCTGGCTACCCTCGGCCGTCTGGTAACGGATTTGCAGGGCATCGGGAATAGCCAGCGTCGTGTCCGCCTTGGCCTGCACGGTGAGGCTGCTGCCGCGGGCGACCTTCACCAGCCGCCTCCCATCGCGTCGCGGGAAGCCTTCCACGACAATTCGCGTCCCGCGGGGCCACTGAGCGTCGCCTAGCAAGAGACTGCGGTGGAACCAGGTTTGGGCGGCAGAGGGTTGCCAGGAGGTGAAGGCGACCACCGAGCCGACCAGCAACAGGGCCAGGCCGAGCGCCTTGCCCAGGGGCCGGAAATTGATGACCGGTACGATTTCCGCTTGGGGCAGCAATTTGAGGAGCTCGGCACGAGTCTGCTGCAACATGCTCGCATCGAACCCACCCACGGCGGGACTCCGCGGCGACAATTCGACCACCGTCAGAAGGCGGTCCCCCAGCTGGCCGTAGCGCCGTTCGAGCAAAGCGGCCATGCTGCGGTTGGGCAGGGGGACCAGCAGTCGGCTGAGCAGCCAGTGGTAGACGGCCCCAAAGACCACGAGGCCTGCCAGCACGAGAATCCCCCCCCGGACGGCTGCCGACGGTTCGAAGACCCAGTCCACGGTCAGGCTGAGCCAGAAGACGGCCGCGCCGAGGCTGAGGCAGCTGGCCACGCCGCGGGCCCAGACATACAGGCGGATCAAGTGGCGCAGCGCGGCCAGTCGCGAGCTGATCTCGCGGGTCAGCGGCATGGGGGACGTGGCGGTGGACATGGCAAATTTCCGGACGGGGCGTGCCCCGCAAAGGTCAGGCCAGCTTGAACAATCTCCTCAGCAACCATTCGACGCTCAACAAACCAACAATGGCGAACATCATCCAGCGGGCCCAGGCAGCTTTCCACACCGGATCAACGTCCCCGGCCACCGGCGTGACGCGGGTCTGGTCTTCCAAGGCGGGTACCAGGGGAGCGTCATCGGTTTCCCCGTGGGCCGCTTCCAGCGAAGGGAAGTACCGTCCCTCCGTCTGTTCGGCCAGCTGGCGGAGGGCCTGGTCGTTTTGTTGGGGTTGGCGATTCTCCAGGTCGGCAGCCGTCACCTTGATGACCTTGGAGAGGGTCTCCTGGTCGCTCTCGGGTAGCAGCAGATCCAGCCGATAGTCTTCTGCCTGGCGAGCGACAAATTCGCCGCGAAAGGTCCCTGGCCGCGCTGCGTCGCGAACCAGCTTCACGGGTGTGCCCCGACCCTCGGAATCGAAGAGGAACAGGGTGACCTCGGGAACTTCCAGCGGTTGGCGGGCGGCGTTCTTTAGGTGGGCGACGACAGGCACGGTGTCGCCCACGTGGTACTGTTCTTTCTCCAGGAGGAGGGCGTCGCCGCGGGCCGACCCCTGATGCAAACGCCCCATCGTGATGTGGCGGATCAGTCGGGTGTAGAACTGTTCGAAATAGGCTTCGTCTTGTTGCCGCAACCGCCACATTTCGCCGCTGCCGATATAAAACACGCGCCCCTTGCCGTAAAACTGGCCCGCGAAGTAGATGGGATCAAAGCCGGTCGGTTCGGCCAGGGAGTCGGCGAAGCGGGCATAGACGGTCGCTCCGTATTTCGCTCCCTTCGCTGGGTAGCCGCCGTACACCCCGCCAAAGGCCGACCACTGCCGCTGGCTTTCCGCCGGGTTGTCGTCCAGCCGCAGAAAATCGGCTTCGTCGCCGGCGCGGGTAAATTCCAAAGGCCAGGCGCTCGGGGAACCGGGAGGGCGATCCGCCAGTTGGGCAAAGCGGTCCAGGAAATGGACCGGATACAGGTCGCGCAACAGCTGGTAATCGGGATCGTAGACCCAACTGCGGATGATGTTGCCCGCGTGGACGTTGCCGGGAATGACGATCAGCCCGCCGGCATCCTCGCTGACCCACTGCTCGATGGCGGCCGCCGTCGCCGGGCTTACGCCGGTCCAGTCCGGATCCAGGGCGATCACGGCATCGTAGCGAGCCAGCTCGTCCCGCGTCCCCGGAAATGCGGCCAGATAGCTGGGATCGTTCAGCCGGTCGCGGCGAACGCTCTGCAACACCAGATCCAGATCGACATACTTGTCTCGCTGCAAGAGGCTGCGGAGGAACCGGAATTCGCGGGTCGGTCCCCCCGCGATCAGCAGGACCCGGGTCTGGCGGTCCAGCACGTCGACGTAGAAGCGTCGAGCGGTCTGGGCAGCACCGGGACGCTGCCCTTTGACCTGGACTTCCAGCTGGAAGGCGTAGCGGCCCGCCCGGGCCAGTCCCTCGACATCGAACAACACCGGCACCACGTCCTCGCGATCGACCCCCAGGGTGGTCTCGGCTTGATAAAACACCCCCGTCTCGTCGGCCTCCTGCTGGGAGGACTCGGCCGCAGCGATTTGCTTCAGCGTGACGACCGCACCGCGGCCGGCCAGCCCCTCGGACTGCAAGTACGCGGTCACTTCGAAAGGATCGTCCACGTAGGCCCGCGCCGGTGCAGAAAAGTCAGCCAGCCGCACGAACTGAGGTACCTTGCGCGATCCCAGGCCAATCGTATAGACCGGCAGTTTTTCCTCGCTGGCCAGAGCAGCCGCTTCCTCCAGCTGCATCCCGGCGGTCCGCTGACCGTCGCTAAACACGACGATCGCCGAAACGGGTGTGGCTCGTTCGTCCAGCACCAGTTGGAACACGGCCTGCCCCAGCTTGGTGCTGGCCCCTTGGGCGACCAGTCGGTCTGGCCAGTCCTCTGCAGCTGGCGATGGGGGTGGAGCCTCCGCGGCCTCGGGGGGGAATTTTGCCAGCGTGGCGACCGGGGTCGGCTTGTCCTCCTGGTCAAACCGGTAAACCGCCACGTCGTGGGTTTTCCGCAAGGCGCCTAACATCGGTCCGCTCTGCAGCTCCTGCACCACCCGCTCGATGCGACTCTGCATCCCCTCGCTGCCGTTGGCCACTTCGCTGGGTACGTCCCGCCGACCCATGCTCTGACTGGTGTCCACCAGCAGCAAGACCCGCGAGTTTTGTACGATCTCGCGTCGAGCTCGCCATTGGGGTTGGAGGTAGACCAGCAGAATCCCGGCCAGGGCCAGCAGGCGGAGGCTGATCAGCCCGATCGCCTTCCGCCGGCCCAGTTCCACGCAGTCCAGGAGGTAGGTTCCCACCACAAACCAGGCCAGCAGCAGAAAGACGCCCAGCGGCAGCAGCCACGCGGCGGGTGTGGACAGGTCCCGCCCCCACTCGAAGTGGACCGCAGAGGTGCCCTCGGCCAGCAGAGAAAACAGTCCGCTCATCGCCGCAATTCTTCCGTCAGGGGAGGGTGGTAGGTGGCCGAATAAGCCAGCAACTGTTCGGCCACCAGCAGTCCGATCAAGCCGAGGAAAAACCACCACTGCTCAGCCACCGCAAAACCCGCTCGCTCGTCCGGCGGTGCCATCAGCTGACTCGCCTCCCGATAGTCGAAGGGGACGTCGCCCAGCAGCGACTGAAGTTGAGGTTGAAACAGGGTGCTCAGGTCGCTTTCCGCCCCCGGAAGGTGGTAGGCGAACCGCCGCACCTCGGTTTGGCCGTCGATGCGGGTCAGCTGAGCTTCGTAGAGCCCGCTTTCGAGCGTGTCCTTCAGGGCCAGCTGCCACAGGGCGGGGGTTCCCTCGAGGGGCGTGGCCTGAGCATTCAGGGTATGCCGCTGTTCGCCGTGGGGAATGGTCCAGGTGACGTCTGGCAGGTAGTCGGCCTGAGCAAAGTGCAATTCCAGCGGCTGGCCGACTGGACGCGTGACGTCTTCCAGGCGCGGGGCGCCCAGGTAGACCTGCGTTTCCAGGACGGCGACGATGAACGTGGGGTTGGCCAATCCCCAGTTGTGCCACAGGGGGGAGGCCGTGGTCAGCATGGCCAGCACGCGACCGGCGCCAAACGGTTTTTCCACGATCCAAGGCGCGCCGTTCCGCAAGCGAGCCAGGATGGAAACCGGGGCATCGTCGGCCGGATCGACGGGATCGGCCACAGCAAAATAGCGTTGCACGAGGATCTTCTGCAGCCAGGAGTTGTATTTGTCTGCGAACGTCCGCCGGAAAATAGGATGTTCGTGATCGACGGTGACGTCCGGGGTTTTTTCCAGGCGATCGACCAGCAGGGTGGAGGGCGTGGCCAGGGGGAGGGGGAAGAGGCCTGCCCCCTCCCGGTACAACTGGTCGTTGATTACATCGCGACTTGTCGTATCACCGGCGAAGAACATGACCCCCCCCCCCTGGCGGACATAATTTTCCAACGCCTCCACTTCGGCCTGGTCCAGCTGGTTGATGTTCAGCAAGTAAATTGCGTGGTAGGCGTCTAGGGGCTGGTTGCGCAAGACCGTGGGAGGTTCGATTCGGGGTCGCAGTCCGGTGCGGATCCGCGCCGAGGGGGCCAGGGCCATTTTCAAAAACAACGGATTATCGGAACCGCCACCGTCGACAATCAGGACGGGAACTTCCGGGAGGACTTGCAGCACGCACGAGCGGAGGTTGTCGGCCGCCAGCGGGTCGCTGGGCAGTTGCGCGGTAATTTCGTGGTTGCCGGGTCGAGCGAAAGTGACGTCGAAACTGCGCCGCACCGACTTGAAGGGTTCCATGCGTTCGATCTTTACCGCCCCCAGGGTGCTGGCCGTCCCCTCGGCATCCTCAGCGTCGGCAAACACCCGTCTCTGCATTTGCACCGCCACGTTGCGGGCGATCTGAGTCCCAAAATTGGTGACCTCCACCTCCATGCGGATCAACACGTCGGTTGCCTGCTGGCCCGGCGAGGGTCCCAGGTGGGTGACGGCCAGATTGGGACGAGCTTCCTGGACGCAATGGACCAGCTGCAGCCGCGCACCCCGCTCGTCCAGCCGCGCACATTGCTGTTTCAGCGCCGTGGCATCCCGCCACTGGACCGACCGCAGATCGGACACGAGGTACACGACAAGATTTTCGTCTGCGTCCGAGGGTAACAGCCGCTGGACAGCCTCCAGCGCCTCCAGCGGCCCGCTGCTCAGCTGCGTCACCTGCAATCCGTTCTGGTAAGTATCGAACTCGACAGCAAATTCGGTCGTGACCAGCTGGCGAAACATTTCGGGCGGCTGGCCCTTTGCGGCTCGGGAGAAAGAGAGCAGGGTGAGGGACTGCTGAGCGGGTGCGCGTTCGGCGCGGGCGACGATCGTGCGGATCACCTGCCGCGCACGGTCAAAAGCGCTGGTGTCCGACCAACGGTCCGCCATAGAGCCACTGTCGTCCAGCAGGATCACATGGTGCGTTTTGCCTCCCCCAAACAAGTGGCTCCACTGGTCCTTCAGCAGCGGTCCGGCCATCATGAACACGATCAAGGCCACGGCCGCCATGCGGGCCAGCAGGAGGAAGAGCTGTTTCAAGCGAATCCAGTTCCGGTTCCGCTTCTGGCTTTCCAGCAAAAACTCCATGGCCGCCCAGGGGACCCGCCGATGCCGCAGGAGGTTGATCAAATGGATCAACACGGGCAAAGCCACCAGAGGCAGCAGCCAGAAGTAGAACAGGGAGGGAAAGGTAAAGGACATGGGGTCAGCAGTGGTCAGTGGTCAGTGGCCAGTGGTATCTGCTGACCACTGACCACCGTCCACTGACCACTAATTCCTATGATGCATCCCCAGCCGGTTGCTGAGGTAGGCGGCCAGGGCGGCGTCTAGCGGCTGGCTGGTCGCGATCAGGTCGTAGTCGCAGGTGTTTTGTACGCAGTTGCGGCGGACGTCATCCAGGAAACGCCCCAGGGCTTCCAGGTAGCCCGCCCGCAGCGCGCGAGGATTGCAATTGAGGTGCGCGGCGGATTCCAGGCCTTCAAAGCGGGTGGGGCCGCTAAAGGGAAAATTCAGCTCGTCGTCGTCCATCACGTGAAACACCATCACATCGTGGCCGCGTTGGCGGAGCAATTTGAGGCCCTTGATCAGTCCTGAGCGGTCGGTTAGCAGGTCGGAGATGAGCACGATCATGCCGCGGCGAGGCAGCTGTTCGGCTACCTGGCGGAGGATCGATGCCAGATCGGTTTTGTCCCGAGGGTCGTCCGCCGCCAAGGCCTCGACGATCGCACCCAGATGCGTGCGTTTGGTCAGCGCCGGTACCTTCGTGCGAATCGAATCATCAAAAGTCATGCAGCCCACAGCATCTTGCTGGCGCAACAGAAGGTAAGCCAGGGTGGCGGCGATCGTACAAGCGTAGTCGTACTTATCGAGGGGTCCGCTGCCGTAGCGCATGCTGGCCGACACGTCCACCAGGAGCATACAGCGGAGATTGGTGTCTTCCTCGAACTGTTTGACGTAATAGCGGTCTTGCTTGGCCCAGACCTTCCAGTCGACATGCCGCAGGTCATCGCCGGGGGTGTATTGGCGATGCTGCAGAAACTCGACCGACTGCCCAAAGTAGGGGCTGCGGTGGCTGCCGGAAAGATATCCTTCCACGACATGCCGCGCTCGCAGTTCCAGGCGAGCGATGCGTTTGATCGCTTCAGGATGAAAAAATTTCTTGGAATCGCGCATCGCTGCTCAGCTCGTCTTCTTTCGTGGGGGTGGTCTCCAGCAGCTTCTCGACAATGTCGTCTTGCGTGATCCCTTCGCTTTCGGCCGCGAAATTGACCACCAGCCGGTGTCTTAACACCGGTTTGGCCAACGCCTGGATGTCTTCGGTCGAGACGTGGGTGTGTCCGTGCAGAAGCGCCCGGGCCTTGCCGCCCAGGATCAGGTACTGGACCGCCCGCGGTCCAGCTCCCCAGCTCAGCTGGTCGGCCACAAAATCGGGCACGCCCGTGTGCCCCACCCGGGTCTGTCGCACCAGGGACAGAGTGTAGCGAATCACGTGATCGCTGACCGGTACCTCGCGGACCACCTGTTGCAGCTGGAGGATCTCGTCCGCCGAGAGGGCAGGAGTGATATGGTCGGTGACGACGGCGGTCGTCCGCCGGGCAATCTCGAATTCCTCGTCAAAATGAGGATAGTTGACGAAGACCTTGAACATGAAGCGATCCTGTTGCGCTTCCGGCAAGGGGTAGGTCCCTTCCTGTTCGATGGGATTCTGCGTGGCCAGCACGAAAAATGGTTCGGCCAGCGGATGCCGCACGCGGCCGATGGAGACCTGGCGTTCCTGCATCGCTTCCAGCAACGCGGCCTGCGTTTTAGGCGGGGTGCGATTGATTTCGTCCGCGAGGATCACGTTGTTGAACACGGGTCCTTCCAGGAAGCGGAATTCACGGGTCCCTGTCGACCGGTTTTCTTCGATGATCTCCGTGCCCGTGATGTCGGCCGGCATCAGGTCCGGCGTGAACTGGATGCGGGCAAAGGATAAATCCAGGGCGCGGGCCAGCGTGCTGATCATCAGGGTCTTGGCCAGCCCCGGCACACCCTCCAGCAGGCAGTGGCCGCGGCTGAACAGTGAAATCAAGATCTCTTCGATGACTTCGTCCTGGCCCACGATGACC
Source organism: uncultured Planctomycetaceae bacterium (assembly GCA_964347545.1). Classification (GTDB taxonomy): domain Bacteria; phylum Planctomycetota; class Planctomycetia; order Pirellulales; family UBA7805; genus CS4-C045. The sequence goes on along the minus strand of CAYFZZ010000046.1, from coordinate 9,628 downwards.
TGGCCCAGTTGAGCCAGAATTTTTTCTCGGGCCGCGGCCAGTTTTCGGACGGGATCTTGGTCGGATGCAGTCTGCATGAGATGAAGTTCCTGAGGTGGGTGGTCTGTGGATTCCAGGCCCCGACATGGTGCGCGAGGGAAAGAGGCGAGTCCGCCGTCAGCGGTCTGGTGGGGGGGCTGCAGGTGGTGGTCACCGCTGGTAGATCGGCAGTGATCCTTTGTCGAGTTGGAGGATGGTCAGGTTAATGGCCGTGGTGTAGATCGGCCCGATGTACCCCTGGCTCCAGGAGGCGTACCGATCCGCCTCGATGGTGGCTTCGCCCTGCAATTTTTTCGTCAGCTTGTCGCGATAGACTTCCCAGTCGCGTCCCCCTTCGCGGTACATGACTTGCGCGTAGTAATAGTGGGCATAGTGCCAGTGGCCGTAGCTTCGGTTGGAGGTATTCCTCAGGTGTTTCCGGCAGTATTCCAGCAGCTTGGGGACATACTCACTATCATACTCCCCCGCGTTGAACAGGCAGGCCACGGCCGCGGCGGTGATCGCCGGCCGGCCGCCGCCCCCCTTCGAGCTGTACTGCACCCCACCGTCGGAGGTGGTGCATTTGTGGATGTAAGCTACCGCCCGGTCGATGATCTCCTTGGGCACTTCGATCCCCGCGTCGCGGCAGCCCCGCAGCCCTTGGACCTGAGTGACGGTTGTGGAGCCTTCATCAAAGCCGCCGCCGTCCTTGGCGCTCAAATAGCCCCATCCCCCCGCCTTCGTTTGAGCTCGTCCGGTAAACTCCACCGCCCGCGTCAGGACATCGATCAACTGTTCCCGACGTGTTTCGTCCTCCTCCTCCCCCAGCACCTGGGAGAGGAACAACATGGAGAAGCCGTGGCCGTAGGTATACCGATCATCGCGGCGGGCGTCGCCGATCAATCCGTTCGGGTTGCTGCGACTGACCAGATACTCGACCGCCAGCCGAATGTTTTCGGCATACTTGCCCTGCGTGGTGGTGGAACCCTCGCACAAGAGGGCATTGCCTGCCAGGGCGGTCATGGCGGTGGGATAACGGCCGTCATTGGCGGTCCAATGCCCGACCCGCGACTGGCGGCGAGCCAGCCAGTCCAGTCCGCGCTGGACCAGCAGGTCGACTTGCGCTTTGTCCGCCGCCGCCGCTCCGCCGCTGCCCAACAGCAAAACCAGGGCGACCGCGACGCGGATCATGCGGGGGCCAATCCTGTTTTGGGCTGTTCTCGAGCTGTTCATGGCATGTTACCGGCAATCCCCGAGCGAGGCATTAAAAGTCACCAAATAAATCGTCCCCTTTATCTTCCTGCTGGATTCCCTTCTGAATTGCTTTCAACCACTTGCCGATCGTGGTGGTCTCTTCCACGTGCGGCGTGGGACCCTGCAGGGGGGGACCGGGCGGGACAGGTTGATCGGTATACTGCACCGAGAAGTTGACGCCGCGGCTCTGAAAATACGCCTGGATGACCTTCTTTTCTGGATCGCAAGCCAGTTCGCAATTGTTCTGGTTGCTCAGGTCCTTAGGCGGGGCCAGCAGGCGGCCCGTCCGTTTGTCAATGAACGACATGGCGACTCGGTTCTTGCGATTACGGTACTCGCGGCGGGCAAACGCGACCGCCGGAAGTTCTGGCGGCTGGAAGCAGATCAATCCCTGCTGCTCGAGAATGGCCGGCTGGGGCCACAGCGGCTCGCCCGTCTCGCGCTTCAGCGTATACATCCGGCCGGTAACCAGGGCACTGGCCGTATCGTGCTGGGGCCACGAGGTGTAACGGATCGACTCGTCCGACCTGTCCTTGGTACGAGCTTCGTTGTTGGTGATCAGGACCAGGAAGTCTCGCGAAGGGACCAGGTAGATTCCCTTTAGGGTTGGCTCGGGCTGCAACATCTGGTCGATCACCGGCTGGCCGGTTTCCAGATCCAGCACTAGGAAGCGGCCGTCCCGCTGCAGCAGCGCGACCTGGTCCAGCCCGATCAATGCGCCCTTGGTCCCCGTGGGGATCTTTCGAACCCAGTCGTCTTTCTGGTGCAGGGGGTCGTAGAGGGCCAGTTGGGGGAGCTTTTTTTGCAGGATGCCCGCTCTTCGCCAGGTGAGAATCTTACGGTGGACGTACGCCCAGCGGGCATCCCACGGGGGCAAGGTGACTTCACCCATGGGGGTGCCATCGGTGGCTGCAAAAATTTTCCCGTCGTCGCCATCTTGCGGCGCGACCAACACATACTGCTCGTCGCCAAACAGGGCGGCATGGGTGTCGACGCCCCGATAGCGCCAGACCATCTTGCCGGTGTAGGGTTCGACACAGATCAGATCGCGGTTGCGGATGTAGCTGACGCCCCCCGCGTTGAGCGGTCCCAGGCGGGCCATCATCTGCGGGTGTTTGTGGTGACGGCGAGTTTCATCTCCCCAGGGGGGGACCTCGCCGCTGCGCCGCGAAGTGTGGCGGTGGATCCGGTGGCTGGTCGGGTTCTGTGTCAAGTCCTGGCGCCAGAGAATCGAGGTGCCATCGTTCCCGGCACTCAAATTCAGCGTGTTGACCGCCACGACCTGATTGCCGATCACGGCTACCAGCAGCGGGCCATCACTGCGGCCGCAACTGAAGCCGCTGTTGGCCATCAGGATGTGGTGATTCCTGCCAGGCTGCTGGAGATTGACGATCCAGGAGTGGTTCCCCTGGCTGTCCTGGCCGGCCAGCCGGAGGCGATGATGTTGTTCGATGGTGATCCGCAGGGGGTCGCGGAGCGGGTGGCGGTGGCTGAGCATAAACAGGGGGCTGGCGGGGGAGTAACTGACATCGCGGGTTTTCCCCAAGGAACCCGCCACGATCCTGGCCTTGGTCACCGGCCAAGCGTGCTGGAGAGGTCGGCGGATCTGGCTGGTGGCCGGCAGGGCATCGTACAGCTGCTGGCCCGTCTGGCCGGCGAAACAGATCTCGTGGGCAAATTCGGTCCGCAGTTGGTGGTAATAATGGGCCGCTTCGCGGTAGGCCCGTCGCCGCTCGAAAAGTTGAGCCAGCCGGGCGACCGCTTCCCGACGCAACTCGGCCTGGGGCGAACGAGCCAATTCCTGCAGCAACATCACCAGTTCGAATTCGTAGTCCGCCGAATCCAGCTGGCGGACCAGCGCCTCCTTCACCGGATCGGCCGCGGCCAGACCGCCGAAGAAGTGGGTGAAGTTTCTGAGCGTCTCGAGGGACCCGTTCTCCAGGGCCTCGGCCTGCCGGCGCTGCAACTGGTCCTCTACCAGCTGGCGGCCACGCTCGTCGGAAAGCTTGCCCGCGACATGTTCCATCCGTGCCTGCAGCCAGCGGTCCAGGCGGACCGTGTGGAAGCGCTGAGTGGAGATGTAGGGACGGCTGTGCCCGGCGGCGTCCAGCAGATCGAAATACGAAATCACCGCCTCCTCGTACTCGCCCATCTGCTCGTGCCCATCCGCCAAGACGCGGAGGAAATGCATCTGATCGGCAGACGAACGGATCAGGCCCCGGATCTCGTCGATCGTCCCCCGCTGACCGGCGAAGTTGTGTTGGAGATTCTCCAGCAGGCTGGCCAGCAGAAGCTGGCGGGCTTCCAGCTGCTGGGCTTGGCCCGTTTCGCGGACCAGCCGGTTTGGCGGTGGATCTGGGGCTGCAATCTGTTGCGAAGCGTGACGATAGGCCTCGCGAAAATGCGTTACGGCCTGGTCCATGTCCCCTCCGTGGACCAACAGCTCGCCCCGCCGCAGCAGTGACCAGACATTATTCGGATCCTCCTGCAGGGTTTCGGCAACCTTCGCCCTCAGCGGCTCGGCCTGATAGTACACCTGCATCCGGTCGGTGTTCTGCGAGACGATCTGCCCGCGATGACTGATCAGGTTGCCCGGGATCGTCCCATCCCGGCTCTGCGACCGCTCGACGATCCCCGGCTTGTCCAGCCGCACCTTCACGACTTCACCGACCCCGGCCAGGTTCAGCGGCAGATAATAGTGGCTGTCGCTGTGGTAACCTCGTCCACTGGGAATGCTGTCCTGGGGTAAGGCGAGCGGCCATCCTGGGGCCACTTTGCCGGTTCGCAGGTCAATCGCCGTCAGCTTTTCCGTGCCGACGGTGACCACCAGGTTATCGTGCAGGCAGGCGACGTAGAGCAGGCGGTCGCGATCAACTCGCCACTGTAAACTCCCGTCGCTCAACGACAGGCAATGCATCTGACTCGATTCGGTGGGGGTGATCACCAGCCGACCGGCGGAAATGATGGCGCAGCTGTCCGCCCAGGTTTCGCCGACGTTGACGGGAAACAGCTGTTGTCCCCGGCTCCAACCGCCGCGGAAAATGCGCTCTTCGCCCGGGTTCGGGTACTGATAGCCCCACAGGAGGCTCCGCGTGGTCAAGTCGACCGCGACCACGGCCCCCACGCCCGTGGGGCAGATCAACACCCCTTCGGCAAACGAGGGACTGATCCCTCCCGTCCGCCGGTGGCTCAGGTAGCGGATCGCTTGGGGGACGACCGCCAGCTGCTGGGACCAGAGCAGCTTGCCGCTGGCGGCTTCCAACACGACCAGCCGCACCTCCTCTTCCAGTTCGGCAATCACGTGCAAACGGCCCTGCATCGCCAGGGGGGGGCCGAGGAAAAAGGCCTGAGCCAGCCGCTGGTCCCCGTCCTGCGGTCCCCCCACCGACCAGACCCGCTTGCCCTGGCTGCCCTGGACATCGTAGGCGGCCAGCACGTTATAGGTCGGCCCGCTGTAGAGTCGGCGTTGGCCCGTCCGCATGTCAATTACCGAGCGGGGTCGAGCGTCACTGTGGTGGTGGAAGTCCTGCAGAACATACACCTGTTCTCCGTCGCTGCAGAGGGCCGCACGCGTCTTGTCAATCCAGGCCTGTTGCCGCAGTCGTTCCTCCTCCAGCTGCCCGGCGGCGCTGTCGTCTTCCTTCCTGCCCGGTGGCGGCCGATCCGCATCGACTTGCCACAGCAACTTGCCCGTGCGGAAATCGACTACGGCCAGCCGGCCCGGCGCTCGCATCACAATCAGATCGTCCAAGGCCAACGGGACCGAGGCCGGCAAAGCGGGACGCCGTTCATCGGCATAGTGCCGGCGCGATTTTTCCAACAGGCTTTCCGAATCGCGGTCACCAGCCACCCGTTGCGACCAGCGCGGCCGGACCAGCAACGGCAAGTCCCCCTCGCTTTGGGCATCTCGAGCCGGATTGCCGCGAAACATCAACCAGCTGGCGGCACGTCCGGCTCGGTTACGCGGCGCCTTGCCCATCACGCCCGCCAGCCAGTCCAACGCGTCCTCGTCGCGGTCGTAAACAGGGACCCGCTGACCGGCCAGCTCAAAAGTCGCCTGCGGCGAGCGCCGTTTCAGCTCGGCCAACACCTTTCGCGCAACTTCCACCTCTCCGGCTCGTAACCAACAAGACGCCAGCAGCAGCGACAGCCCCGGCTCGAACTGCCCCGCCGCTTGGCTCTGATAGACATGCTGAAAACACAACGCCGCACCCAGGGGGCGACCATGATCGAGGTGGTACTGGCCCAGCAACATCATGGCTTGATAACCGGCCGTGGTGTGAAAATACCGACGCGTCACATCCGCGATCGCTTCGGTGTTCCCCTCGGCGATGGCCCGACGGAGGGCCCGCTGAGCCTCAATGCCGAACTGCAGTTCGTAGGACTGTCGAGCCTGGGGAGGCAACTGGCCGACCATCCGTCGAGCTTCATTTTTCAGGCTGCGGAAATGGCGGCCCTCGCCGGCGACCTCCCCCGTGGCCGGGACGAAAAAATCCTCTTCCGAATTCAAAATCCGAGCCAGGGCGCGGGTGGCCTCGCTGTAACGGTCCTGCTCCAACAGGTGGCGGGCCGTTTGGAGCATGCGGACCAGCCGGTGATCGGGCGGCAAAAAGACCGGGTCGCTCAACCGCAACGTTTCCTCGTCGGCCGCCCAGGCCGAGCGGATCCCCAGCCCCAGGGGGGGGGCCAGCAGGCTCAAGGCCAGCGGCAACCACAGCATCCGCAAAATTTGGCCAGGCATGATTCAATTTCCCAGGCGACAGGAATCTTCGACGCCGCAGGCAGGCGGGAAGTGCCCTCGTTCGACCACCCCCCCACCAATCCCTGCGCGGTCGCGGCCAGCGGCGGCCCCCCTAACCCTGACGGCGGCCCCCACCGCGTTCAGCCTGCGCGACATAAACTCATACTCTGAAATATTTTACAGGCCGCGATGCGGATTGACAAGGAAAACTGGCCCCCCCACAGCCGCCCCCTTCCCCAGGCCCCTGACCGAGCCAGGCAGAACCTCCGCTCGGTTTCCAATTCATGGACTTGGATTCGTCGCCCGGCGGGCAGGCGGCGGGCGGCCGGGCCGGGAAACCCCTTTTTTTACGCTTTATTCCGTTTTATGGGTTGTATTTTTCCGCTGGTTGCCGTTCAATCATCGCTTCTGGCAGGATTTTGTTGTGGCCAGCGGACGGACAATTTCCCTTTTCACGTACATTGCAAGGAGGAGTTTAGCGCAATGGGTAAAAAGAAACCCCCCACCAAAACCGAGGTCCTCAATTCCATCGCCGAAGCGACGGATCTGAGCAAAAAGGATGTGGCGGCCGTCATGGACGCCCTCTCGGACCAGATTCGCAAAGCGCTCGGCAACCGCGGTCCTGGCATGTTCACCATCCCGGGGCTGGTCAAAGTCGAGCGGAAGAGGGTGCCGGCGCGGCCGGCCGAGCCGAATTGGCGTAACCCGTTCACGGGTGAAATTCAGACCCGTCCGGCCAAGCCGGCGTCGACCAAGATTAAGGTCCGGGCACTGAAGAACCTCAAAGACATGGTCTAGTTCTTCGGTCGCCAGACGCGATTTTCTCAACCGCACGATCCCGTCCCGGAATCGTGCGGTTTTTTGCGTAAAAGGGGGGATCGACGCTCACCCTTTTTTCGGCTGTGGGGTGGCGTTTCCAACGTACGTTGGCCGCTCGGCCCCAAAACGACAAACGCGCAAGAAAAAATGGACGGGGCCGGGGTCGAACCGGCGACACCTGGATTTTCAGTCCAGTGCTCTACCAACTGAGCTACCCGTCCTGGGCTTTCGCCAGAGCGTGGCTGACAAGTATATCGCCACGTCGGGCTGCATGCTAAGGGGAACCTGCGGCGGCTGTCAAGAAAGCAGCCACCATAGCAAGATCCCGAAGGCGCCTACCATGCCGCCCAAGCCGACCAGCACCGCGACGAGGATCAACCACGGCGGTACCGCTGGCGCCAGGGGGTCCGCCGACAGGGGAGCCGGACGCCGGCGGCGGCGGGGTGGGGGGATGGGCGGCGGAATCCCGGGGGCCGTTTCCTGACTGGCCTGGGTCGCCCCTTCCGTCCCCTGCGACAACTGGCTGGGGCTCTCCAGTTCGGCCAGACTCACCTCCAAAAAATCCCGCGTGTCCTCCCCCGCGTCCCCCTGGCTCGCCCGACCGCTCGGTTCCAGCCGCGCAAAGTGCACCTCGCCGGCCGGGATGGGGGTGGCGACAGCCTCGTCCGTCCAGGGGGCCAGGCGGCGGACGACTTCGGCCGCGGTCGCCAACCGCTTCTGGGGGACTTTTTCCATCATGTCGGCCAGCAGGTCCAGAAATGGGTCTTGCAAATCCTGGTTGTAGCGGCGGGGGTGCAAGGGGGCGTCGTGCACATGGCGGGAGCATTTTTCCTGCATGTTGCCGCCCGGAAAGGGGACCTCGCCGGTGACGGCAAAATAGAGCGTACACCCCAGCGAATAAATGTCACTGGCCGGCGTGACCTTGTCGGGAGAGAGGATCTGTTCCGGGGCCAGGTAGTCGGCGGTCCCGACGATGCGACCCTTCCGCGGGTCTTCCACGCTGGCCTCCTCCCGAAAAAAACCCGCCAGCCCCAGGTCCAGGACCTTCGTCTTGCCCTCCGGCGTCACCATCAGGTTGCCTGGCTTGACGTCGCGGTGGATCAAGCCTTGCTGGTGGGCGTGCTGCAGGCCCGCGGCGGCTTGAGCAATGATGGTGGCTGCCTCGCGTTGAGCGAGCGGGCCCCTGCTGCGGACCAGCTGCCGCAGGTCCGTGCCGGGCACAAATTCTGTCACGAGGTAGTAAACGTTGCCGTCGTGACCGGCATCATAGGCCCGCACCAGATGGGGATCGTCCAGCTTGGCCAGCGTACGGATCTCGTGGTGAAAGCTCTCAATGGCCGCAGGCGTCGATTTGCTTTTCGGCAAAACCTTGATCGCGACCACCCGGCCCATCAGCGAATGTTCTGCCTTGAACACCTGGGCCATGCCCCCCTGGCCCAGGGAGTCGATAATCTGGTAGTCGTTGAGGTTGAATTTGGTGCGCCCCGCTAGCAGTTGTTCGGCCTGCCAGCGGTTCAGCATCCCCAGCTCGACCATCTTCGCGGCCAACAGTTCGTCGCTGTTCGCTTCTGCCGCTGGAGACGACCCGCCGGCGGTGACCGCGGCCAAGGCCTCTGCCAGCTGAGCCTCGCTCAGGAGGCGGCTGGCGCGGACGGCGTGCAGAAATTTCGAACTGATCTGGCTCATCGCCTCGCCTGCTTTGCCCAGCGGCGGGCCGCCCTTCCGGACGGTTCCACCCCGCCGCGACGATTTGCGGCCGGCCGGCGCAAATCCTTCCTCCCGGACCTCAGCCCAACCAAACTCAGCCTATCACTCTGGCCCTCAGCGCCAAGCCGTATGCGGGAAATTCCTCGCCCCCAGGGCGTCACCAGGGCCCGCCTGGCCGCCGAACACGCACCCTGGCGGCGGGGGGCCCTCCGCAAGCCGCTCAACCGCGGTCGCCACCCAGGTCCGCATACCCGCGCCAGCTGGGAGGCAACGGGGCCACCAGCTCCAGGGGCTGCCGCCGCACAGGATGTTGCAGGACCAGCCGCCGACCGTGCAGCCCGATCCCCGCCGGAAATTTGCGGCGCGAGCCGTATTTGCGGTCACCCAGGATGGGGTGCCCCGCGTGAGACAATTGCACGCGGATTTGATGCTTGCGCCCCGTATGCAAACGGATCTCCAGCAACGTCGCCCGGGGCGTCGCCGCGAGGGTACGGTAGGCCAGCACCGCTTCCTGAGCACCCGGGGTATGGGGACCGGTAAGATGCATCCGCCGATGCCGTTCGTCCTTGCGGACCCAGTCGTGCAGGGTGCCTTGGGGCGGATCTACCGAGCCATCGACCAGGGCCCAGTAGTCCTTTTCCACCTCGCCGCGACGAAATTGAGCGGTCAGGCGGGAAGCCGCCTTGGAGGTCCGAGCGAGAATCAACAGGCCGGTGACGGGCGCGTCCAGCCGGCTGACGATCCCCACATAGACGTTTCCCGGTTTGGCGTATTTGTCCTTCAGGTATCGCCGAGCGATCTGCAAGACGCTCGGTGCCCCCTCCGCCACCCCCATCGTCGCCAGTCCCGCCGGTTTGTTGATCACCAGCAGGTGATTATCTTCGAAGAGGACGTCCAGCCTCAAATCGTCATGTCCCATGAAGATCGTGCCCAACGTTTACAAAGGGTGCGACCAGAGCATAATATCGGGGGTTGGAGGGGGATGTCGAGTGGTGAGTGGTGAGTGGTGAGGGGTGAGTGGTGAGTGGTGAGGGGTGAGGGGTGAGGGGTGAGTGGTGAGGGGTGAGGGGTGAGCGGCAAGGCGCTAGC
>CAYFZZ010000045.1:0-6651 GCA_964347545.1 uncultured Planctomycetaceae bacterium | reverse complement strand
TAAGCCAAACACGCCGTGCCGTCAGGCAGGGGACGGGCAAGAGTGCCCGTCCTACAAGAAGGCGCAAGGACCGCGGGGACAACGGAATTACCGCCAGGACCGCGGGGACACCTGACTTTGAACCCCCCAACCTGACCAACGCATCCTGTCAATCCTGTTTATCCTGTCAAAAATCAACATCCGGAAGGACCGCGGGGACAACGGAATTACCGGCCCCCAACCTGACCAACGCATCCTGTCGATCCTGTTCATCCTGTCAAAAATCAACAGCCTGTCAAAAATGAACAAGCACGGCCCCCTCAACTTTCTGCGGGACGCAGTATACTGGAAGGTGTTGGGACGCGGGATTTTCGTGGCGCGGGGAGGCTTTAGCCAGAGATGGGCATGGCCGAGGACTTGCAGAAAAAGATCGAAGATCGATCGGCCCTGATCGGGGTGATCGGGCTGGGCTACGTCGGGCTGCCCCTGATCCAGGCCTTTACGGCCGCCGGCTTTCGCACGCTGGGATTCGACGTCGACCAGGCCAAGGTCGAGCGGCTGTTGGCCGGGCAGAGCTATATCGGGCATATCCCCGCCGAGGCGATCGCCAGGCTGGTCCAGCAGGGGCAGTTCCAGCCCACGGCGGACATGACGCGGCTGGGGGAACCGGACACGTTGTTGATCTGCGTCCCCACGCCGCTCAGCGACAGCCGCGATCCCGACCTGACCTACGTCGAAACCACCGCCCGGCACATCGCCGCCGCTCTGCGGCCCGGCCAGCTGATTGTCCTGGAGAGCACCACCTATCCGGGCACCACCCGCGACGTGCTGCTGCCGATTCTGGAGTCGAGCGGTTTGCGGGCGGGCCGCGATTTTTATGTGGCTTACAGCCCCGAGCGGGAGGACCCGGGCAACCCCGACTTTTCCGCCAAGGTGATCCCCAAGGTCGTGGGCGGGCTGGACGCGACCAGCAACGATCTGGCCGCCGCCCTGTACAGCGCGGCGGTGGTCTCGGTGGTGCCGGTCTCCAGCCCCGAGGTGGCCGAGGCCTGTAAGATTGTCGAGAACACCTACCGGTCGGTGAACATCGCCATGGTCAACGAACTGAAAATGCTGTTCGACCGCTTGGGGATCGACGTGTGGGAAGTGATCGCCGCCGCCAAGACCAAGCCCTTCGGGTTCCAGGCCTTTTACCCCGGCCCGGGGCTGGGCGGGCACTGCATTCCGATCGATCCGTTTTATTTGAGCTGGCTGGCGCGGAAGAGCGGCATGGCCACTCGGTTCATCGAACTGGCCGGCGAGATCAACCGGCGGATGCCGACGTACGTGGTGCAGCGGCTGAGCGAGGCGTTGAACGAGCGGGGCAAGCCGATCCGGGGCAGCCGGATCCTGATCCTGGGCGTGGCCTACAAGAAAGACGTGGACGATCCGCGGGAGAGCCCGGCGTTCGAGCTGATCGACCTGCTGAGTGCCCGCGGCGCGGTGCTGGGCTACAACGACCCCCACATCCCGCACCTGCCCCCCATGCGGCACCACGACGTCCCCGACCTGGCCAGCCAGCCGCTGACCGCCGAACTGCTGGCCGCTCAGGACTGTGTGCTGATCGCCACCGACCATTCCGCTTACGATTACGACTTCGTCGTCCGGCACTCCCCCTTGATCATCGACACCCGCAACGCCTGCGCCGCCGTCACGGCCGGCCGAGAGAAGGTCTATAAGGCGTGATTCGGGGGAAGGGACGGGGTGAGGGAGTGATGGGGTGATGGGGTGATGGAGAGGCAGGCCCACCGCGACAAGCAGAAGATTGATGATTGATGATTGGCGATTGTTGATTTGCGAAGTGGAAGGCATGCAAAACGTGCGGCTTCACTTCAACAATCAACAATCAACATTCGACAATCATCAATCGATTGCTAGGCGCGATGAGGCCACATCCGCCGGCGTCACCCATGGCGGAAAAGGCAACGGGATTCAGAAAGAGGGCCGGAGTCTGCCTTCTGTAGCCGGCCTCTTCGAGGCCGGAGCCTGACGCTTCCCATTTCACCATTCACATTTCCCTCTTCCCTCCCGGTCCCGGCGCACCGGGATTCCCTCTTCTCCACACTTGGGCTACCGGCGGCTAGTCCCGGCGCGCCGCGACCGCTCAGTGGGGACTCTTCCCTCTTCCACGTTCCCTCACCCCCCAGCCCCCACCGACACCGCCTGGCGGCGGACCTCGGCGATCGCTTGCCGCATCAGGGGGCGATCGATCTGGTGCACGTCGATCGGATCGCCAATCCCCTTCAGCATGGTCAACGTCAACCGGCCCCCCAGGTGTTGGCGGAATTCTTCCAGCCCGGCGAAGAGGGTGTGCGTGTCGGCCGACTCGGGGCAGGCCAGCGAAAAGCCCAGCGCCTCGAGGCACGCCAGGACCTGGCGGGCGTGGGCGGGGTCGAGCCCGCAGGCCAGGGAGGAGTAGACGGTGTCGATGGCCAGGCCGATGGCGACCGCCTCGCCGTGCCGCAACTCAAACCCGCTCATCACCTCCAGCTTGTGCGCCGACCAGTGCCCGAAATCCAGCGGCCGCGCCTCCCGCTGTTCGAACGGGTCCCCCCCCTCGGTGATGTGCCGCAGGTGCCAGAGGGCCGTGCGGCGGATGATGGGCAGGGCCTTGTCCCACTGCCGGCGGCGGATGGCCGCCGCATCCCGCCGCAGGTCGTCCAGCAGCTGGGGATCCTTCAGCAGGGCCACCTTCACCGCCTCGGAAAATCCGCTCACAAAATCCCGCTCGCCAAGGCTGTCCAGCAGGCGCGCGTCGTTGATCACCCCCCAGGGGGTGGCGAAGGTTCCCACCCAGTTTTTCTGGCCAAACAGGTTGACGCCGTTTTTGACTCCCACGCCGGAATCGGACTGAGCCAGGGTGGTGGTGGGCAGGCGGACCAGGCGAATGCCGCGGTGGGCGATGGCGGCGGCAAAGCCGACCGCGTCCAACACCGCTCCGCCCCCAATCACAACCACGTAACTGCGGCGGTCCAGGTCCGAGGCGCGAAAGACCTTCAACATCCGCTCCAACACATGAATGTCGTTCTTGATCGCCTCGCCGCCAGGGACCCGCTGGACGTTGCCCACCCGCGTCACGCGGTCGGCGTATTCGTCGCAGAAACAGCGGATCTTGCCCAGCAGCCCCGGACGAGCTCGGCAGAGGTGGTCATCCAGCCAGAACTGGACCCGGGGCCGCCGGTCGCCGGAGGGGGCCAGCAGGTCGGCCAGCACATCCTGGTCCGTGGTGAACACGTCGCGGGTAAACCGCAGCCGGTGCAGCTGCGGGACCTGAAAGGGGACGTCCAGGGAGTCGGATTCGCCAAAATCGCTCATGGGGCACCAGGTCGAGCATTGCGGGGAGGCTGCCCCACTCGCCCACGAAGACCGTCTTTCCTATGATGCATGTCCGTTCACGGCCCGTCAATGCGAACACCCTGCCTGGCCCCCCGCCGGTCACCGCCCGACGCCCCGCTCGCAAAGCCCGCCGATGCTGGACGTCAAGCGGTTTTCCACGGGGGGCGCCGGCCCCGGTCGCGGGCGTGGCGCGGGCCGCCTGGCCGGCCAAACTCGTTGCTGGTGGAAAGGACACTTTGCCGATGTTCGAACAACTGCAGCCCGCCAAACCGGACGCGATCCTGGGCTTGACTGAGGCCTTCAAGAAAGATGCCCGCCCCGAAAAGATCAATCTGACGGTGGGCGTTTACAAAGACGTCCAGGGGCAGACGCCGATTTTAGAGAGCGTGAAGGGGGCGGAAGCAGCGATCTTGCGGGACGAGGTCAGCAAGGGCTATCTGCCCATGACCGGCTTGCCGGAATTCGCCCAGGTGGTCCAGGCGTTGATCTTCGGCGCCGGCCATCCCCTGCCCGGCAGTGGTCGCGCCGTGACCGCTCACACCCCCGGCGGCACCGCCGCCCTCCGCGTGGCGGGGGACTTTTTGCGGACGATGTTTCCCGAGGCGAAGGTCTGGTTGAGCGACCCGACGTGGCCCAACCATCCGGGGATCTTTCAAGCGGCCGGCCTGCCGCTGGAAAAGTATCCCTACTTCGACGCGGCCACCCATCAGCTGGCCGCCGACTCGCTGCTGGAGGCGCTGGACCGCATCCCCGCCGGCGACGTGGTCGTCCTGCACGGCTGCTGCCACAATCCCACCGGGGCCGATCCGGCCGAGCCGCTGTGGGGGGAAATCGCTCAACGGATCGCCCGCCGCGGACTGCTGCCCTTGATCGACTTTGCCTACCAGGGTTTTGCCGAAGGCCTGGAAGAAGACGCCGCCGGCCTGCGGACCGTGGTCGAGGCCGTGCCCGAAGCGATCATCTGCAGCTCGTTTTCCAAGAACTTCGGGTTGTACAACGAGCGGGTGGGGGGCTTGACCCTGGTGGGCGAAACGCCCGCCGCCGCCCAGACCGCCCTGGGGCACCTGAAACTGGCCGTCCGCACCAACTATTCCAACCCGCCCGTCCACGGGGGGGCGATCGTGACCGGCATCCTCCAGGACGCGGCCCTGCGGGCTCGCTGGGAAGAGGAACTGGCCCACATGCGCCAGCGGATCAACGGGATGCGGGCCCTCTTCGTCCAAACCCTGGCCGACCAGGGCCTGTCCCGCGACTTTTCCTTCATCACCCGCCAGCGCGGGATGTTCTCCTTGACCGGCTTGACCCCCGACCAGGTCGATACCCTGCGGGAAAAATATGCTATTTACATCGTAGGCAATGGCCGGATCAATGTGGCCGGCATGACACCCGACAACATGCCGCGGCTGTGCGAGGCCCTGGTCGAAGTCCTGTCCTGACCGCGCCCCCCCCCGGCCGGACCGGCGGCGGGCGGGCCGGACCGCACCGCGGGCCGCCGGGCCGCGGGACGAACCCCGCCGACGGGGGGTGAGGAGGAACGGAACCGTGAACATTCTGCTGGTCAGTAGCGAGGTGGTGCCCTTCGCCAAGACCGGCGGCCTGGCCGATGTGTGCGGGACCCTCCCCCAAGAATTGGCTCGGCTGGGACATCAGACCATCGTCATGCTGCCCGCCCATCGCGACGCGGCCGCCGCCGGCTTGCCCCTGGACGAAACCGGGATCGAACTGGAAGTTGCCATCGGGGCCAAGCAGGTCCGGGGCTCGCTGCTGCACAGCACCCTCCCCGGCAGCTCGGTGCCCGTCTACCTCGTCCACCAGCCCGACTACTTTGACCGCCCCGGGATCTACGGCGACAGTGCGGGGGACTATGAGGACAACTGCGAGCGGTTTGTGTTTTTTTGCCGAGCGGTCTTGCAGGCGATGGCGCGGCTGGACCTGGAGATCGACCTGGTCCACCTCAACGACTGGCCCACCGGCCTGATCCCCGCTTACCTGCGGATCGAACATGCGGGGGACCCCGCCTACGAACGGATTGCCACGCTGTTCACCATCCACAACCTGGCCTACCAGGGCACGTTCTGGCATTGGGACATGCTGTTGACCGGCCTGGACTGGAAATACTTCAACTGGCGGCAGATGGAGTTTCACGGCCAGCTGAATTTCATGAAAACGGGGCTGGTCTTTTCCGACGCGCTGAACACGGTCAGCCCCACCTATGCTCAGGAAATCCAGTCCCCGCCGCTGGGCTGTTACCTGGACGGGCTGTTGCGGCACCGCCGCGAACACCTGTCGGGGATCATCAACGGGGTCGATTACACGGTGTGGAATCCGGCCAGCGACCCGCAGATTGCTTGTCGCTATGACGCCAGCAGCGTGGCGGCGGGCAAAGCGGCCTGCAAGGCGGCGTTGCAGGCCGAACTGGGCTTGGCCGTGGCCCCGGACACGCCGCTGGTGGGCGTGGTCGGTCGGCTGGTCGACCAGAAGGGGCTGGATTTGATCCTCCCCGTGATGCGCCAGCTGGCCCCCAGCGGCAGTGTGCAGTGGGCGGTGCTGGGCAGCGGAGCGGTGTCGTTGGAAAAAGAGCTGAGGCAGCTGGCGGCCGAGTTTCCCCACCAGATCGCAGCCCGCATCGGGTTTTCCGACCAGCTGGCTCATCGGATCGAAGCCGCAGCAGACATGTTTGTGATGCCCAGCCGTTACGAACCGTGCGGGCTGAACCAGCTGTACAGCTTGAAATACGGCACGGTCCCCCTGGTGCGGCAGACGGGAGGGCTGGCCGATACGGTCACCGATACGACGGACGAGACGTTGGCGGACGGCACGGCCACCGGCTTTTCTTTTCAGCCCTATACCCGCGAGGCGCTGGCCCACACCCTGCAGCGGGCCTGCCAGCTGTACGCCACCCGATCGGCTGCCTGGCAGCAGGTGATGCGGACGGGGATGAGCCAGGATTGGTCCTGGTCCCGCAGCGCCGCTCAATATTCCGCCCTCTACCACGCCACCACCGCCCGCCGCCGCGTGGACCAGCTGAGCCCCGCGGCAGAGGGGTAGGGGGGATACGCGTTGCGGGATGCGGAGCCCAAAAAGGTGCCAGGCTTCTTTTTGGGGGCGGCCGCATTGATTCTGCTGAGCGGTCCCGGCGCGCCGGGACTAGCCGCCGGTGGCCCAGGGCATCAACGTCACCCAAACCTACCGGCGGCTAGCGCCTTGCCGCTCAATTGAAAGCATCCCTTCAGGCCGCAAAAAGGTGCCAACCTTTTTGGTTTGGATTGCCGGCGGCGGGGTTACTCCCGCACGCAG
>CAYFZZ010000044.1:0-5260 GCA_964347545.1 uncultured Planctomycetaceae bacterium | reverse complement strand
GGTCCCGCGTCACCGCCTGGCCGCTCTCCAGGGCCGCCAGCAGCGGCTGGAGGGCCTCCAGGTCCGCCTGCTGCTGATCCCGGTCGGGCCGCGGCTTTTTGATCGATTCGCCCAGGCGTTCGATCCGCCTGGCGACGATTTCCATGTCGGCCAGCAGGAGGTCTTCGTCGAAGGCGGTCAGCCGCTGGGCGGGCTGAGCGTCGCTGTAGGCGTTGACCACGTGGACCAGGCAGCCGCATTCCCGCAGGTGGGTCAGGCGAGCGGCGTTGCCTTCGCCGCCGGGGTCCAGGCCGGGGGTATCGATCAGTTCCAGGGCGGCCAGCACGATCTTCTTGGGGTGGTAGATGCCGCACAGCTGGTCGACCTGCGGGTCGGGGACCTCGGCCATGGCGGTTTGCGTGGTGTGGGCCAGGGCCGGGTCGGGCGGGACACCGGTCAGCCACCCAAAGAGGGTGCTTTTGCCCGACCCGCGGTAGCCGACCAGTCCGATCTTCATGGCCGCCCCTTGAGCGCGGCGGCCAGGCGGGTGAGGGCGTCTTGCAGCTGAGCTCGTTCTTCAGCCGGCAGGTCCGCGCCGCCATACCGCACTCGGTAAAAGGCATCGGCCAGCAGGCGGGGGACGCCGGCCACGGCGGCCTGTTGGGGGGTTTCGGCCAGCTGGCCGCCCACGGCCAGGGCGAACTCGCGGGGGGTTTGAGCGGCCGGGCGGTGGATGCCGTGGCGGCCCAGCAGTCGTTCCAGGCGGCGGTAGAATTCGACCCGGGCGGCTGGCGGGGCCCCCGGCCGGACCGCTCGGCGACGGCCCACCGCCAACGCGGGCCAGCGGCCCAGGCGGCTCAGCCGGCGGCGGACCAGCAGGAAGGCCAGCAACAGGAGGCAGGTCAGCATGCCCAGCAGCCAGGCGATCAGGCGGGGCAGCCTCCCCTGTTGGGCCGCACCGCGCAAGGCGGCCGGGACCTCGACGGTCCAGAATTCCCACGAGAAGATCATCCCCAGCTGTTCCAGACTGCTGGCCAGGGGGGTGTAGATGCCTTCTTGCTGGCGTTGAGCGTCCAGGTCGACCACATAGTTGGACCACAGGTATTGGCCAAAGTTGGCCCACTCCTGCAGGCGTTCCCGCCAGGTCAATTCCGCCGTGAAGGTTTCTTCGTCGGCCAGGGCGGGGGTGGGGTCCAGCCTGAGCCAGCCGCGCCGTTTCCAGCCCCGTAGCTGATCGGCGAAGGCTTGGCTGGCCGGAATGTCGTCCAGGAAAACTTCCACCCACGAGTGGGCGTGCAGCTGCCGCACCTGGTAGTAGCTTCCCAGCGAATTCCATTCCCCTCCCTTGAAGCCGATGACCATTCGCGCGGGGATGTTCTGGCTGCGCAGCATCAGCGTCAGGGCGCTGGAGAAGTATTCGCAGTGTCCCTGGGGGTTGTTGGTCATGAAATCTTCGACCGGATCGATAAACGGGTTGCCGCGGGGGGCCCCCAGGGCGTAGGTGAAGCGGCCGGAGTAGAGAAAATAACGCTCGAGGGCTCGAGCCTGCCCCACGCGATCGGCGGGCCCCATCCCGGACCGCTGCAGCACCTCGGCGGCGGTCTGTTTGAGCGTGGCCAGCGGATCGCTGCCGTCGGGATTTCGGGGCGGCAACTGCAACAGGTCTTGCACGGCCGTCCGTTCGGTCTCTTCGTAGACCGGGATGATGTCCAGCTGGACGCCGTTGACAATCCCGGTGGTGGCCAGCGTGTAATCCCGCTTGGTATTGGTCGGCCCCAGGCGGACCAGTTGTTGTTTGGCGCTGTCGAAGGCCACGGGTACATCCCGACCGGCTTCGAAGACGGGCGGGATCACGCACACGGTTGCCTCCCGCTGGGGCTCGATGCTGATCTGTTGCAGGATCGGTCGTCCGTCGTCCGGTTCGGGCCAGCCCAGCCGCGTGATCTGGTGGCCGTGCCGGGTGCGGAAGCGGAGGGTCCAGGTGCGATCTTCGTAATGGTTGACCACCGTGCCCCGGAAGAGGGGCGTCCCGTACACCCGGTAGGGCTGGGGTTTTTGCGGATCGCGAAACCAGACCCGCATCACGGCGGCGGAATTCTCGATCGACTGCCCCAGGTCACCCAGCTTGACCGTATCGGTAAACCCCACGATCCGCTGGCCGGGGACGCCGCGGGCCAGGCGGACCTCGCCGGCTCGGGGCAGCAGCAGGAAGCAGACCAGGGTCAGCCCGATGGTGACCAGGCCATCGCCCAGGGCGCGTTGGACGACCCGCCGGGGCAGGGCGTGCGGCCCCCAGGCCGCGGGGAGGGCTGCGGCGGACCGCGAGGCGAGGTGCGGCTTGAGCGGTGGGGGGGGGATGGGGCGGCGGCGGTCCAGCAGGACCACATCGGCGGGCAGGGGGGGGACAAGCTGGGCCTCGCGATGCAGAAAGAACAACCCCAGCACGAAGAGGGCTACGAACAGGTAGAGCGCCAACAGCGCGCCGAAGGTGGTGCTGAAGTTCAAGGCCGCCGCCACCACGACCTGGAGGAAGCTGAGCATGAACAGTTGCCAGTAGATCCGGTCGTCCTTGGGCTGGTACATGACCACGATCTGGAGGTAGATCAGCAGGTAGGCGATGGCCAGCAACTGGCGTTCGCGTCCCAGCTGGTAGAAATCCATCAGCGAGAGGGCGACTGCGGCCAGCGCGGCCAGGCTGGCCACGGTCCGGTTCAGCTTGATCCAGCCCACCGTGTCGGTGAAATAGATGCTGGTCATCGCCACAAACACGGCCACCACGGGGAGGACCACGTTCTGGGCCCCCATCCCCAACAGGATCGTGCCCAGGGAGGCCATCGTGGCGAAGGCGATCTGGAGGGTGAGGCGGGGGCCGAGCTGGGGCATGGGGGTCACCGGTCGCGGGGCGGCGGCGGGGGTGGGGCGGGCAGAAACGTGTCGGGCAAAAAGTACTCGTCCAGCTCGCCGTCCGCACAGATCGTGACGATCTGGCCGCTGTGCTGCCGCCGCCGGGGGTTCTCCCACAAGCCGGCCTGGCGTTCCAGGTCGGCGATCTCCAGCGAGCGGGGACTGACGATCACGACCGTCATCCGGCTGGGGATCGTGTCGTAGGTCTGAGCCAGCAGTTCGGCCAGCCGGTCGGCCGGATCGGCGGTGGCCAGGGCCAGCTGTTCCAGCAGTTCGCCCATGAGGCCGGTCCCGGCGGGACCGCCGTGGACGGCCGGATCGGTGCCCGAGACGCCGATGTACAGGCGGCTGTTTCCGCGGCGGCAGATGTCGGTCACGATGGTGGCGGCAAACGCCACCGCCTGTTCCACGATGTCCAAATCGTGCGGGGTCGCCGCCGGGGGGTGCCACATATCGACCAGCACCACCAGGTCATCGTCCCGTTGTTGTTCGTACTGGCGGACGACCGGTTTGCCGCGGCGGGCGGTGGTCCGCCAGTGAATCCGCCGCTGGCTGTCTCCCGATCGCCACTCCCGCAGGCTGTGAAAGTCCCCCTCCAGCACTCCGTGCTTGTGGTGCGAGGCGCGGCTGCCGAAGTGGACTTCCTGGTACAGCCGGGCCCAGGCGTCGGTCAATTGACCCGGCCGGGGGAGGACGACCAGCTGGTCGGTGCGGTGGTCGCGGCGGAGGCTGCGGACCAGTCCCAGGGGGAAACCGCAGGTCAGCCGAGCGGGTCCCAGCTGGTAGAGTCCTCGTTGGCCCAGCCGACAGCGATAGGCCTGGCGGACCTCCTGGCCGGCCGGCAGCCGCCAGAAGAGGAGGGGCGGAGCGGACGCGGGGGGTTGCTGAGCGGAAAGCGGCCAGACCCGGTCCTGCAGGAGGACCATCCGACTGGCCCCCCCGCCGCCCCAAGGGGTGGCTGCCCACGGTTTGCTCAGCACCACTTCCACCTCAAACGGGTCGCCGGCGGTGACCATTTCGGGCAGGCGGCGGCGGACCTGCAGGCCGCGGGTCATGACCACGACCGCGCGCAGGTTCAACAGCAGCGGAAAGAACATCATGCCGGCCAGCACCAGGAGGAGGTTCACCTCGCGGAGAAAGGAACCGGTGATGACGAAGGCCAGGACCAGGAGGTAATACCAGCCTTCGCGGCAGATGACTAGCGAGCGTCCGAACAGCATGTCAGGTCAGGTCGGCACGGGTACGGTTTCGGCCAGCCGGTCGATGATTTGTTCGGTGACGGCCCGGTTGCCGCTGTGGATAAACCCGCGGGTGATCACGCGGTGCGACAGGACGGGGACGGCCAGCCGTTTGATGTCGTCGGGCACCACAAATTCGCGGCCTTCGACGAAGGCCAGGGCCTGGGCGGCTCGGTACAGGCAGAGCGCCCCGCGGGTGCTGGCCCCCACGTGCAGCTGATCGCAGTTGCGGGTGGCTTCGACCAAATCGAGCAGATAATGGCGCATGGCTTCGTCCACGTTCACCTCGCGGACCTGTTCCTGCATGGCCACAATCTGCTGGCAACTGACGATCGGTTCCAGCTGGTCCACCGGCTCGCCATCCCGGCGGCTGACCAGCACCTGCATTTCGTCTTCGCGGCTGGGATAGCCGACGGCGATCCGCAGGAGGAACCGGTCCAACTGGCTTTCCGGCAGGGGGTACGTCCCTTCGAACTCGAAAGGATTCTGCGTGGCGATCACCATGAACGGGGCGGGCAGCTGGTAGGTGACCGCATCGATGGAGACCTGCCGGTCGCTCATCGCCTCCAACAACGCGCTCTGCGTCCGCGGCGTGGTGCGGTTGATTTCATCGGCCAGGACGATGTTGGCAAAGATCGGCCCCCGCACGAATTCGAAGTCGTTGGTGTTCTGGCGAAAGATGCTGCTGCCGGTGATGTCGCTGGGCAACAGGTCGGGGGTGAACTGGATCCGGCAAAAGCGGCCGTTGACACTGCGGGCCAGCGTCTTGCCGACCAGGGTCTTGCCCACCCCGGGGACGTCCTCCAGCAGGACATGCTCGCCGGCCAGGAGGGCCACGGTGCACAGCCGGACCACCTCCGGCTTGCCCAGCACCACGCTGCACATGTGCTGTTCCAGCGACGTCACCAGGGGCTGCAGATCCGTGTTGGCGGGAGCCGGTTCCATGAGGGGCGGTCAGCCAGGTTGCGGGGTCGCCGGGAGGAAGGGAAGAGGCAGAGCAGGGGTGGGGCCTGCCCGTCTGCCACTCGGCAGACCCCTCTATCCTAGCCGCCCCTTCCGGGGGGGGTCCAGTCCGCCGGCGGGGGAGGGGGGTGAGGGGGTAGGGGGATGGGGTGATGGGGTGCTGGGGTGATGGGGTG
>CAYFZZ010000043.1:0-10566 GCA_964347545.1 uncultured Planctomycetaceae bacterium | reverse complement strand
CGCCTGCGGCCGCCGGGACGGGGCGGCCAGACCGGCGGCTCGCTGCGGTTCGTCGGACCCCCGCTGGGCGGGCACACTTTTCCCGGCGAGCTTGCTGGCCACCCAGGAAGGACCATGGTTATGAACTGTTCCCACTGCCAACGTCCCGTGCCGCCCGACGCGGCGTTTTGCCCCGCCTGCGGCCAGCCGCTGGGCCGGTCCCCGGCCGAGCCTCCCCCGGCCGAGCCCCTTCCGGCGGGGACGCCCTCGGCCGGCGGCGAGGGCCCGGCTGCTTCTGCCGCGGCAGAAAACTTTCCCCTCTCGCCCCCGGGGTCGCGGGAGGACGACGTCGAGCAGGAGTTGTGGCAGGGGACGTACTCGCCCAAGGCGATGATCCCCACCGGGATCGTCGCCGCTCTGCTAACCGCCATCGCCCTGATCGCCGCCCTGGCCCTGGGACTGAAGGGCGCCTGGCTCTGGACGCTGTTCCTGGGCGGGGTGCTGGTCGTCTGGCTGTGCCTGCTGCTGCGGTTGGGCTATCTGCGCCTGAACGTCAGTTACCGGCTGACCACCCAGCGGTTTGTGCACGAGGAGGGGATCCTCCGCCGCGTGACGGATCGGATTGAGGTGATTGACATCGACGACGTCACGTTCGAGCAGGGTCTGATCGATCGCCTGGTCGGGGTCGGCTCGATTCGCCTCTCGTCCAGCGACCGGACGCATGGCGAGCTGTGGTTGCGGGGCATCGAGCAGGTCCAGGAGGTGGCATCGCAGATCGATGCGGCTCGGCGTCACGAGCGGGTCCGCCGGGGGCTACACATTGAGGCGGTGTAGGGGGCACGCCCAACCGAGGGGTGCAGAGGCCAGACGGGTGCGGGCCCTTGGGCGGCAGCTAGCCGTCCCCTTTTTTCTTCAGCCAGTCGCGGCGTTGGCGCGAGCTGGGGATGTTCATCGACTTGCGGTATTTGGTGACGGTCCGCCGAGCGACTTTCAGCCCGTGTTGAGCCAGCTGGTTGACCAGTTCGTCATCGCTGTAGGGTTTTTGCTTGTCCTCGCTGTCGATGATCTCCTGCAGTTTTAGCCGCACGGTATCCCAGGCGACTTCGTCACCGTCGGCGCTGACCGTCCCGCCGACGAAGAATTTTCTGAGCGGGAAAATGCCGCGCGCGGTTTGAATCCACTTGTCATCCACCGCTCGACTGACCGTCGTCACATGCACCCCCACCTTGTCGGCGATCTGTTGCATTTTCAGCGGTTCGATGAATTCGGGCCCTTTTTCGATAAATTCGGTCTGGTGATCGACGATGGCCTGGGAGACTCGGGTCACGGTATTCCGCCGCTGTTCGATCGATTCGATCAGCCATTGGGCGGCGTTGATTTTTCGCTTGATATACTCTTTCGCCTCTGCGGTCGCCTGGCCGCTCTGCAGCAACCGCCGATAGTAAGGGCTGATAAACAGGCTGGGCGTTCGGTCATCGTCCAGGCGGACGGTGTATTTCCCATGCTCGTCCCGTTCCACATAGACATCGGGGGTCACGGTGGGGACGTAGGCGTTCTTGAACATGGCGCCGGGGTGCGGGTTCAGCTTTTTCAGTTCTTCCCACACCTCGTGAATCTTTTCGATGGACATCCCCGTTTTGCGGGAGATCAGGGGGAGACGGTTATGAGCCAGATCGGCCAGGTGGTTGCTGATGAGCGTCTGCAGTTCGTCGTGAGAGGGCATGCCGGGGGTGAGCTGGAGGAGGAGGCATTCCCGTTCGTCACGAGCGCCCACGCCGGGGGGGTCGAGTTTCTGGACGATCTGCAGCGCCTCTTCGGCCAGTGCCACGCGTTCGGGCGCCGCATCGGGGGGCAGCAAGTCGATCAGCTGACCCTGCAAGCGTCCTTCCGCGTCCAAATTGTAAATAATCCGCTCGACCAGCTGCCGCAGTTCATCCTCCAGATCGAACCAGCTGATTTGGTCCCGCAAGTAGTCCTGCAGGGTCTGCGGTCGGCTGACCATATTGGCCATCGTGTCGTGCCGCCGGGCCGCTTCTTGTTCGATCCGGTCGGCCGAGGGCCGGCTGCGTTCCTCGAAGTGGCCCGGCCACTCTTCATCCATGTTCAGCAGCCGCTCGAAGTCGTCCTCGTTATTCCGCGATTCGTCGACGACCAGTTCTTTTTCGGTATCCGAAGGCGCATCAGGATTCTCGTACTCGTACTGTTCCTCCGGCAAGTCCGGATTCCGTTCGTCTTTTTCCAGGACCGGGTTTTCCTGAATCTCCTGCTCGATCCGCTCCTGCAAAGCCAGAATCGGCAGTTGCAGGATCTCCATGGACTGGATCATGCGTGGCGCCAGCACCTGTTTCTGGACCAGTCGCAGTTCTTGTCCAAAGCTTAATCGCATCCGTGTGACCCAGGAGTCCGGCAGGGGGGCTGAAGTGGGTTGATCCGGCGGCCCGGTTTCCCGTCGGCGGGGTACCTGCCGACTTTCGCGGCAACCTGGCCGGGAAAACTTATCTTAAGTGTAGTACGCAATGTGCCTCCGTGTCACGCCTCAAAACGGTTGCCGGCCGCTGAGGGCATCCGACAGCATCTCCCGGTTGGCGAATTCCAAGACGCTTCCGGATGTAACGCCTCGAGCCAATCGGGTGATTTGCACGGGAAATTCCGCCAGGAGGTTGGACAGGTACAGCGCCGTGCCGTCTCCCTCAACGGTCGGATTGGTGGCCATAATCACCTCCTGGAACTGGCCCCCCCGTACCCGTTCGACCAGCCGCTCGATCGTCAGCTGTTCCGGACCGATCCCTTCCAGGGGCGCAATCCGGCCCAGCAGCACGTGGTACAGACCGCGGTAGGCGCCGGTGGCCTCCAGGCAGACCAGGTCCCGCGGCTGTTCCACGATCGCCAGTCGGGATCGATCCCGGTTAAGGTCGCGACAGATGGCGCACTGGTCCTGTTCGGTCAGGTTATAGCATGTCTGGCAGTACCGGACATTCTCTTTGACCCGCCGAATCGCGTCGGCCAGGGCCAGGGCCTCCGACTCGTGCTGACGCAAGACATGAAATGCCAGACGTTCGGCCGACTTTTTGCCGATCCCCGGTAACTTCGTGAATTGCTGAACCAGGTTGTCTACCGATTCGCTAACTTGATCCATGGTCATCAGCCCGCGTTAGCGTTCAGCTGGTCTGGCCGTTTCGCCTGCGTCGCCGTTCAGCCCGCCCCGGCTCCGCCTGCAGGAGGCTGTTGGCTGGGGGACGGGTTGCCGGTGAACGAATTGAGCGCATCCTCCAGGCCGGGCAAATTCAAGCCCCCCGTCATCTCCTTGACGGCCGCCGCATGGTGTTCCCGGGCCCTGGCCTTGGCCTGGTTGGCCGCCGCGGGAATCAAATCCTCCATCAACTCCCGATCTCGCTTGTCGATCAGGTCCGGATCGATCGTCACGCGGAGGATGTCTCCCAGGCCGTTGACTTCGACTTCGACCAGCCCGCCCCCCGCCGTGCCGGTCGCGCGGGCCTTGTGCAGCGCGGCCTGCAGCTCCTGCATCCGCGAGCCCATTTGTTGGGCCTGCCGTAACAGGCCGCTGAGGTTGCCAAGTCCGCTGAGCATGGGGAGTCTCCTGGGGAGAGTGAGGGGGGAGGGGGAAGAGTGAGTGGTGAGTGGGGTGAGTGGTGAGTGGGGTGAGTGGTTATTCGTCCTGGGGGGGTTGGACATCGACGGGTCTGGCGCCGAACAGTTCGCTGGCCCGCTGCATCAGGGGGTTGGCTGAAAGGGCCTGCAGGGCCTGCTGGCGCAAGATGCGGGGTCGTGGCGGCGGGGACGCCTGCGGGTCGTGCCGAACGGTAAACTCCACCTGAATATCTTCTCCCGTGACCTGCCTGAGTGCCTGTCGGATCTTGGCCGCCGGCTCGGGCCGCTCGCAGTACGCTTTACACAAATTGTACGTCGCATCGAAGCGGACTTCGAGCCGATTGGGGGCGGGCAGGGAAATCGCCTCGTATTCCTTGGCCTTGGCGGTGACCATCCCCGACAGTTCGGCCAAGGCCGCTTCCCAGATCTGGCGAGCGTTTTCTTCGGTCAGCGGCTGTTGGGGTCGGGGCGAGCTGGCGGGGTCTACCGGCTGCGGGGCAGGACCCGCAGGCGGGACGTTCGCCGCTGCCGGCCGCGTCGTCTGGCTGCGGGCCGGGCTATCGGCAGCGGGCCGTGGGGGTGCCGTCACGGCGGGCTCAGATTTTTTTTTTCGACCCCCACCCCGCTCAACGGACCCCCCGCCGCTGGCCTCTCCCGCCGCCGCGGCCTGGCGGAACTCGGCCACCAAAGCGGCCAGGTCTTGCAGGCAGTCCAGCTGGCAGGCCCGCACCAGGGCCACTTCGGCCAGCGGCCGCCGGTGGGTGGTTTGGCGGAGCCCGGTGGTGGCCTGGGTCAGCACCTGGATCAGGGCCAGCACCGTTTCCAGGTCCAACTGTCCCGCCAGTTCGCTCACCGCCGCCTGCTCGTCCCGCGCCCCAGCAAACAGCAACGTCTCTTCCTCGCAACCGACCAGGGTCACCATCACATCGCGAAACAGTCCGATCAGCTGTTCGAACAGTTGCCCGACATCCACTCCTTCGCCGAGCGCCGCATCCAACTGGCTCAACACCGCCGCCGCATCATGCTGCACCAAGGACCCGGCGAGGCTTAACAGCCGCGCGTTATCCACGGTTCCCAGCAGCTGGTTGATCTCGGCGGTCGTGATGTGCGGCTGGCCGGTGGCCAGCAGCTGTTCCAGCAGCGACTGGCTGTCGCGCATCGATCCGGCGGCGCGGCGAGCCAACAAGTCCAGCGCGTCGTCATCGGCGGTAACCTGTTCGGCATCGATGATCTGCCGCAGCCGCCGCACGATCGCCCCCTGCTGGATCCCGGCAAAATCAAAACGCTGGCAGCGGGAGAGCACGGTGACAGGAATTTTGTTCGGTTCGGTGGTGCAGAAGATAAACTTCACATGCGCCGGCGGTTCCTCCAGGGTCTTCAGCAGCGCATTAAACGCTTCGCGAGTCAGCATGTGCACTTCGTCAATGATGTAGATCTTAAACCGAGCTCGGCTAGGACGAATCGTCACGTTGGCTCGCAACTGGCGGATCTCGTCAATCCCCCGATTGCTGGCCCCGTCGATCTCCAGCACGTCGACATCTTCCCCGGCGCTGATGCTGCGGCAGATCTCGCAGTTGTTGCAGGGAACGGGGCCGGGCCCTTGCTGGCAGTCGAGCGCCTTGGCCAGGATCCGTGCCGCCGAGGTCTTGCCGACCCCGCGGGCACCCGTAAAGAGGTAAGCGTGGCCCACCCGCCCAGCGGCGATGGCGCCCTGCAGGGCTTTGGCCACATGTTCCTGGCCGATCAACTCTTCAAAGGTCTGGGGCCGATAGCGGCGAGCGACGACGACGTAGGGCAGATCTTCTGCCGGGCCCCCGCCACCCCCGGAAGGTCGCTGATCGCTCTGAGGAGATTCCGCCATCTGCTTCCTGCCAAACTGCGTTCCCACGACTGCCGATGGACGGACCAGCCCCCACCAGACGACGCGGCAGCGGATGAGAGACCCACCGCACAAGAAGATGACTGCTAATGGCTGCTGACTTTCGTCCCTGACCAGGTTCACAGGTCCCCTTTGCGGGGGCCTCTCATCGGCGGCCGCGGCGTCCTGTCTTTTTAGGCTTTCGCCCCCGAATCGTCAATCGACGGCCTCCCCCAGCTGGCGGGGATTACGGTTTTTCCGCGGTCACCACAATCTTGGCGGCCGCGTCGTGGGCCAAGGTCGTTTCGCCGCCGGCCACGGCAATCGTGACCACGCCCGCTTCGTCGGAATTGCTGATCACGTGCCCGCGGGCACCCAGCGACAAACCATTCTCGCTCAAATAACGCAAAAACTCGGCCGACTGATCCCGCACCCGCGCCAAGCGGAAGGCGTCGCCGTCGCCGCAGGAGGCCAGGCTGCGGCCGGTCAATTTCCGCAACGATCCATCTGCCTTGGGAATCGGGTCTCCGTGCGGGTCGACCTCGGGAAAACCCAGACAGGCGTCGATGCGATCCACCAGCCGGTCGCTGACCGCATGTTCCATGTGTTCGGCCTCTTCGTGGACTTCGTCCCAGCTGAGCCCCAAGGTGTTGGCCAGAAACAGTTCGATCAGCCGATGGCGGCGGAGGATGCGGAGGGCCAGCGCCTCGCCGGCGGCGGTCAGCTTCACGCCGCCGTAGGGCGTGTAGGTGGCCAACTGGCTGTCGCTGAGCGTCTTGAGCATGCTGGTGACGGTTCCCGGCGAGACCCCCAGGGCCTCAGCAATTTTCCCGGTCGCCGCCCGCCGGCTCCCCGACTCGGCACAAATCTGCTGGATCGTCTTCACGTAATTTTCGACCGTCAGACTGGGCACTCGACTCAGCCCCCCATAGTCCGCGTTCCCCTGGTACGCGCCATTTTAAGCGGCGGTCCGGAGGGGGACAATCAACACCGTCCCCGTCCCCCGACCGGCGGGCATTGCTTGCCCTGCGGGTCTGGGCCATGATGAAGGCCCCGCACGGGAAATCCCCGCTCGGGAAAATCCCTGGCAGGGAGGATACTCGGCTCGCATGTCGCTGCAGCTCAATCAACGCGCCCTCCAGATCTGCCGGCGGATGGGGGAGTCTCCCTCCCCGGCGGGGATCACGTCGGCCACGCTGACGGGCGGCGCACGGCTGATCGACTGCGGCGTCCAGACCGCGGGCGGCCTGGAGGCCGGACGCCTGCTGGCCGAATGCTGCCTGGCCGGGCTGGGTCACGTCCGCTTCGTCCCCGGCAACCCGCAACTCTGGCCGGGACCCGCCGTCCAGGTCCGCACCGACCAACCCGTCGCCGCCTGCCTGGCCGCTCAATACGCAGGCTGGGAAATCCAGGTCGGCGACTTCTTCGCCATGGGTTCTGGTCCCATGCGGGCGGCCGCCGGCCGCGAAGACCTCTTCGCCAGCATCGGCCATCAGGAGGAGGCCGAGGCGGTGGTGGGCGTCCTGGAGACCCGCCAGCTGCCGGACGACCGGGTGGTGGAATACCTGGCGGAGGCCTGCCGCGTGGCCCCCTCGGCCGTGACCCTCCTGGTCGCCCCCACGGCCAGCCTGGCCGGGAACGTGCAGGTCGTCGCCCGCAGCGTGGAGACCGCGATGCACAAACTGTGCGAGCTGGGGGTGGACCCGCGGCGGGTGATCAGCGGCTACGGAACGGCCCCTCTCCCCCCGGTGGCTCGCGACGACCTGGCGGGCATCGGCCGCACCAACGACGCGATCCTCTACGGCGGCGAGGTGACCTTGTGGGTCGAGGGGGACGATGCGGATTGGGAAAAAATCGGTCCCCAGATACCCAGCAGCAGCGGCAGCGACTATGGCGAGCCGTTTGGGAAGATCTTCGAGCGGTACCAGTACGACTTCTACCAGATCGACCGGAAATTGTTCAGTCCCGCGGTGGTCCAGCTGGTCAACCTCCACAGCGGCACAACGCTTCGGTTTGGGGAAACGCACCCCCAGGTCCTGCACAACTCTTTCACCACCTAAAGGCCGGTCGCTGTCGCGGCCGGAACACGCGTGCAGATCATCGTCCTGGGTTCGCTGGAAAGCTGGTATGTGCACGACTTGCGGCGCGCGGCCGCCGGACGGCACGAGATTATAGCGCGCACGTTTCGCGAGCTGACCAGCCAGCTGGGACCCGATTCGCTACGGGTTTCCAGCGGTGAGGCGGACCTGACCGGCGTGGACGCCGTGCTGGTCCGGACCATGCCGCCCGGGTCGCTGGAGCAGGTGGTGTTTCGCATGGACGCGTTGGCGGGGCTGGAGGCGTCTGGCGTGCCGGTCGTCAATCGGCCCCGCGCCATCGAGACGGCCGTGGACAAGTACCTGGCCACCGCTCGACTCCGCGCCGCCGGCCTGGACGTGCCCCCAACCTGGTGTGGGCAGACGGCTGCCGAGGCCCTGGCGGCCTTCGACCGGCTGGGGGGGGACGTGGTGGTCAAGCCGCTGTTTGGGGGGGAGGGTCGCGGGATCACGCGGATCCATGACGCAGCGCTGGCCGAACGCGCTTTTTCCATGCTGCAGCAGCTGGGCGCCGTGATCTACCTGCAACAATTCATCCCCCACGGGGGGGCCGATCTGAGGTTGTTGGTGGTGGGCCAACGGGTGTTGGGAATCCGCCGGCGCAGCGATAATGACTGGCGGACCAACGTCAGCCGGGGGGCGGTGGCCCAGCCGCTGGAGGTCAGCGACCAGCTGGCCGAACTGGCGATGCGGGCCGCCGCGGCCGTGGACGCGACGCTGGCCGGTGTCGATCTGTTGCCGGGCAACGACGGCCGCCTGTACGCCCTGGAGGTCAACGGGGTGCCCGGCTGGCAGGCCGTGGCTCGCACCTTAAAGGTCGACGTGGCCAGCCTGGTCCTCCAGCTGTTGGAGTCCGCCCGTTGATGAACGTCGCCACGCCATCCCGTCTGGTTAATGTCGCCGCACGGATGGCCGAGTACGCTCGCCAGGCGCCCGATCAGGTGGCCGTCGTCCAGCCCGCGGGGCGGGATGCGGCGGGGAAATACCGGTACCGCACCCTCTCTTACGCCCAGCTGGACCAGGACAGCAATCGGCTGGCCTCCGGGCTGGAACACCTGGGGGTCCGCCCCGGGACGCGGCTGGTACTGCTGGTCAAGCCGGGCATCGATTTCGTCTCCCTGGTGTTCGCCCTCTTCAAGGCGGGGGCCGTGGTGGTGCTGGTCGATCCCGGCATGGGCCGCAAAAACCTGGTGCGGTGCCTGGCCGACACCCAGCCCGAAGGTTTTATCGCCGTGCCGGCGGTGCACGCCGTCCGCGCGGTCTTGCGCCATCGATTTCCCCGCTCGCGGTTCCACGTCACCGCCGGACGTCGCTGGGGGTGGGGGGGCGTCACGCTGGAGCAGCTGCGGCAGAGCGGTTCCCCGGAGGGGCGCGCCATCCCCTGCAGTGGCCAGGACCCGGCGGCGATCATTTTTACGACCGGCAGCACGGGCGTTCCCAAAGGGGTGCTCTACTGCCACGCCCATTTCGATTACCAGGTCGAGCAGATCCAGACCGAGTACGGCATCGAGCCGGGGACGGTCGATGTGGCCGCCTTTCCCCTGTTCGGCCTGTTCAACAGTGGGATGGGCGCCACGACGGTCGTGCCCGACATGGACGCCACGCGGCCGGCCCGAGCCGATCCGGAAAAATTTCTGGCGGTGGCCAGCGACTGGCAGGCGACCCAGTCGTTCGCTTCCCCCGCCCTGTGGCATCACGTGGGACGCTACTGTCGCCGGCACGCGGTCCGGATGTCGACGTTTCGACGGCTGTTTTCCGCCGGCGCGCCGGTGCCGGGACAGGTGCTGGCCAGCCTGCGAGCCGCCTTGCCGGAAGATGCAGAAATTCACACCCCCTACGGGGCCACGGAAGCCCTGCCGGTGGCCACGATCGAAGCCCAGGAGGTGCTGCAGCGGACGCAGTCCCAGACCGACGCGGGGGCGGGCGTCTGCGTCGGCCGCCGGTTCTCGGGGATTCGCTGGCGGGTGATCGAAATGGTCGACGGCCCCCTCCCCACCCTGGACGACGCCTCGCCCCTGCCCGCCGGGCAGATCGGCGAACTGATCGTCACCGGCCCGGTCGTAACCCGCCAGTATGTGACCCGGCCCGAGGCGAACGCCCTGGGCAAAATCGCCGATGGCCAGCAGGTCTGGCATCGCATGGGGGACGTGGGCTACCTGGACGACGAGGACCGGTTTTGGTTCTGCGGACGGATGGCTCACCGCGTCCGCACCGCGGCAGGCCCGTTGTTTACGATTCCCAGCGAAGCGGTCTTCAACACCCATCCGGCCGTCTACCGGTCGGCCCTGGTGGGGGTGGGACCGGCCGATCACCAACGTCCGGTGCTGGTCGTCGAGCCGCTGGCCGAACATTTTCCCAGGACGAGGGCCGCTCGGGCACAACTGCTGGCCGACTTGCGGCAGATCGGGCAGCAACATCCGCACACCGCCGGTATCCGCGATTTCCTGCTCCGCCGCGCCCTGCCCGTCGACATCCGTCACAACGCCAAGATTTTTCGGGAACAGCTGACCCCCTGGGCGGCGGCCAGGTTGGGGCATGACCGCTAGAAAATCGGAAGTTAAGTCGACCGTAACCACCTCGCGGATGGCAGCATTCCCAAGGGTGCCCCCAGAGGTGTTGAACAGGAGGGGAGGGAGGAGACTGAGCGATGTGGTCTGGGTATCGTCCGTTTCCAGAATTCTCTCACTGGGCCGTAAGTTTTGGCCCGCGGGACGGCGGAACTGGTTCCCCCTGTTGACCTGATGCAAGGAGACCTTGGCGATTACCGAGCAGGTGTTGGTCACTGGCGCTAACGGTTTTTTAGGCCGTTATGTGGTCGAGCTGCTGGTGGCTCGCGGGGACCGCGTGCGCGCCTTCTGCCGCCGGCCGGCGGACCAGCTGGCCGAACTGGGGGTGTCGGTGGTCCAGGGTGACATCCGCGATCGAGGAGCGGTCCAACGGGCGTGCGCGGGAATGGAGGTCGTGCATCACGTCGCCGGGGTGGCGGGGATCTGGGGTCCCTGGCAGCACTACTATGCGATCAAC
>CAYFZZ010000042.1:0-7782 GCA_964347545.1 uncultured Planctomycetaceae bacterium | reverse complement strand
GACTAGCCGCCAGTCTGTTTTGGGGACGGTGATTCCGGTGTCCCAGGGCATAAACGTCGCAAATAACGTACCGGCGGCTAGCGCCTTGCCGCTCACCACTCACTCTTCACCACTCACTCTTTACCACTCACTCTTCACCACTCACTCTTCACCATTCACTCTTCACCATTCACTCTTTACTCCCCGGCCGCGCGGAGATTCGCCAGGGCCTGCTTCAGGGCGCGGGCCTTGGTCATCGTCTCCAAATACTCACCCCGCGGGTCGGAATCGGCCACGATCGCTCCGCCCACGTGGTAATAACAACGGTCCCCCCGGACCAGGAACGTGCGGATCACGATGCTCAGGTCCAGCACCCCTGCGAAATCGAAATAGCCGATCGCCCCGGAGTAGATCGAGCGGCCGACCGGTTCCCGTGCGGCCAGGATCTTCATGGCCTCGATCTTGGGGGCCCCGGTCATGGAACCGCCGGGGAAGCAGGCGCGGACCAGGTCCAGCGGCGTGACGTCGTCGCGCAGGGTGCCCTGGATGGTGGAGACCATCTGCAGGACGGTGGCATACGCTTCGATGGCCATCAGCTGGGGGACGTGCACCGAGTGGAACTGGCAGACGCGGCCGAAGTCGTTGCGGACCAGGTCGACAATCATCACATTTTCCGCTCGGTCCTTCCCGCTGCCCGCCAGCTCGTCCCGCAGGGCCAGGTCGGCCTCGGGCATACAGCTGCGGGGCCGCGTCCCCTTGATCGGCCGGCTCTCGGCCACCCGCTGGTGGTCCAGCTTGAGGAACCGTTCGGGCGAGGCCGAGGCCACGGTGACTTCGGGGAATTGGAGGAAGGAGGCGAAGGGAGCGGGGTTGATGCGGCGCAGTTCCTGGTAGAGCTGCCAGGGGTCGCCGCCGTCGAGCGGCGAGTGCAGGCGGTGGGTCAGACACGCCTGGTAGATATCCCCCGCTCGGATATGCCGCTGGACGTGGCGGACCAGGGCGGCGTAGGCGGGTTCGTCGAAATCGGCCTCCACCTCGATCGCTTCGGCCGCCGCCGCCACCGCCGGGTCGGGTCCCGCCCAGGCGGGGGGCGGGTGGCGGTGCAGGTGGTCGATCCGCCGCCGCAGCCGGTCCAGCTTGTCCTGGGCCAACCGCCGGGCCGCGGGCAGGTCTGGGCCGCGAGCGGTGACGGACAGAAAGCTGTGGCCGCTGCGGTGGCAATGGGCCAGCAATTGGTCGCAGAACATGAAGTACAGGTCGGGCAGCTGCAGGTCGTCGGGGGGGGGCGGGGGGAGTCGTTCCAGGAAGTGACCCGCTTCGTAACCCAGGTATCCCACCGCCCCGGCCAGGAAGGGGACGGGCGTGTCGGCGTAGGTCGCCCGGTCGATGGCGTACCGATCCAACAGTTGCTGCAGCACGTCGAAGGGGTTGGCGTGGATCACCTCGGGCGGCGCCGCGGCCCGGGCCCGCCGGGGCTGGCCCGCCCCGCCGCCCGCCCCGCCGCCCGCAAGTTCGCTTGCAAGGTCGCCGCGGCCGGGTGTCGGTTGCAGGATCTCACAGCGGGCGGTGGCCGGCCCGGCACCCGGCCCCGCCTCCGGCTGCCGGAACGCTCGCAGGACCAGGAACGGATCGCCCCCCAGGAAGCTGTGCGAACCGGCGGGGTGGGAGTCCAGGGCGCTGTCCAGGAAAAACGCATAGTCGCCTTGGCGGAAGAGGTCCAGGTAGGCGGGCAGGGGCAGCCTCAGTTCCAGCGGCTGGCAGAGGTGGGCGGTGGCGGGGGGGGGTATCGGGGCGGGCGTCATGAAGTTGCTGTTTTTTTACGAGGAATGGCCAAATTCGGGACAAGCGTTGGCGTTTACCGCGGTCTCCCGTCCGTCAGCCTTTCGCCAGGCCGTCCAGCTGGCGGAACTGGCTCAGCCCCGATCCGCGTCGCATTCCCGCCCGGCGGGCAGGCGCACAGCTTGCGAAAACCGCACTAAGATCATTGCAAATCACCAGTTGTCGTGATAGCCTGAAGGCTTCCGATGATGGAACAGTCGTTGGGGACTGTTCGCCCACCATCCCACCCGCCGCCTTCCCCCCTGGTGCCAAAGGGGTTCCTGCCTTGGTTGCGGACGCGGTGTGGCGCCCCGAGGCGTCCCGCTTCTGCCACCCCTGAACTTGCCCCCCCGCAAGCCGAATCGTGGACAACGGTTACTCAGGTTCGTTCTTCTACCCCAAGACGCTGGTCCATCTGCTGGCTCATCGGGCTGAGCACCAGGCAAACGATCGGGCCTTTACCTACCTGGTGGATGGGGAGATTGACGAGCAGCATTGGACGTATGCCCAGCTGGACGCCAAGGCGCGGGCGATTGCGGCCTGGCTGCAGGCGGCCGGCCTGGAGGGCCAGCGGGCGTTGATGTTGTATCCGCCCGGGATGGACTTTGTGACGGCCTTTTTCGGCTGTCTCTACGCGGGGGTGACCGCGGTCCCCACCAACCCCCCCCGCCGCAACCAGAAACTGGCCCGCATCGAGGCCATCGTGGACAATGCCGACGCTCGGGTGGCGCTCACCACCGACGCCACGCTGGAGACGCTGGGCAACCTGATCCGGGAATCGCCCCGGTTGAGCGGGCTGACCTGGCAGGCGACGGACCTGCCCACCTCGGCCCAACCGGAAGATTGGCGGATGCCGCCCGTGCATGCCGAGACCCTGGCCTTCCTGCAATACACCTCCGGTTCGACCGGTACGCCCAAGGGGGTGATGCTGACGCACGACAACCTGATGCACAATTCGGCGCTGATCTTCCATGCTTTTGAGCACACCCGCAGCGCCACGGGGGTGTTCTGGTTGCCCAGCTATCACGACATGGGCCTGATCGGCGGGATTCTGCAGCCCCTCTATGTGGGGCGGCCCAACGTGTTAATGTCCCCCATGGCGTTTCTGCAAAAGCCGTTTCGCTGGCTGAAGGCGATCACCAACTATCGCGGCACGACCAGCGGGGGCCCGAATTTTGCCTACGACCTGTGCGTCGACAAAATCACCCCCGCTCAACTGGAACAGCTGGACTTGAGCAGCTGGCTGGTGGCGTTCAGCGGGGCGGAACCGGTGCGAGCCGATACGCTGGACCGGTTCTGCGAAAAGTTCGCTTCCCGCGGCTTCCGCCGCGAGTCCTTCTATCCCTGTTACGGGCTGGCCGAAGGGACGTTGATCGTCTCGGGCGGCTTCGTGCCCCAGATGCCCGTGGTCCGCAGTTTCGACGCCGCCGCCCTGGAGGAAGGGCGGGTGGTCCAGGTCAAGCCGTCCCCGCAGGCGGTCCAGCTGGTTGGCTGCGGGCAGAGCATGCCCGACCAGCGGGTGGTGATCGCCGATCCCGAGTCGATGACCAGGGCGGCGGCCAACACCGTGGGCGAAATCTGGGTGCAGGGGCCCAGCGTGGCCAGCGGCTATCTGGAGCGGTTGGAGGAGAGCAACCAGACCTTTCGAGCCACCCTGGCCGACACGGGCGAAGGACCCTTCCTGCGGACCGGCGATGTGGGCTTCCAGATCGACGGCGAACTGTTCCTCTGCGGGCGGATCAAGGACCTGATCATCATCCACGGCAAGAACTACTATCCCCAAGACATCGAACACACCGTCGCCTCCTGCCATCCGCGGCTGGTCCGCGACGCGGGGGCCGTGTTTACGGTCGAACAGGAAGGGAAACAGCGGCTGGTCGTCGTCCAGGAAGTCGACCGGCAGCGGGAACGGGACGATGCCGAAATTATCCAGGCGATCCGGGCGGCGGTCGGCGACCAGCATCAGCTGGCGGTCGACGCCGTGGTGCTGATCCGTCTGCGCAGCACGCCCAAGACGTCCAGCGGCAAGGTCCAGCGGTTCGCCTGTCGCCAGCTGTACCTGGACGGCCGCCTCACGACCGTGGCCGCCTGGGAAGTGGGCCAGCCCTTGGAGGCGGCCGCCCCCGCGGCGAGCCCGCCTGGCGGGGCGGCCCAGGCGGGCGAGGCACTGCCGGCCGCGACTGAACCGGCCCCGAGTGCGGGTGAGGGTGCGGTTGCCAGCCAGGGTGCCGCCGAGCGGGCGGGGGCGGCGGTCAGCCACCCCCCGTCGGTGGCGGCGGAGGAATTTCAGGGGTCGGTCGAAGAGATCGTGGCTCAGGTCGTCCGCCACGTGGGGGGCGAGCGGGCGACCCAGGTCGAGCTGGATACGAACATCGTCCACCTGGGGCTGGATTCCATCCAGCGGATGGAGATCATCGCCACCCTGGAAGAGGTCTACGACGGGCGGTTCCCCGAATCGGTGCTGACCGAAATCGAGACGGTCCGCGAGGTGATCGGGGCGGTCCGCCAATACCTGGGCGACACGCCGCGGCGGCGGAGCCGAGCGGAGCGGGTGCACATCCCGGAATCGCACTACCAGTTCGACCAGCTGGACGAGTATCGGAACCTGAAGGACCTGGAAAATTTCCTCACCTCGACCGGCCTGCCCAATCCCTACTTCGCGGTGCACGAGGGTTTGACCAGCGACACGACCACGATTGGCGATACCCGGCTGATCAACTTTTCCAGCTATAATTATCTGGGCATGTCGGGCGAGCCGGCGGTGGCGGCCGCGGCCAAGGCGGCCATCGACCGGTTTGGCACCAGCACCTCGGCCAGCCGGCTGGTCTCGGGCGAAAAGGCGGTGCACGGCGAGCTGGAGCGGGCGATTGCCGAGTTTTTGGGGACGGACGCCGCCCTGGCCATGGTCAGCGGCCATTCGACCAACGTCACGATCATCGGGCATCTGTTTGGCCCCGGCGACCTGGTCCTGCACGACGCTTTGGCTCACAACAGCATCGTGCAGGGCTGCCTCCTCTCGGGCGCAAGACGCCGCCCCTTCCCGCACAACGACTACGAGGCCCTGGACCGGTTGCTGGCGGACATCCGGGGGGACTATCGGCGGGTGCTGATCGCCATCGAGGGGGTCTACAGCATGGACGGCGATTATTGCAATCTGCCGGCCTTTGTGGAGGTCAAGCGGCGGCACAAGTGTTTTCTGTTGCTGGACGAGGCCCATTCGGTGGGGACGATGGGATTGCACGGGCGGGGGATGAGCGAGTATTGGCAGGTCAGCCCGGGGGAGGTCGATTTCTGGATGGGGACGCTCAGCAAGGGCCTGGGCAGCACGGGAGGCTACATTGCCGGCTCGAAGGCCCTGATCGAATACCTGAAATACACCGCTCCGGCATTTGTCTTCAGCGGCGGGATCGGGCCGGGCAGTTCGGCGGCCGCCCTGGCGGCCATCCGCCTGTTGGAGTCGGACCCCCAGCGGGTGGCGACCCTTCAGCAGCGGTCGGCCCTCTTCCTGAACCTCGCTCGGCAACGTGGCCTGAACACGGGCACGGCCGAGGGGACGCCGATTGTCCCGGTGATTCTGGGCAATTCGCTGCACGCCCTGGAACTCTCCCACCGGCTGAGGCAGCAGGGGATCAACGTCCAGCCGATCCTCTACCCGGCCGTGGAAGAAACGGCCGCTCGGCTGCGGTTCTTCATCACGGCCAAGCACACGGAAGAGCAGATTCGGCAGGCGGTGACGGCGACGGCCGACCAGCTGGCTCAGATCGATCCCGGCTATGGCACCGCCCCGGCCGGTCCGCCCAAGGTCAAGGTGGGCTGACCGCCGGTGGTCGGCGGCCGCGGTCCCCCGCGACCGGCTCCCGGGTGCGGATTGTGCTTGCCACCCCACGCTCGATCGGTACAATCTGAGGCTTACAGGCGTTAGACCATTGTTTGTTTCCCCGCGGCGGAGGTCACCAGGTTGCTTACCGAACAAGAAGTTTCGCGCAGTTGGATGAAACTATTCCGGGAACAGGAGCTGAACGAACAGCTTTTCACGAGGGCCGAGCAGTTGTTGGACGAATTGCGGCCCGAGAGTCCGCTGCGGCACCGGCTGGACAGCGAGCTGGACGAACTGCGGCAGCGGTTGGCGTCGGCCAGCTAGCCGCGACCGGCGGCCAGAGGTGGCCGCGAGCTGCCGGCAGGGATCACCTTCTGAGCCGGCTGGCCAATCGCCCTCAATGGACAACCTCAACCCGCTGTGCGCGTGGCAGGACGGTCACGGATGGTCCGCCTCTCGGTTAACGAACTGACGACCTATCGCTGGTCCTTCGAAGAGGACGTGGCCTACTACCAGGCCGCCGGGTTTGCAGGGATCGGGGTCTGGCGGCAGAAGTTGTCCGATTACGGCGAGGAGAAGGGGGTCGAGCTGTTGGCCGAAAGCGGGCTGGAGGTCTCCAACCTCCTCTGGGCGGGGGGGTTTACCGGCCATGACGGGCGGAGCCATGCCGACAGCGTGGCGGACGCTGGGGAAGCCATCCGCCTGGCGGGGGTCATGCACAGTCCCTGCCTGGTCGTGTATGCCGGCGGCCGGGGCGGCCACACCCACAACCACGCTCGCCGCCTGCTGCTGAGCGCCCTGGAACAGCTGGTGCCGTTGGCCGAGGAGGAGAACGTGGCCTTGGCCCTCGAGCCGATGCATCCGGCCTGTGCGGCGGACTGCACCTTTCTGACCTCGCTGCCCGAAGCGCTGGAGGTGATCCAACAGGTGGGCAGCCCCCGCGTGAAACTGGCCTTCGACACCTTCCACCTGGCTCAAGACGACACCCTCCTGCCGCAGCTGGCCGAGCTGGCCGAACGGATTGCGGTGGTCCACTTGGGGGACAGTCGCGAACCGCCAACGGCGGAACAGAATCGGTGCGCCCTGGGCGCCGGCCGGATCCGCTTGCGGGAAATCGTCTCTACCCTGACCGCCGCCGGCTATGACGGGTATTTCGACGTCGAGCTGATGGGCGAAGAGATCGAACGCAGCGACTACCACCTGCTGCTGCGCCAGTCCCGCGAGGCCCTGACCGGCCTGTTGACCCCGGCCGGTTGAGGGGAGGGAAGAGTGAATGGTGAAATGTGAAGAGTGAAAATGGACTTGCAAACTTCGACCTTCTACCTTCGACCTTTTTTCTTCACCACTCACCACTACCAGAGCCCCCCCCTGTAGCCGGCCTCTTCGAGGCCGGAGCATAGCGAAAAAATCGAATTTCGGATGTTCCACCCCCACCGAGTCTGTTTATTTTTGACAGGATGGACAGGATGTTTTGATCAGGTTTGTAGGTTAAATGTCCGTTGTCCCTGCTGTCCTTTCCTTCTGTCCTCTCGGTGTCCCGGCTGTCCTCCCGTTCTTGTAGGACGGGCACTCCTGCCCGTCCCCTGCCTGAGCGCCGGGCATGTTCGGTTTTCCTGGGGTTCTCGTCCCCTGGGATGACGGGCAGGAGTGCCCGTCTTACTTTTCAAGGCGGCTGCCGCCAGGAGGTGGCCCCCAGCTCAACCGCGGAGCGGTTGCAGCGATTAGCCGGAGGTAAGCGCAGCGCCACCTCCGGATACGCGCCCTCCCCAAAAAAAGCATCCCGAAGGAATGCCAGCGATTAGCTTTCCCTGGAGCGGTCCCGGCGGGCCGGGACTAGCCGCCGGTGGGCCGAGCGATAAGCGTCACACAAACCTACCGGCGGCTAGCGCCTTGCCGCTCAGCAAAACCAATGCAACCCACAATGGGGCAGAGGCCCGCATCCCGCAACCCGAATCGCTCTTCCCCCTTCCACCTTCGACTTTCCACCTTCCCCCTTCCACCTCTCCCCCTCCCCCTCTCGTCTGCTCTACAATGGCCAACTCGGAACGATCTTCCCGTCCCCTCCCCGCCTGGGGCTGATCATGTTGGTGGTCAACAACACGCTCAAGATCCCGCTGAGGGAGTTTCACTTCACGTTCGCTCGGAGTGGCGGGCCGGGGGGTCAGCGG
>CAYFZZ010000041.1:0-11051 GCA_964347545.1 uncultured Planctomycetaceae bacterium | reverse complement strand
AGCGACGTGCGGGATACGGGAGGCGGGTCCCCGGCATGCCACATCCCGGGACCCGCCTCCCGTATCCCGCACGTCGCTCGCCTTTCGCCTCACGTATCCCCCACCCTGCATCCCGAAGGGATGCCAGCTATTAGCCGGTGGTAAGCGGAGCGCCACCACCGGATACCGCACCCCACCCCCCCATCGCAGATCTCGCCTCGCGCCTCCGGCGGGGCAAGCCCGCCGGTGGCCAAAGGGGGGTGTCTGCGCGGGCGCCGGTTTGGCGTCAAGCGATCGTGCGGCCACCGTCGACGGGCAGGCAGACCCCGGTCACGAAATCGTTGTCCAGCAGAAATTCGACCGCGCTGGCCACGTGCTGGGGACTCCCCTCCTTCTTCAGCAGGGTCCCGGCAATCGCCGCTTGCCGTTCCTCCTCGGGTAAATCCGCCGGCAACATCACGGGACCCGGCAGGACGGCATTCACCCGGACCCGCGGGTTGCGGCGAGCCAGTTCGACGGCAAAGCAGCGGGTCAGGGTGGGGATGGCGCCCTTGGAGGGAAAATAAGCGGCGTAGTTTTCGTACGGTCGGACGGTCGCCCAGTCGCCGACGTTGACGATTGAGCCGCCGTGGGGCTGAGCGGCCATGTGCAGGCCAAACAGCTGGCAGCCCAGGAAGGTCCCCAGCGCGTTGACGTCGAAATGGCGGCGGACGTCGGCGGCGGTGACTTCTTCCAGCGGCCTGGGTTCCCAGATGGCGGCACAGTTGACCAAGGCTTCCACATGGCCGAAATGATCGATCACCCGGGTCAGCATGTCGCGGACCGACTGCTCGTCGCTCAGCTGGGCCTGCACCGCGATCGCCTGCCGTCCGGTCTGGCGCAGCTGGGCGGCCGTGGCTTCGGCGGCGTCCAGCGAACGGTTGGCGTGGACCACGACGTCGTAACCCACCTGGGCCAGGTGTCGCACGACGCAGTTTCCCACACGGGCGGCTCCGGCGCCGGTCACGACGGCGACGGGGGATGGCGGACGGTCGGCAGGCATGGCACTACAGATCCTGATGAAACTTGACAATGATTTCCCAGACTTCCTGGGGGGATTCGGCGTATTGGATGAGGTCGAGATGTTCGTCGGCGATGGTTCCTTCGTCGGCCAGGAACTGGAAATCAATGACCTGTTCCCAGTATTCGCGACCGTACAACACGATCGGGATTTCCTGCATCCGCCGTGTCTGGCGCAAGGTGAGGGCGTCGAACAGTTCATCCAGCGTGCCAAAGCCGCCGGGGAAGATGACCAGGGCCTTGGCTCGCAGGAGGAAATGCATCTTGCGCAGAGCGAAGTAGTGGAATTGGAAGCAGAGTTCGGGTGTGATGTAGGGGTTGGGCACCTGTTCGGAGGGCAGCGTGATATTCAAGCCAACCGATTTGGCACGGACATCGAACGCGCCGCGGTTGGCGGCCTCCATGATTCCCGGGCCGCCGCCGGTGACAACCACATAATCGCACCGCCCGTCCAGCTGGCAGGTGGAGGAGACGAGGCTGGCGAATTCGCGAGCCGCATCGTAGTAGTGGCTCTTGGCGAGGATCCGTTCAGCCCGCTGGAGTTGGCGCTGGTAGGAGGCGTCGTCGGGGTGGTTGGCAGCCGCCCTGCGGGCCGCTGTTAGCTGAGCTTCGGCCCGGTCGGCGGCCACAATCTGCGTGCCGCCGAAAACCACAATCGTGGAGGCCACCCCCTGTTCGCTCAACGCCATCTCCGGCTTCAGCAATTCCAGCTGAACGCGGACCGGACGTAATTCCGGGCGAGCCAGCAGCTGGGTGTCCCTTTCCGCCAATTGGTAGCTGGGCGACTTCAGGATGGCTTGAAGATTCAACTCCTCATCGGAACGGGACATGGGCCAGCTCTCCGGACAATCGAGCCACATCGGTCAGGCCGTTATCCTGACCGCTGGACCCCCACCTGTCCAGCCGCTCGGTTGCCTCGCTTGCCCCCACCCGTCACAATGCAGCTGACCCAAGGATCCTCAATACCACATCCCATATCCCGCAACCCGCATCCCGTACCCCGCAACCCGCACCCCGCATCCCGTAACCCGCATCCTGCACCCCGCAACCCGCAAAACCATGTCCCGGCTGACGGTTCCCAAGTTTTCCGCGCTGAAGGCGGCTGGTCGCAAAATCACCATGCTGACCGCTTACGACTACACGACGGCCCTGCTGGTCGACGAGGCAGGCGTGGACGGGATCCTGGTCGGCGACAGCATGTCGATGGTGGTGCAGGGGCACGAGAACACGCTGCCGGTCACCCTGGACCAGATGATTTACCATGCCGAAATGGTCAGTCGCGCCGTCCGCCACGCTCTGGTCGTCGTGGACATGCCGTTCCCCACCAATTTGCTCGGTCCCTACAAGGCGATCGAGAATGCGGGGCGGATCTTGAAGGAGACGGGTTGCGAGGGGGTGAAGCTGGAGGGTGGGGCCGAGCAGGCGGAGATTATCGCCGCACTGACCGGGGCCGGGATCCCGGTGATGGCCCATTGCGGCCTGCGGCCGCAGAGCGTGCATCAGCTGGGGGGGTACAAGGTCCAGCGCGACGCGGCCCGGCTGCTGGCCGACGCTCAAGCGGCCGAAGCGGCGGGGGCGTTTGCCGTGGTGCTGGAGTGCATCCCGGCCGCGGTGGCCGAGGAGGTGACGGCCGCGGTGAAAATTCCCACCATCGGGATCGGCGCCGGCCCGAGCTGCGACGGCCAGATCCTGGTGATCCACGATCTGCTGGGGATCACCCCCGGGCCCCTGCCTCGGCACGTGAAGACCTATGCCGACCTGGGCCGCCAGATCGACGACGCGGTTCGCCGCTACTGCGACGACGTTCGCCAAGGCAAGTTTCCCACCGCCGAGCAAAGTTTTACGTGATCCCGGAACCCCCCATGTCAAACCGCCTGGCTGACGAAACGAGTCCCTACCTGTTGCAGCACAAGGATAATCCGGTCGGCTGGTATCCGTGGGGTGACGAAGCGTTACAGCGGGCTCGCCGGGAAAACAAGCCGATCTTTTTGTCGATCGGCTATTCTGCCTGTCACTGGTGTCACGTGATGGAGCGGGAGAGTTTTGAAAACGAACAGATCGCGGGGCAGCTGAATCAAAACTTCATTCCCATCAAGGTCGATCGCGAGGAACGGCCCGACCTGGACCAGATTTACATGCAGGCCGTCCAGATGATGACCGGACATGGGGGGTGGCCCATGTCGGTTTTTCTGACGCCTCAGCTGGAACCTTTCTACGGCGGCACGTACTGGCCGCCGAGTGCTCAGCGGGGCATGCCCGGTTTTGATCAGGTGCTGGCCGGCGTCAGCCAGGCGTGGCGCGAGCGGCACGAGGAGGTGGTCCAGCAGGCAGGGAAGCTGACGACCTACTTGCGGGAGGCGAACCAGGCGTCGGCGGGCGAGGTCCCCCTCGAGATGGCTCTGCTGCAGCACGCGGAAGCGGACCTCGAGCGGATTTTTGACTTCACCTACGGCGGGTTGGGGGGCGCACCCAAGTTTCCCCACCCCATGGCCCTCCGCCTCCTGCTGCGGATGTGGCAGCGCACCGGCCGGTCCGCCGTGCTGGAGATGGTCCGGCTGACCCTGGACAAGATGGCCGGCGGCGGCATCTACGACCAGCTGGGAGGGGGCTTTCACCGATACTCCGTCGACCGCCAGTGGCTGGTCCCGCATTTCGAAAAAATGCTGTACGACAACGCCCTCCTGGCGGCCACCTACGTCGATGCCTTCCTGGCCACCGGCCACCAGGAATACGGACGGATCGCTCGCGAAACCTTCGACTACGTCCTCCGCGAGATGCAGCATCCGGCCGGCGGCTTTTCCAGCACGCAGGATGCCGACAGTGAAGGCGTGGAAGGAAAATTCTTCGTGTGGACCGTCGACGAAGTCCAAGCGGCGCTGGGCGACTCGCTGGCCAAGACGTTTTGCCGAGTCTACGATGTGACCGCCACCGGAAATTTTGAAGGCCGCAACATCCTGAACCTGCCCAAGCCCCTGGCGGCCTGCGCCAAGTTGCT
This sequence comes from uncultured Planctomycetaceae bacterium, assembly GCA_964347545.1. GTDB lineage: Bacteria > Planctomycetota > Planctomycetia > Pirellulales > UBA7805 > CS4-C045. Next base: position 7,018 of record CAYFZZ010000041.1, on the reverse strand, counting down.
GAACCGGGACGAAGAGGAGTTGCGGGCCGAACTGGCGGAGGGACGGCGGCGGCTGTTCGCCGTCCGCCAGCAGCGCGTCGCCCCGGGGCTGGACGATAAAGTCCTGGTCTGCTGGAACGCCCTCATGATCGACGCCCTGGCGCGGGGAGCGGGGGCTTTCGACCAGCCGCGTTATGTCGAGGCCGCTGTGGCGGCAGCCGACTTCATCTGGCAGAACATGCGCCGCGAAGATGGACGCCTGCTGCACACCTGGCGGAACGGCCAGGCCCGGCTGGACGCCTACCTGGATGACTACGCCGCCCTGTTGAATGCCTGCGTGTCGCTGTACGAAGCTACCTTTGACGAACAACATGTCGACCGCGGGCTGGCCTTGGCGGACATGCTGCTGGCCCACTTCGTCGATCCCCAGGGGGGCGGCCTGTTCTATACGGCCAGCGACCACGAACCCCTCATCGCTCGTCAAAAAGACCTCACCGACAACGCCGTCCCGGGCGGCAACGGCCTGGCCGCCACGGGCCTCTTGCGGTTGGCCCGCTTGACCGGCCGCCCGCAGCTGGCCGAAACGGCCATCGGCGTGCTGCAGGCCGCAGCGGAACGGATGCGGGAGTTTCCCTCCGCCACCGGACAACTGCTGCTGGCCCTCGAGTTTCACCTGGATCCGGGCTACGAATTGGTGCTGGTCGGCGATGCGTCGGCGGGCGATACCCGCCAGTTGCTGGCCGAGCTGCGGCACCAATTCCTGCCCCACTGCACGCTGGCGTGCCGCCGTCCCGGCGGGGGCGGGGCGAGCAGCCCGGCCCTGGACGAAATCTTCCGCTCGCGCGACCAACCGCCCGCCGTGCCGACACTCTACGTCTGCCAAAACACCGCCTGCCGCGCTCCGGCCGTCGGTCTGGATGCCGCGCGGGCCGCTGTCAAGCGGCTGACCGAGATCCCCTCTGCAGGAGCCACCTCCGGACCATGAAAATCGCTTATCTCGATTGTGCCAGCGGCATCAGCGGCGACATGACCCTGGCCGCCCTGGTCGATGCGGGGGTCGACCTGGCCGAAATCCAGGCGGGGATCGATTCGGTGGGGCTGCCCGGCTGTCGCCTCGTGGCCGAGGAGGTCCGGCGGCAAGGATTTCGAGCTCGACAAATTACCGTCCAGCACGAACCAGAACACGCTCATCGGCATTTGCACCACATTCACCAGATGATCGACAACAGCCGGATCAGCCAGCCGGCCAAACAACTGGCTGGTCAGATCTTTCAGCGGCTGGGCGAGGCCGAGGCGGAGGTCCACGGCACGACGTTGGAGAAGGTCCACTTCCACGAAGTGGGGGCCGTCGACTCGATCGCCGACGTGGTCGGGGCCGCGATCGGCTGGACCCTCTTGGGGGTCGACCGGATCGAGGCCTCGGCGGTGCCCACCGGCACCGGCTTTGTCCAGATCGCTCACGGCCGCTGCAGCCTGCCGGCGCCGGCCACGGGCGAGCTGTTAAAAGGCGTGCCTTTGGCCCCTTCCACGGTGCCGGCCGAATTGACAACTCCCACGGGGGCCGCGATTCTCACCACGCTGGTCCAGCACTACGGCCCCCTGCCCGCCATGACGATCGAAAGCATTGGGTACGGGGCCGGCCAGCGCGACCTGCCGCAACAACCCAACGTCCTCCGCCTGCTGGTCGGCCAGGCCGGCGGCGAGGAGGTCGAGCAGCAGGTGTGGGTGGTCGAGACGAATCTGGACGACGCGACGGGCGAGCTGATCGGTTACTGCCACACGCGGTTGCTGGAAGCCGGCGCCCTGGACGTGTTTACCACTTCGATTGGGATGAAGAAGGGGAGACCGGGGGTGCAAATCAGCGTGCTGTGCCAGCCCGCCGACGTGGCCACGATCCAGGAGATCCTGCTGGCCGAAACGCCCACGCTGGGCGTCCGCAAATGGCCGGTGGCCCGGCGCACGTTGCCCCGCTCGCGGGGCGAGGTGCAGACCCCTTGGGGACCGGTGGCCGGCGTGGTCGCGGTGCGGAGGGCGGGGCGCAGTACGTTTTCCCCCGAATACGAGGCGTGTCGCCAGATTGCCGCTCGCCACCAGGTGCCGCTGGGCGATGTCTACGAAGCGGCTCGCCGCGCGTTCGACGGTTGAATTACTGCGGGCGTGCCGCGGCGTCGGCCGTGGCCGCCACTTCGGCTGGCCGAGGGCCCATGGCGACGCCGATCCAGCCGTTGGCAATCTTGGTCTGGGTAATGGCCATGTCGGCCAAACGCGTATCGTCGGCCAGATCGTCGGGAACCAGTTTCAGCTGGTGGCTCTTGGAAAGAAGTTTGCTGAACACGCCCCGCAGGGCCACCTGATCACGAGTCCGCAGCTGGTGACCGACCAGCAGGATGGGGCCTTTGCGGACCAGGCCCGCGTGCAGGCCTTCCACGGCCGGCACGTAATGGCCGCGGACCTGCAGATTGCGCCAGCATTTCTTCCCTTTGCAAACTTCCGCGAGGCTCAAGGTCAGCGTGGCCTCGCCCTTCTCGCAGCGGACCCGCACGGCATCCTGTGCCGCGAAGGAAACGTTCACGTTGGCCGGCATCGTGTCGGGGATTTCCTGGACGGGACGGTCCAGCCGCTGGGCGATGTACCGATACAGCTCTTCCAGGGTCATCGTCTTGCCGTCCAGCTGCAGTTGTTGCAGGCCGTTGTTCAGCGCGCTTTCATGAATCTGCATGCTGGCCCAACTGTCGGAGGGGGCGCGGGGGCGAGCGGTGTGAGCGGTCAGCTGGTGCTGGCTGCCCACGCGAAGTCGCGTCACGGCTCGCAGGTCGGTGGTTTGCCGGTCGATTGCGGTCGGCTCTAAACCCAGCTTGACCAGCGGTTCCCACACTTGCTGCTGGAAGGACGCGATGGTCCGCTGGAGTTGAGGAATGACCTGGCCATCGAAGCGGGCCCGAGCGGCGGCCGCCACCTTCGCTTCGGTTATCCGCAGCGCATCGGCATGCATCTCGTCGTGCTCGCGTTCCGCCCGGTTGCGGATCAGCCCCCGGACCAGCGGCACGCGGTCAAAGTCGCTGTCGATACCGACCAGTTCACTGCAGCTGCGTGCCTCGGAAGCCGTCTGCTTGGCCTTCAGCCCCTCGTCGTCCAGCAGGAACAGCTTGTGAACCACGAAATCCGACTCGCCGTCGCTGTGGACATACACCGGGCCGCTGGCGGTAGTGGTTTGAGCATGGACGCGGCCCCAGGCTTGGACCCCCAGCCGCACGTTGTGGGGGTCGGGCACCAATTCGACCTGGATCCTGGTGAAGGTGGAACTGTCGCCCCAAACCGGCATGCCCATGATGTGTTCGTTGACGCAGCCGCATTCCCTTCCGGGTTGGGGCATCAGCCGGTTGATCAAGTGCCCGGAAACCGCCGCACGAAAATTCGCGTTGCGGTAATGCTGGTCCAGCCGGTCACCGATCGCCCGCTGAGCGGCATTGGCGGACGATTGCAAAATCTCGATCGCGTCGGCAACCGGTTTCCCGTCGCTGGGCCGCCGCGTGTGCTCGTACTGCTCGACATCCGCCAACAGGCTGGCGAGGTTGACGGTTGTCGTGGCCGCACCAGGCTTGTCTGCCCCTCCTGCCACCGTGATCACCGAGGTCGCCTCCAGCTCGCTTTCCCGCGGAAGGGTGACGGCCAGTTCGTGAACCGCTCGCCAAAGGTGCAGCCGCCGCTGGAGATCGTAGCGAGCGCTGTTCAGCAGAGCACGGGTTTGCTCGGATGAGAGCTGGTCGGCCAGTTGCTGGGCCTCGGAAACCGTCCCCTCCAGCTCGGCCAGCGCCCCCCCGGCCGCCTCCGCTGACAGGGATGAGCTGGCCACCAGCCGGTCCAGCTGCTGACGCACCTCGGCCGCCCACCCATGGGTGTCCAACTCGTTCTCCAGGATCTCCAGCTGCTGCTTCAGCACCTCTGCCACAGGCCACGCCTGGGGAGCAGAGAGCCGGGGTGGGGGATCCAGCGGGTGATCGAATTGGTAGCGGGAGAGGTCTGACGGCGATTCCTCGGCGGGGGAGGACAGGGCGGGGTCTTCCTGGGGGCTGGGGAGCGGGTCGCTGGGGAGCGGATCGCTGTCCAGCCTAAAGAGGTGCGCGTAAGGGGACGCCGGTTGGGCCAGGGCCGGGGCCAGCGGCTGGGGAGGGGCCGGGGCCAATGGGCTGGCGGTGGCCGGGGAGACCGCGGTTCGGGTTCCCCGGGCAGGCAGGTCCCTCTGGGCCAGCCAGTCGGACGGGGCCGACCAGCTGGCTCGGCCCGGACGCCGATCCGGATACCTTTCCCCCGCCGTTCGCCGGCCCGCACTGCGCTGCTGCTGATGCCACGCCAGCGGAATCGTGATGCTCATCACAAACAGGCACGCCAGCACGATGAACAGCAACTGGTGTCCGCCGTCGGGTGGGTCGTATTTGCCGGCCGGAGAGCGCATGGCAGGGCCTTCGCTGGGGGAGGGGTGGATTTGCTTTAAAATCGGTTCTTTCGCGCCTGCCGGTGGAATCGGATTCCGGCCAGACCGATTGTTCCGGCTGGAGCCGTTGGTGCGGGTGCGATGGTCGGGGAACCGTGCCGATTGTGCCGTTTGTTCGGGCTCAATCCCCACGCACCGCCGGCAGACGATAGATGCCCAGCGTGGCAGGCGGATAACACCGCACATCCCACTGGTCGGCCCGCGGCAGCAGCCGGAAATCGAAACGCTGGTCTGCCTCCACGACGATCGTGCTGCCGGCGGGCGCCGTCTGGAGAAATGCATCGACCAGCGTCACCATCTGAGTGGTCCGGTCGACATAAAAGTCGTAAGGGGGGGAGCACAGGACCAACCAGGGCCCGCGGGGCAGCTGGCTCAGATCCTTCGCCCAAGCAAAGGCGTCCCCCTCCTGGACCTGGCAGATGTCGTTCAGTTCCAAAAGGGCGATATTCTGCCGCACCAGTCGAGCGGTCGGGATGTGTTGTTCGACGAACGTTGCCGAACAGGCTCCGCGGCTGATCGCCTCCAGCCCCAGGGCACCGGTGCCCGCAAAGAGGTCAATCGCGTGTTGCCCGCCGACCGAGGGCCCCACCAGATTGAACAGCGCCTCCCGCACGCGATCTTTCATGGGTCGCGTTCCGCGGTGGCCGTGGTACAACAGCTTCCGTCCGCGCAAGCGCCCCCCAATGATCCGCAACGGGCCCGGCGACGTCGTGGCCGAGGGGTGGGGGGATCGGGCTGGCTTTCGTCGCGGCATGCGTGGGTCCAGGCAGGGGGTGGGTTGAGTCAGGGGGAGTGGAGTCAGGGAGATGAGTCGGGGCGAGGGCGCGTTGCCGGCGGTGGCGACCCGTAGGGGCATTCTACCCCTTCGGCAGCTCGGCCTTCAGGCGGGCAATCCTTGCCTGTCGGCAAGTCCCGCTGCCAAGTGGGGCGGCAGGCGGCGGCTACCGACCCGAGGTGGCATCTGTTACGCTCTGCGGCAGGGCCCCCCTCAGGGGGGCGCAAAGCAGGGGCCCCCTGGGGGGCGCCAAACCGAGGGATGGGAAAGGGAGGTCGCGATGCGAAAGCTGGTCGTGCTGGGCCTGGCCTGGGCCACCGGGTGGGGGGGGCTGTTTGGGGACCAGAACCGGGTGGAGGGAGGCGAGGGGGCCCCGCCAGCGGCGGAAGCAGCGGCCGCGGAGTCCCCGGCGCCGCAGGAGTCCCCGGCGGCCGCCGACTTCGACACGCGGTACCGGCAATGGCGAGCGACGTTGGCCGAGCTGATCCAGGTCCGCCAGAAATTTCTGGACGCGCCGCCGGCCGAGCGTGGCGAGCTGCGCCAACAGATGGCCGCTCTGGTCGAGCAAGGCGAACAGCTGTTGCCCGGGCTGATCGCGGCGGCCGAAAGGGATTTTCTGGCCGATCCGGAGGCGAAGGGCGAGGCGGCCGATTTTCTGGTGGAGGTGGTCCGGGACCGGATCCGCCGCGACGACTACGAACCGGCCGGCCGGCTGGCCCAGCTGCTGCTGGACCACGACGTCGCCTCCCCCCAGCTCGACTTGCTGGCCGGCATCGCGGCCTTCGTGACCAACCAGTTCGACGTCGCCGCCGCTCGGCTGGCCGCCGCCCAAAAGGCCGGGACGCTGGGCCCAAAGGCTGCCGAGATGCAGTCCAACCTGGATTATTACCGCGATGCGTGGGCGGCTGAGCAAAAATTACGGGCGGCCGAAGCGGAGGCGGACGACCTGCCGCGGGTCAAGCTGACCACCTCCCAAGGAGACATCGTGCTGGAACTGTTCGAAAACGAAGCTCCCCAGACCGTGGGCAACTTCGTCAACCTCGTGGAAAAGAAATTCTATGACGGGTTGAGCTTCCATCGCGTCCTCCCCGGCTTCATGGCTCAAGGCGGTTGTCCCCAAGGGGACGGCCGTGGGGGTCCCGGTTACCAGATACCCTGCGAATGTCACCAGGAAGGCTATCGCCGGCACTTTCGGGGCAGCTTGAGCATGGCGCATGCGGGTCGCGACACCGGCGGCTCGCAGTTTTTCCTCACCTTCGTCCCCACCAAACATCTGGATGGAAAACATACGGCGTTTGGACGCGTGATCGAAGGGATGGACGTGTTGTCCCGGCTGCACCGGCGCGACCCCCAGGATCCTCACGCCCCGGCCCCCGACAAGATTCTGCGGGCCGAGGTCCTCCGCAAACGGGACCACGACTACCAGCCCACCATCGTCGGTGGGGGATGACCGTCAGACACGGCTGGCCGTCAGCCCACGGAGGGCGGGCCCTGGTGCTCGACCTGCCGGGAACGGATTAGAGCGTCCGTTCACCAGGCACGCGCGGCGGACAAGAAGAAATCGGGTAACACTTTACCGGATGGCAGGAGAGGGAAAGATAGCGCTGTTTGCACGTCTTGCCAGAAAGCCCGCAAAGCGGCTTCCCCGGGTCGTGCTCGTGCTGTGTCCGCAGGACGGTGCTCGTACTCGTAATCGCCCCCCTGTTCGTGCCTGATCGTTTGCTCGATTACGATTACGATTACGAGCACCGCTTCGCTGAGCACGAGTGACA
>CAYFZZ010000040.1:0-3525 GCA_964347545.1 uncultured Planctomycetaceae bacterium | reverse complement strand
TCGGCCTGGCCGACCGGATCACCCAGCGCCTGCCGCGGGACAAGATCCTCCCGGCGGTGGGCCAGGGGGCCCTGGGCCTGGAAGCTCGAGCGGACGATCCGCCGATCCACCGCGCGGCCCGCCTGCTGGACGATCCGGCCACCCACCAGGCCGTGCTGGCCGAACGGGCCCTCCTGGCGGCCCTCCGAGGCGGCTGTCTGGCCCCGGTCGGCGCCTGGGGACGGACCCACGGCGAGGACGTGCTGAGGCTGGACGCCGTGGTGCTGGACCCGACCGGCCGACAACGGATCACCGTCACCGTGCAGGGATCACCGGCCGACGCGGCCGACTTGGGTCGCCAGGCAGCGACAGAACTGTTGGGGCAAGGCGCGGCCCAGCTGATCGCGGCCAGCCGCAATCCTTAGTCCCACCACCAGCGGCTGTGGTCGATCCCGGCGGGCGAGATGGCCGCTCGAGCGGCGGCGACCTCTTCGGCTCCTTCGGCCAGCAAATTCTGGCTGGTCAAGGCTTGCGTGGCCTGGATCCGCACACCCCCACCGACCGGGGTCATGGCAACGCTGCCTTTCCAGACCACGTTCACCGCCGTTTCCACCTGCTGGGGAGACGGATAGGTTTCGACCGGATAAGCGCGTTCGTCGGCGAACAGGGACATGGCCCAGCCGGCTTGCGTATAGAAATCCTGCTGGCGGATGAAGGCCGCGGCCACGGCCAGATCGATCAGGTTGCGCATCTGAGCGTAGACGGGCGAGCGGGCGGCCAGCTGGGGATATTTTTCGGTAAAGGACCGCGTAAAGACCTCGCTGGCTCGATCAAAACGGCCGCCGGCCCGCCGCGAGCCGTCCGCCGCGACCAGCTGATCCTCGCCCAACAGCTTGACCCCGTCCCCCACCAGCTGCATGGCCATCCCTTCGTCGCTGACCCGCACGCACTGGTAGTCCGGCACAAAGTACCACCGCTTTAAGGCGTTGCGAGCCACCGCGCCGGGGCTGGCCTTGGAAATGTATGTCGCCAGCCGCACCGGAGTCTGTTCCAGGCCGATCCCGATCAACTTCATCCGGTAGTCCGCTTCGACCAACACCTGAGCAAAATGGGTCTTGGGGGAGACGCCGTGAATCACGACGTCTTGCAATCCCAGTTGAGCCCGCAGACGGGTGGCGATCTGAGGAATGTCGCGAGGGGTGACGCCCCGCAACGAACTGAGGAACGTTTGCATGTTCCGCAGCCCCTCCGGGGTCGGATCGATCGAGACACTGATCACCGGAGACGGCTCGGCGTCAGGCGCGTAAGCCCGCAAGGCCACGATCAAGTCTTGCAATTCCAGGATCGGCCGGCCGGTGTGGATACCGACCTGGCGGCCGGTCGCGTCTGTGGCCCAGCCTTCCGCCGGGCCCGCAAGGACGATGTCTTTCGAGGCCGGGTAGTAGAACACGTAACGGACCCGGGTCAGCCCGGCCAGATTCAACATCGCATCGGTCGGCCGGCCGTGGTTCTGCAAGGCCTCCCCGACGGCGGCTTCCAGGCGGTTGAGCGACACCATCCGCATTTCACTGCGGCGGGCCAGATCCTGGTCCAGGGCGGCACGGGCCGCCGCGACCAGCTGACGGTGCAGCCGGCCCTCGGGATCGGCCACCGAATGGACCCGCAACACCCCTGCAGCGTCCACTTTGACGCCATTCTGTTGGGCCCAGGCGACCGTCGAGCTGAGGGTCAGGGCGACCGTGACCAGGAACGTGATCCCCAGGCGTGCAGTAGCGTTCGACATGAAGTGACCCCTTCTCAAGCAGCACGCCCGCGCCGCACAATGACCCTGTGACCGGTACGCTCCCACCCCTGCCAGCCGTAGGGCCGACGAGATGGGAACGTTTTGATGAGCGAATATACAGTGGGAAACCTGCCCACAGCGGGCTGAATACCCACCTTATCGATCTTAATTGGAGAATCTGGAGAAGACAAGTAAATTGCAGCTGTCCCCCCGGAGGGGGCCGGCGGCGGGGGCACGGGGGCAAGATCATTACGATTAAAGGGGTTACGCACAGTTCCTGAGGGGAGGTGGGTGATGAGCGTGATGCACAAGGTAGAGATCCTGCGAGCCGCCTGTTGCGTGGCCGGGATCGATGGCCAGACAACCGATCGAGAGCGGCGCCTGCTGACCCACCTGGCCACCCAGATCGGCGTGGGCCAGGCGTCGCTGACGGCGATGATCGAGCGAGCCGAGCGGGACAGCCAGTTTTGCGACGACCAATTCGTATTGCTGAAGACCCAACCCGAGAAGACGATGAAGATCTTGCTGAAGGTGGCCCTGGCGGACCGGCAACTGGGGGAGGACGAGTGCCAGGTGTTGCAACAGTTCGCTCAGCGGCTGGGCATGGCGACGGACCGGTTCCAGGCCGTCTTGGCCCAGTTGACAACCCAGCTGGCCAATCGGCGGCAGAAGGCCCAGCCGTCCAGTCCGGCCCGGCAGAAAGGATCTGAGGCATGACCTGGTTTGGTCGAAAGAGGCGGCTGGTCGATTACGCCAGCTGTGCGGGGTGAGCGGGCAAGTTGCCCCAGGAGGGCACCGCGCAGGTTGTGCGGCAGCTACCACGCTTTGACGATCCCAACCTGGTGGTGGGTCCGGAAGATTTCAGCGACGCGGGCGTCTACCGGTTGCGGGATGACTTGCTGATCGTCCAGTCGCTGGACTTCTTCCCGCCCCTGGTCGACGACCCCTTCGTGTTTGGCCAGATCGCTGCGGCCAACAGCCTGGGCGACCTCTACTCCATGGGCGCTCGGCCCACCACGGTGTTAAACATCGTCGGCTTCCCCGACGACCAATTGGACCTCTCGCTGCTGGGCCAGATCCTGCAGGGGGGTGCCGAGCGGGTGCGGGAGGCGGGGGCGGTGGTCGCCGGCGGGCACACGGTCCGCGACAGCGAAATTAAATTCGGCATGTCGGTGACCGGGGTGGTCGAACCGGATCGCTTGATCACCAATCGCGCGGCCCAGGCGGGCCAGGTGCTGGTGCTGACCAAGCCGCTGGGGACCGGCTTTGTGACCACGGCCTTTAAAGCGGGCAAATGTGCCGACGACGTCTTGCAGGCGGCCTGTCAGAGTATGATTCAGTTGAACGTGATCGGCCGCGATGCCGCTCTGGCAGCCGGCGTCCGGGCAGCGACCGACGTCACCGGGTTCGGGCTGGCTGGCCATGCCCGCGAAATGGCCGACGCCAGCAACGTGACGCTGGTCCTCCAAGCCAGCTCGCTGCCCCAGCTGCCGGGGGCCGCCCAGCTGGCGGGGCGGGGCTACTTTACTCGAGCCAGCCGTACCAACCGCCACTTCGCCGAGGCCGCCGCGCAAGTCATGCCGGGCGTCGATCAGTTACAATTAGAGTTTGCCTATGATGCGCAAACCTCGGGCGGCCTGCTGATCAGCGTCGATGCCGCGCGAGCCTCGCAGGTCGTCGACCAGTGTCGCACCGCCGGGGCCGCGGACACCTGCGTGGTCGGCCGCGTCGAGCCTCGTGACCAGACGGCCCTGATCGTCGAA
>CAYFZZ010000039.1:0-28686 GCA_964347545.1 uncultured Planctomycetaceae bacterium | reverse complement strand
AAGAGGGTTCGGTTAAGAGTGGGGGGTTAAGAGTGGGGGGTTAAGAGTGGGGGTTAAGAGTGCATTTCATCGCAGTCTTAACCGCCACTCTTAACCGGATACCCTTAACCGACTTGCTTAACCGACTTGCTTAACCGCTCTCCACGGGCCACACAATATCGTTGATTGAAAAAAATCCACCCATGGCGGGCACCCATCGCAGATACTCAAACACGATCCTCCTGCCCCCTGCTCACGGACCGCACACATGTCGCCGGCCACCTTGACCGCTCGCTTGAAAGAGGAAGCCCGCCGGTTGGGCTTCCAACTGACAGGCGTGTGCCGGCCCGTCACCCCCGACGGATATCCTCGTTTTCTGCGATGGCTGGAGAGCGGTTACGCCGGCCAGATGCACTACTTGCCCCGGCGGAAGGATGCCTACGAACATCCGCGTCACGTGCTGGAGGGGGTCCGCAGCATCCTCTTGTTGGGGATGAACTACCGTACCAGCGAACCGGCTGAGGTGTCGTCGGGGGCCGGCCGCATCTCGCGTTACGCCTGGGGCCGCGATTATCACGATCTGATCCGCGACCGCCTCCACATGCTGGCCAACCAGCTCGGCGAATGGTCCCCCGCCACGGTGGCTCGGGGCGTGGTCGACACGGCCCCGCTGCTGGAACGCGAATTTGCCGAACTGGCCGGGCTGGGATGGATCGGCAAGAATACGCTGCTGCTGAACCAGCAGCAGGGCAGCTGGTTCTTTCTGGCCGCCCTGTTGACTGACGTCGAACTGGCCTATGACCAGCAGCGGGAAACGGACCACTGCGGCAGCTGCACCGCCTGCCTGGACGCTTGTCCCACCGACGCGTTCGTCCAACCCTACGTCCTGGACGCTCGACGGTGTATCAGCTACCTGACGATTGAATTGAAAACTTCGATTCCCGCCGAGCTGCGTGCGCCGATGGGTGACTGGCTGTTCGGCTGCGACGTGTGCCAGGACGTCTGTCCCTGGAACCGCCGCGTGCCGGGGTCTGCCGAGCCGGATTTGGAGCCCCGAGCCGAGGCCGACCCGCAGGAACTGGCCGGTCTCTTCTTCCTGGAAGACTCCCAGTTTCGGGCCCGCTTTTGCGATACCCCCCTGTGGCGGCCGCGGCGGCGGGGGATCCTCCGCAACGCGGCCATCGTGCTGGGCAACCAACGCGCGCTCGCCGCGCTGCCCGCCCTGGTCCAGGGACTCGAGGACCCCGAACCCCTGGTCCGCGGCGCCTCCGCCTGGGCCCTGGGCCGCTTTGGCGGCCCCACCGCCATCGCCGCTCTCGAGCAACGCCTGGCCGCCGAGCAGGACGAGGAAGTCCGTCAGGAGATCACAGCCGCCGTGGGCGGGTGAGGGGTGAGGGAGTGATGGGGTGATGGGGTGATGGAGTGATGGAGTGATGGAGTGATCCAACTCCCCTACCCCATCACCCCCCGACCCCATCACTCCCCTACCCCATCACCCCCCTACCCCATCACTCCCCTACCCCATCACCCCCCGACCCCATCACCCCCCGACCCCATCACTCCCTCAGACCACCCCGCCAGGTGTACCGGCAATCTCCGGCTGGGCCGGCGGGTGCACCCCCGGTCGGTCCTCGGCATACCACTCTTTTAAAACGCCCAACCAGTCGCTGGTCTGACGGACCTCAACGAAGGCATCTCGAACTTGCCGACCGTCGGGATGCAGTCGAGCGTATTTGATGCCGAACTTCCGCATCATCCGCCCCGCTCGCCGCGGGCCATACGTCTGTTCGGCCAGCTGGTAATGTTCGGAAATCACTTCCCGCTGTTCGTGCAAACGGGGGGGATCGGGGAGGGGTTCGCCGCGAGCCAGGGCGGCGGCCTGAGCGAAGATCCAGGGGTTGCCGATCGCCCCGCGGGCCACGGTCACCCCGTCCACACCCGTCTGGTGGATCATGTCCAGGCAGGCCTGGGGACAGAACAGGTCACCGCTGCCCAGGATCGTACGGTGTCCCACGTGGCGTTTGACTTCGGCCAAAAATTCCCAGCGACTGGGTCCCCGATAGCGTTGCAAAACGGTCCGCCCGTGGACGGTGACGGCGGCGATTCCCAGATCAAAAGCCCCATCCAGGATGGTGAAAAAATTCTCTCGACTCTGCTCGGAATCATCGATCCCCCGCCGCATCTTGACGGTTAGCGGAATAGGATCCGGCACGGCATCGCGGACACGAGCGATGATTTCCAGGGCCACGGGCGGCTGGCTCAAATGAAAACCGCCGCGACAGCGGCCCAGGACTTTCTTGACCGGGCAGCCGAAATTGATGTCGATCACGTCGAAGCCCGCGGCGACCAGCCGCCTGGCGGCCGGGCCGAAGTCCTCGGGGGCGGCGCCCATCAATTGAGCCCCCACGGGATGTTCGTCCTGGCTGACCTTCAAAAACCGCCGCGCCTTGGATCCCCGGGAAACCTCCAGGACAAATTTATCCAGCATCACCTCGCAGATCGTGTAGGGGGCGCCTAGCCGCCGAGCGATCAGCCGCATGGGCCAGTCGCTATATCCCGAGAGGGCCGCTTGAACGACGGGGAAACCGATGGGGACGGAACCGAGCTGGAGGGGAGTCATCACTGGACTTTCACGCTGGGCTGAGCGAAGCCTGATCTTCGCGGATGGGTGCTGGTCTGTGCAAGGCGAGCACGGGTAGTCCGGCCGACCGGGCGGTTTGCTTCCCCGAGGCTGCTGAGCGGCGGCACGAGACGGGCCGTTTCAGCTCAGCACCGGGCAGGCATCGAACCAGCTGCGGCCGTGACGGCTGATCCACTCGCTCGACTCCGCCGGCCCCCAGCCCCCCGCCGGGTAGAACGCCAGGGGAGGCTGGTTGGCCTGCCGCCAGGCACTGAGGACCGGATCGATAATCCCCCACGCCAGCTCGACCTCGTCACTGCGGGCGAACAAGCTGGCGTCCCCCTCCAAGGCGTCCAGCAACAGGGGCTGATAGGCATCCGGCAGCGCGCTGCCGCCGAAGGCCCTCGAGAAACGAAAATCGAGATCGGTCATCCGCATTTTCATTTCCAAATCAGGGACCTTGGTCAGAAAGTGCAGTTGAATCCCCTCGGCCGGCTGGATCTGGATCACCAGGCGGTTGGCATCCAGGGGTGCTGTGGCGAACAGGAGGTGCGGCGGCTTGCGAAACTGGACTACGATCTGCGTCGTACGGCAGGACATCGCCTTGCCGCTGCGCAAATAAAACGGCACGCCCTGCCACCGCCAATTGTCAACGCTCAGCTGCACCGCGGCGAATGTGGCCGTCTGGCTGTCGGGCGAGACACCCGGTTCCTCTCGATAGCCGTCGTACTGACCGCGCACCGAGCCATCGATGATTTCGTCGCTGCTCCATTTCCTCACCGCCTGCAGCACCTTGGCCTTCTCGTCGCGCACCAGATCAGGCTCGAACCGCACCGGCGCTTCCATGGCCGTAATCGTCATCAATTGCAACAGATGATTTTGAAACATGTCCCGCAGGACATCGGCCGTATCGTAATACGCACCCCGGCTGCCGACTTGGACCTCTTCGGCGACCGTGATCTGCACATGATCGATATAGTTGCGATTCCAAATCGGCTCGAAAATCGCATTCGCGAAGCGGAGGACCAACAGGTTCTGGACCGTCTCTTTGCCCAGATAGTGATCGATCCGGAACACTTGTCGTTCCTGGAACACGGTGTGGACCAGCTGGTTCAACTCCCGAGCGCTGGCCCGGTCGGTCCCAAACGGTTTTTCGATCACCACCCGTCGCGGCCCGTCCGCTTCGCTGGCCAGCCCCGCTTGTCCCAAATGGGCAATCGCCGGCTGGTAGAACCGCGGCGCGGTGGCCAGGTAATAGACCCTCGTCGAGCCGCCCTTCCCTTCGCGCTGGGCCAACACCGACGCCAGCCGTTCAAAATCCGCAGGCTGGTCAATGTCTCCCGGCAGATAGTGCAGCTGCGTGGCAAACGCCTCCCACTGCTGACGGTCGAACTGCTGGCCCAGGAAGTTCGCCGTGCTGTGGGCCAGCTGGTCCCGCCAGGCGTCATCGGAAAACCTTGTCCGCGAAAAGCCCACAATCCGCGTCGGCTGGGGCAGCCGTCCCTGGGCATACAGACGGAACAGGGCCGGGATCAGCTTTCGCCGAGTCAGATCGCCGGAGGCGCCGAAGATGACGAAGGTGTGAGGCATGGGGAGCAGTGGTTAGTGGTTAGTGGTTAGTGGTTAGTGGTTAGTGGTTAGTGCGCGGCGGAGGCCGCTGTTGAGGCGACCGATTTCCGCCGACAGAGTGAGAAGACTTTGGACGTCGTCGGAACCGATATACCCGAGTCGTTCTGACAGGAGGATCTGTGTCTCTGATTCGCAAGTCGATCCATTGGCCATCCAGAGGAATTTCAGAAAATCGGCCGTTGTTCGCCGACCTTGACCTTCCGCGATATTCGACGGAATCGAAACACCCGCTCGACGCAATTGCTGCCTCAGCCCATAACGCTCGTCTTCTGGAAAACCCGCCGTGGTTTGATAAATCGCCTCTGCAAAGTCCATCGCCTTCTGCCAAACAATTAGCTCCCGATAACTCTTCACTGCCATCAGAAAATCCTCCCGTGGTTCACGCCCCATCGTCTCCATCCACCTCGAACCCACCCCCCACGCCCTACCTCTGCCCCCTGCCCCCTGACCACTGCCCCCTGACCACTAACCACTGACCACTGCTCAAATACTCATCCCCGTAAAGCCGCCGTCGACGTAGATTTCCGTCCCGGTGATAAAGCTGCCGGCGGTGCGGGACAGCAGGAGGAGGGCCGCACCGACCAGCTCCGGGGGCTCGCCAAAGCGGCCCATGGGGGTCTTGCCCATGATCCGTGCGACCCGTTCGGCGGTCAGGATCTTCCGGTTCTGAGCGGCGGGGAAAAAGCCGGGACAGAGACTGTTGACCCGCACTCCGAGTGGGGCCAGCTCGCGAGCCACGTTCTTGGTCAGGTTCAGCACAGCCGCCTTGGAGGCGGAGTAGGCGTACACGCGGGAGAGGGGGAGGTGAGCCGAGACGCTGCCGATATTCAGAATCGCCCCCCCGTCGGCAGCCTCTGCCATGTGCTGGCCAAACACCTGGCAGGCGAAGTGGGTGGCTTTGAGGTTGGTATCCAGCACACGGTCAAAATCTTTTTCGCGGATGTCAAAATAGGGGTCCGCCGCGTTCACCCCGGCGCAGTTGACCAGCATGTCACAGCGGCCGTAGCGGTCCAGGGTGGTGGCCAGCAGGGATGCGAGCGACGCCTTGTCGCACGCGTCCACCGTGGCAAAAATCGCGGTACCGCCCAGCGCCTCGATCGCCTGTACCCGCGGGATACCCCGCTCGGCACTCCGCCCGGCCACGACTACGGCCGCACCGGCCTCGGCAATCCCCTCGGCCAGGGCGCCTCCCAGCACCCCCGTGCCGCCAATCACCACTGCGACCTGGCCGTCCATGGCGAAAAGCTGTTGCAAGTACTCAGCCGACATGAAGTTCCCTTCTGGAAAATTTTCAGAAATTTCGCCCGCCTCTCCCGGCGTAGTGTAAGAGACCGGGAGGCCGGCACAAGTCCTGCCCCTCGGGGATTTTGGCAACTTCCGGCTCCGACCGCGGCTCCTGCGGTGGGCGGCGGCCACCGGGAGGCCGGCACAAGTCCCGCCCCTCGGGGATTCTGGCAACTCCCACCAACTTCCGGCTCCGGCCGCAGTTACTGCGGTGGGCGGCGGTGGTGCAACCAGTCGGTGTGGAACACACCTTCCCGGTCGACGCGGTGGTAGGTATGAGCGCCGAAGTAGTCGCGCTGGGCCTGCAGGAGGTTGGCAGGCAACCGCTCGCGGCGGTAACCGTCGTAATACGCCAGGGCGCTGCTGAAGGCGGGGATGGGCAGCCCGGCCTGGCTGGCCGTGGCGACCACCTGTCGCCAGGCCTGCTGGCCTTGCGCGACCGCCTCCTGGAAATAGGGGTGCAGCAGCAGATTCTCCAGCTGGGGATCTTCGTCAAAGGCTTCCTTGATCCGGTCGAGGAATTGAGCGCGAATGATGCAGCCGCCTCGCCACAGCAGAGCCACGTCGCCGCAGTTCAGCGACCAGTCGTAGTAGCGGCTTGCTTCCTGCAGCTGCACAAATCCCTGCGCGTAACTGCAGATCTTGGAGGCATACAGGGCCTGGCGGATCTGCTGGATGAACAACTCACCATCCGCCACCTCCCCGCCAGCCGCCGGCCCGGGCAGCAGCCGGCTGGCCCGCTGTCGCTGCTGCTTCATGGCCGAGAGGCTGCGAGCGTAGACGGCGGCGGTGACCAGGGTGCTGGGCACGCCCAGGTCCAGCGCCAGCTGGCTCATCCACTTCCCTGTCCCCTTGGAGCCCGCCGTGTCGAGGATCTTGTCCAGCAGGTAGTCGTCCGCCGCCAGTTCGTCCATGACGCTGAAGATATCCCGAGTGATTTCGATCAGATAGCTCTGCAGCGGCCCCCGATTCCAATCGTCAAACACGTCGTACAGCTGGTCGTTCGTCAGCCCCCCCGCCTCCTGCAACAGCAGGTACGCTTCGCAGATCAACTGCATGTCGCCGTATTCGATCCCGTTGTGGACCATCTTGACGTAGTGTCCGGCCCCCCGCGGACCGACCCACTGGCAACAGGGAATATCCTCGCGAGGGCCGACCTTGGCCGCGATGGCCTGAAAGATATCGCGGACCAGCGGCCAGGCCGCGGGGCTGCCGCCGGGCATCAGGCTGGGCCCGAACCGCGCACCCTCCTCGCCACCAGAAACGCCAGTGCCGACGTAGAGCATCCCGTGTTCTTCGACAATCTTCGTCCGACGTTCGGTGTCCAGGAAATGCGTGTTCCCGCCGTCAATGATCACGTCTCCCTGATCGAGCAGCTCCAGCAGCTGCTGGATGACGCCGTCGATGGGGGACACGCCTGGATACAGCCGGTCCTCCACCGCCGGGACGGCATCCCCCGACTTGATCATCAACATCACCCGCCGCGGCGGCTGGAGGCTTTCGACCAGCTGCGACAAAGAGTGCGTCCCCACAATCGGCTTATCGCTGGCTGTCTCACCAGCGATAAACTCGTCCACCTTGTTGGTCGTGCGGTTGTAGACCGCCACACGGAAGCCGTGGTCGGCCATGTTCCGCACCAGGTTCTGCCCCATCACGGCCAGCCCCATCAGTCCGAAATCGCAAGTTCCTGGCATGGCTCTCGGGTGCTACGGGTATGTCTACGAAAGCGAAAGAGGGGCATTCTATCGCCCGCCGGTGCGACAGGCAACGACCTGAGCGGAGGGGCCGCTCGGACGACAGAATCCGAGTTGAGCCATCGAGTAGGCAGCGCGCCCCTCTGAGTTCCTGCAGCTGTGTGGGGCTGAACCTCGCGAGGTGGCGATGACTGTCTCCGGCAGAAAGCCGGTCAGCGATAACCGCTGATGGGGCAGAAAGACTAAGCGGCCGGTCGACGGGCTGCGGCACCGCCAGCCAGCAGGTCGGCCAGGATCCGTTGCGCGACGCGTTCGGTCACAAGGGCCTTCAGCTGCTGGACCGCGTGGGCGTCCAGCTGGGGATGCCGGGGCAAACGAGCAGCGACCTGTCGTCGCACCACCTTCACCGCACGAGCTCGCACGTAACCCCGGGCTTCGGTCAGATCCATATCGAACACCCGTTCCCGAACCCGCTCCCACACGTCGGCCTGGCAGGGGGGAGAAATCTCGCCGACCAGCAGGGCCACCTGCTGGAACGTTTTCCGCTGGTTCAGCAGTTCCGCAATCAGGCCCACGACGCCCTCCTCCGCTAGCTCGCGTTTGAAATCGCTCTTTCTACACCATCGAGCGGCGGATTGGGCAAACTTCAGCGGATCCGGCCGAGCTGGATAAACCTTGCGGGAAAACTCGTAAAACCGATAAACTCCACGTGGTCGGTCATCACCGACCGCTCTGCGACCGGTCGAGTCGGACTTGACCGCTCTGCACGAAAATTTTACCGTAAGCGGCCAACTTGGCGCCGTAGGCAAGTGGCTAAGCCAGCGGATTGCAAATCCGCCACCGTCGGTTCGAATCCGACCGGCGCCTCTGCAGAACCCGCCCTCGGGGGCGGGTTCTGGCTTTTCTGGGGGGGCCGGGGATCGGTCCAGCTCATCTCCCCCCCGCTCCGCCGCCCCTTTCGCGCGGTGGACGACCGGCACCACCCTCGGCCGCTCAGCGATTCACCCCCCCGGTCCGCGGCCGCTGGTCCCCTGTTCCTCGATACCCGCTTGCTCAGCCTCTTCGGCGGGCAGTCCCTCCTTCCGGGCCGAACTCGGCCCACAGCGACTGCCGATTCACGTCTTCACGCCAAACTTGGGCAAGACCCAGATTTGCAGGACAAACCACAGCAGAACAAATCCGAGCAGATAGGCCAGTTCCATCTTGTCACCTCAGGGTACGCCGAACGGGGGTGGGCGGTGGTGGGCATTATACCGCGACCAGCCCCGCTCAGCCATTTGCCGCAGACCGCCCGCTGGTCGGCGGGCTTTTTTGCTGCAGGTCGGAGCTCGACCCGGATCAGCGGTCTGCCCGAGGCGGCCCGCCGGCCTGCCGGCGGGGAAGGGGGAACAGCATCCTTGTCCGCCGCCGGTAGGCCGCGTAGTCCTCCCCGTGCTGGGCCAACAACTCGCGCTCCTCCAGCCGGATGCCGATGAAAATATAGCCCGTGCTCACAACCGCAAACAACAGACGCCCCTGGCTCATCGCAGGCGCCGCCCAAAAGGCGACGATAAACCCGGCCATCAGCGGGTGCCGGATCCACTTGTAGACCAACCGCTCGACAAACCGCGGCGGCTCATACGCTCGTCCCCGCAAACAAAAAAAGACCTGCCTCAAACCGAACAAATCCCCGTGGTCGATCAAGAAGCTGCTGGCAAACAAGAGACCCCACCCGGCCAGGTAGATGACCTGGATCAGAATCCGCCAGGCAAAAGTTTCGACCTGCCACACCATGTCCGGCAACGGTCGCCATTGCCAATAGAGCAGCCACAAGAGGAGCCCCGAGATCAGGACGAACGTGCTGCGTTCAATCTCGCGGGGCACGATCCGCGTCCAGGCGGCCTTGAAACCGGGTCGAGCCATCACGGAATGCTGGAGGGGCAACAGCAACAGCAGCAGCGTATTGAGCCCCACTGCCTGCCCCACCGGACCGACCGGACCGGCATCGATCCCCTTGGGGACCACGGCATTGGCCAGAAACCCCACGGCATACACCAGCGAGGAGACCCCGATCACGTAGGCCAGCAGGCCATACACGAAAAACAGGACGCGCCGTATCATGCGGACTCCCTCGCGTCGCCAAAACAGTTCCGCCACCACCCGCGAGTTCATTATTCCCGGAGCGGGTCGCGTGTGTCCAGCGGAATCGACCGGGGTGGCGGCTGAGCCATCATCAACGCGGCCGCGATTCTGTATTTGCCTGCCGGCGAAACCTTGCCGGCCTACGGGGAGGGCTAAGCGATGCGGCAGTGAGCCAGCATTTCTGCGGCGGTGGAGACATAGCTGGTATAGAAGGGACCAAATTCCGCGTACTTGGCGCTGGCTTCGTCAAACCGCATGCGGTAGACAATCTCCTTGAGAAACTCCGGGTTGCGGGCCCACAAAGTCACGCCCCATTCCCAGTCGTCCAGGCCGATCCCGACCGTGATCAGCTGAGTGACCTTACCCGCAAAGCTCATCCCCGTCCGACCGTGTTCGTTCATCAAGCGGTGCCGTTCGGCGACGTCCAGCGTGAACCAGTTGGCGGCGGGGAGACGCCACTTGTTCATGGGATAAAAGCAGGTGGCCGGCCAGGGGGGCAGGTCGGGCGTTAGCCGTTGCCGCCGCATTTGCTGTTCCCGCTGCTGGTACGCCTTGACCTTCGCCTCGTAGGCCGGGCTCCCCTCGGTTTCCCCTTCCGCCACCAGCCGCTGGGCATACTGCTGGACCGTGGGCACGTACTCGGAGACTTCCGTCAGCGAGACAAAGGAATAGGTGGGCTGCAGCGCCGTGCCCAGCGGACCAGACAACAGTCGCTGGTGCACCGCGTCGATGACGAGCGGGTCGGGGTCGAGCAGCATCAAGCCGAAATCGGCTTTGTGCCCGCTGACAAGGGAGGTCTGCAATCGTGCGGGGGAGGTGTCGGCGGCGGGATCCAGCGTTTCGATCAGCTGCCGCCGACCGGCCTCTAACTGCTCGCCGCTCAGCTCCCTCACCCGAGCTCGATCAAACCGATAAAACAGGTGGCTGCAATGCCACCCTTCGGCCGGCACGCGCGATACGTCCTCGGCCGTGGCCGCTGCGGGTCTCTGGGCTGCGTTCATCGGTGCGTTCATCCCGGTCGCTGGTCCCGGCAGGGGGATCCGCGCCCCCGCGCAGGCCTGACTGAGGGGCATCCTAAATCAATCCCCAGAAACAGTAAAGCGCTCTGGGGGTGCGGTGTTTTGAGCGACGGGCCGGCTTCGCAGAAGCCGGCGACAGTCGGGCCGCGGGTGACCGCAACGGACCCCCGCGGCGGACGGCGGCCCGGATCGTCAGGGACGAGCACGCCGGGGGTCATCCGGGCGCGGTCCTGCGGCAGGGAGGGGTGGGATCAGCTGACGACGGCGACCAGGTCGCCGGCCAGTCGGACCAGGACTTCGCGGGTCAGGTGGGCACTGACCGGATGCCGCTGTTGATCTTTTTCCTGGCGAAACCGTCGCAGGGTAACCCGGTCGGTTTGGACCAGCAATTCGTAATAACTGGTCTCGTCCTCTTCGCGGTGCGGGGGATCGCTGCGCATCTGGACGACGCACCCGTCCTGGTCGACTTCAATGGGGGCCACTCTTTCCAGGAGGTAGGTCAGTTGGGAGGCAAGCGATTGGCTGACCTCTTTCAGCTGCTCGACCGACGCACCGGCCAGTTTGTGGCCGGTCACGGTCATCTGTCCCAGGGCGCATCCCAGAGCACCCACGGCGTGCAACTGGCAAGTCAGCTGATAATGCTCGCCGGGGATTTCGATTTCGTAGGGGCCGGCCGTGGCCGGGGCGGCTTCCAGGCGTCTTAACTGTTCGCCAAGTTGTTCCTGGAGGGACATGGCGTCCTCCTTTCAGTTCAGTGGCGGGACCGCCGGGGAGCAACGTGTCTCTGCCCGGCGGCGTTCCGGTTCACTCTGCTTCCCCAGATTTTTCTTCCACCTCGCAGGTGGCATGTTCGCTGCCATCAAACGAGAAAATCACGCGTTTTTCATCGATGGTGGTTTCGATATGGACGGGTCGCGTCCAGAGTTTGTACAGGTTGGCTAGCGTATCGCGAGCGTAATTGATCTGCAGATCGACGCCGTTCCAGTGGTGGTACAACAACAGTTCGCCACGATTCTTGTAGT
Organism: uncultured Planctomycetaceae bacterium; assembly: GCA_964347545.1. GTDB lineage: Bacteria > Planctomycetota > Planctomycetia > Pirellulales > UBA7805 > CS4-C045. Next base: position 17,318 of record CAYFZZ010000039.1, on the reverse strand, counting down.
TCCCCTCGCGGACCTCGATCCGCGGCCGGCCGCTATTGGTCAAGCTGGCCAGCAACTGCTGCTTGATCTTCGGAAATTCACGGCTCTCTATCTCATAATAGTCGGTATGCGGGTTGTATCCAAATCGGAACAGCTTGTGCTGGCGGCAGAATTCCAGCGTGAGGAAGGTGTCGATAAAGGTCAGATCATTATGCACTTTACGGACTTCGAAGATTTTTTCGCGGCCCAGCCCGGCGTGGGTATCCCATTTTTGTTTGGCCACGCGGTCGTCGCACTGCTCGTATTCCTTCCCAAAGCGGCCCTTGTTCCAGCGGTCTTCGATATCGCGCAACAGCTCGAGTCCCAGCTTGTAGGGGTTCAGGCGGGTGGGTGAGCTGGCCATGGTGCCGGCGTGGTGATCGCAGTAGTGGATGACTTCGTTGGGATCCAGCTGCCGCTGGGTCATGATGGTCGAATGCCAATAGCTGGCCCAGCCTTCGTTCATGATCTTGGTCTGGGCCTGGGGAGCGAAATAATAGGCTTCGTCGCGGATGATCGACAGCACATCCAGTTGCCAGGCCTTCAGGGGGGCGTTTTCCAGGACAAACAGCATTACGTCCCGCACCGGCTCGCTGGGAAAGCGTTCTTGCTGTTGTTGTTTGGCCAGTTTGCGCTGCTGTTCCGCAGCCAGCACCTGGGGGGGGTTGATGTAGCGATCCATGTAGTCCTTGGCGCGGAACCTTCCCGGCGGCTCGGGCGACTGCTCGTCATCCGCGTCACGAAATTCATACTTCTCCGGCCGCTTTTGACCACGCTTGATGAACGTCGAGTGGACATCGATCAAGCCTTCGATGCTGAGACAGCAGTCGATAAACTCCTCGACCGCTTCCACGCCAAAACGATCCATGTAGCGGCGGATGCGGTTGCCGTGATTGGCCATCTCGTCCATCATCTTGCGGTTGGTATGACGGAAGTAGGCGTTGTTCTTGAAGAAGTCGCAGTGGCCGTAGACGTGGGCCATCACCAGTTTCTGGTCGGTCAATGAGTTGCTGTTCATCAGGTAGGCGTAACAGGGATCGTTGTTGATCACCAGCTCGTAAATCTTCTGCAGCCCGTAGTGGTACCCCTTGGCCAGCCGCTGATATTCCATCCCGAATCGCCAGTGGGGATAGCGGGTCGGAAAACCCCCGTAGGCCGCGATGGCATTCAGCTGATCGGCGTCCACCAGCTCGAAGATCGTGGGAAAGAAGTCCAACCCGTAGGCGCGGGCTTGGGCCTCGATCTCGTCTTGCAGTCCCGCCAAGGTGTCCGGCAGGGGGTCGTAGGGGATGGTGGCCATGGGGGTACGCGGGGTTCGGGTTACGGGATGCGGGATGCGGGGATCCCTGGGGGTTTATTTTCCTTTTCCCAGGAAGCGTTTGATGGAATCGTAAATTGCGTCTTTATTGGGGATTTCCGAGAGGACCAGATTTTCGTGGTCGCTGCCGAAAACGGCCTCCAGGGACTTGATGAATTCGCCGCTGCCGTAGGGGCTTTCCACCTGGCCGTAGCAGAACTGGTTGCAGACCGGCAGGAGGGTTTCCCGCAGCAGTTGGATGCTCTGTTCATTATCCTCCCCCCAGTTGTCTCCGTCGGAGAACTGGAAGCAGTAAATGTTCCATTCCGAGGTGGGATATTTTTCCGCCAAAAGTTCGCCGCAGACGCGGTAGGCAGAACTGATCCGCGTCCCACCACTTTCACGGGTATGGTAAAAGGTCTGCTGGTCAACCACCTGGGCGGCCGCGTCGTGGATGATGTATTCCACTTCAATCCCGTCATATTCGTTGGTCAGCCAGGTATCGATCCAAAACGCCTGGGTGCGGACAATATCTTTTTGCTCGTCCGTCATCGATCCTGAAACGTCCATCATGTAGATCACGACCGCGTTGGTTTCCGGCTTGCGAATCGTCTGCCAACTGCGATATCGCCGATCGTCACCGATGGGGACGATGCGGGGTTTTTCGGGGAGGTAGGTCTGCGAGGAAATCTGGCGGCGGAGGGCCTGCATGTAGGTCCGTTTGAAGTGCCGCAAGGATTCCGGTCCGCTGCGGCGGATACTGTTGTAGCGGTTCTTTTCCTCGGTGATCTGGTCAGTCCCTTTGGGCTGGATGCGGGGCAGCTCCAATTCTTCGGCCATGATCTGGGCCAATTCCTCCAGGGTGATGTCCACCTCCAGGACATGCTGGCCTGGTTCGCTGCCCGCCATCCCGCTGCCTTCCCCCTCTTCCCCGCGACCGATGGGTGTCCCGTCCTCTCCGTCACCCTGGCCGACGCCGCCGGATCCGTTTTTTCCGAAGCGGAAGTGGGGGACATCCAGATAGGGGACGGGGATGCTGACCAGATCGCGACCTTTGCGTCCGATCATTTCATCGTGCGTGATGTATTTGCGTAAATTATCACGAATTTTGCCGCGCACGATCTGGCGGAATCGCCGTTCATCTCGCTCGATTTTCATCGCCATCGTTGGCACCTCTTCCTTGAGGGCAACCGAGCTGCTGGGCAGCCTCCGGACGGCTGCGCTGGCCGCAGTGGCAAGCCTGGGATTCCTTCTCCCCGCGCGGCCCTCGCGGCCGCGTCGCACGTTTTCGCGGCACCTCACCGAGATGCCGCCCTATCCTTCATGCCCGGCGGGACACCCCCACGTTCCCCCCTTTAGGGGGATTCTTTGGTATCGCCCCGAGCGAAAATGCTTGCCACAAAGTTCAAAACATCGGTTGCACTCTCTTCGTCATACCCATAATCGCGGATCAATCTACCCTTCACGACATCGATCTTGGCCTGTGTCTCTTCGTCCACGACGTTGGAAACCAGGCTGGTCAACTTGATGGTGTCCTTCTGGTCTTCGAACAGCTTCAGCTCCAGGGCCTTGTGCAGGCGTTCATTGGTTGTGTAATCGAACGTCTTGCCGTCAATCGACAGCGCGCCGATGTAGTTCATGATTTCACGGCGGAAGTCATCTTTCCGGCTGTCCGCGATGTCAATCTTCTCTTCCACCGATCGCATCAAACGCTCGTCCGGCTCGTCGTACTGCCCGGTATACTTGTTCTTCACCTTCTCCCGCTGCGTGTACGCTTTGACATTGTCGATGTAATTCGCGCACAGCCGCTTCAGGGCGGCCTCGTCGGCCGCGATGGCTCGCTGGACTTCGTTCTTGACGATGTTTTCGTACTCCTCCTTCACGACCTGTAACAGTTCCCGGTACTCGTTACGCAACTCCTCGCTGGTGACCAGCGAATGATGCTTGAGCCCCGACTCGAGTTCGTTCAGCACCATGAAGGGGTTGATCGATTTGGCTTCGGGATGAGCGACGAGGGCGTTGGAAATCTTGTCCTGAACGTAGCGGGGCGAAATCCCCTGCATGCCCTCGTTGACCGCCTGCTCGCGCAATTCCTTGATGTTTTCCTCGGTAAACCCGGGCAGGCTTTTGCCGTCGTACAACTTCAGTTTCTGCAACCGGGTGAGATTGGCATTTTTGGGTTCTTCCAACCGCGTGAGCACCGCCCACATGGCGGCCATTTTGATGGTATGCGGAGCCACATGTTTGCCGGTGACGGTCTGTGGGTTGTAGTCTTTTTCGTAGATCTTGATCTCGTCGCTCAGCCTCGTGACATAGGGCACATCGATTTTCACTGTCCGGTCGCGCAAGGCCTCCATGAACTCGTTGTTCTGCAACCGCCGGTATTCCGGCTCGTTGGTGTGCCCCAGAATGACTTCATCGATATCGGTCTGAGCGAACTTTTTGGGTTTGACCTTGTGTTCCTGGCTGGCGCCTAAGAGGTCGTAAAGAAAGGCCACGTCCAGCTTGAGGACTTCCACGAATTCCACGACGCCCCGGTTGGCGATGTTGAATTCGCCGTCGAAATTGAAAGCTCGAGGATCGCTGTCGCTGCCGTATTCGGCAATTTTGCGGTAGTTGATATCCCCCGTCAGTTCCGTGGAATCCTGGTTTTTTTCATCTTTGGGCTGGAAGGTCCCGATGCCGATGCGATCTTTCTCGCTCAACAACAACCGTTTGACCCGCGCATCGCCGACCGCCTTGGTCCAATCGCCGTCGTACCGCCGCAGCCGGTCGGCATAGTGGTACCGACAGAACGGACACAGCTCGCCCGTGATCTTGACCTCGAAATCGCTGGAGCTGGCCTCGTTCAAGTGGGCTTCCACCTCGGGGCGGAAACGGGGGGAAATCAGATGCAGCGGCTCTTCGTGCATCGGACACCAATCCGTGTTGTCCTCCCCATCGTTGTACCAGCCCAACGTATACAGGGCGCCTTGATCGGTGGCCGAATACCGCTCTAACCCCTTCTTGACCAGCCGAGCGATCGTGCTTTTGCTGCTCCCCACCGGACCATGCAACAGCAACACGCGTTTCTCGATGCCGTACCCGCAGGCGGCACTCTTGAAGGCATTGACCAGCGCCTCCTGGGCCCGCTTCAGACCAAACACGGCATCCCGGCCGTGGTCCTCTGGATCGGCGAAAAACCGATAGTGCACCCGCCGCTCGCGCCCCTCCTCCTCGACATCCGTCCCGTACGACATGATCATGTCGTACACCCGCTGAAAGGCATTGCGGGTCACACGGGGATCTCGCCGCACGATATCCAGATACTCTTCGAAAGTGCCTTCCCAGTTCTTTTTACGGAACTGTTCCAGGTCTTGGCGTTGGGCCACCAGCGACAGAATTTCGCGTCCACCAGCCATTGATCTTCCTCCCGAAAAGTAAGTGCGAGGCCGCTCGTCAAATGCTCGTGCTCCCCACGATCCATCTGGCAACCCGCCACCACGCTCAGCGTGGCAACAGAAGACCTCCTTTTCCCCTGTGAATCACATTTCCTGATACCTCGCTTTACACCTCGTCTGTGATGCTGATCGTCGGCGCCCCGCATCGGCAAATTTCCGACCGCCTCGCACCGGCGCAGCCCCAGAGCCACTTTTCCCTTTCGCGCAATGCGCCGGGAAAAGCCTCAGCCAGGACGCCGTTGACTCACGCAGCGTGCGTGAGAGAGGCAGGAACAGAAAATTGCAAAAGAACCTTACCGAACGGTGAGGTGAAAAGGGCAGGACTTGCTTCTAAGCCGAGAGGCAGGCCATCCCTTGCCCACACCTCCTTCTTCCTTTTCCTTCTTAAGTATCGGTTCCCATCCGTCTGGGGGCAATATTGACTTTGCCTTCCGACCGGTTTGGGACGCAAGCTTCAGAATCGCACGGGGGCAAGAACTTTTTACGGGGTAAGGGTTTCTGACAAAAAACCCCTCCCCCCAGGGGAGGCTAACTTTTTTTCATCCCACCCCCAAAATGTCCCCGCTATCGCTGATTTCAAACGACAGGCGCGATTCTACAGGGTCAGCCACACGCTCGCCGGCGGCCAACCAGGCCCGCCTGGCGGCCCGAGCGGCGGCAACGCGGCGGCTGGGGTCCGCCACTGGGTCGCGGCCACGCCGATCACCGCGGCAAAATCCACCTCGCCGCACGCGGCCCCGCCCGCTGCGCAGGCGGCAGCCGGGCCGACCAGAACGGTCCCCACAACCGCCCCACTATCCTCGCACGGGCAAGCTGGCCGTCAGGACAACAAGCGATCCACGCTCTCCATCAGTCGATCCATGGCAAACGGCTTGCGGATGTAGTCATCCACGCCCAGCATTTCCGCATACGCCTTGTGCCGGCTGCCCTCGTTGGCAGTGATCATGATCACGCGGAGGGGAGTGGGCCGCGAGCGACGGATTTTTTCCATCACCAAAAAACCGCTCCGTTTAGGCATCATCATGTCCAGGATCATCAAGTCCGGATCTTCACGTTCGGCCATGGCCAGACCTTGATTGCCGTCCCGCGCAATCAGCACGTCGTAGCCTCGGGCCTCCAGCGTGAACCGCAACGACTCAATGATTTCCGGATCGTCGTCGACCAGCAAGATCTTCTTGGCGCCGACCTTCTTTTTCTCTGCTCGCTTCTCCACGGCGTCTTTTGCCATGATCTCACCCCGGTAACAAAGACGGAAAACCAGCCCGCATGGTAGCGAAAGCTTCGCGGGCCAGCAACGATCCACGCCGCCGGGCGCGAAACCGACCCCGCCCGGTTGTCTGCCCCCTCGCCGGTGCCCCGGACCGGGGTGCCGCGCCCCCCCCCGGGGTTGGCCCGGCGAGGTGGCGGCCGGCCGAGGGACGACCCCGTCGGCCTGCCTGCCAGAAAAGGGACTGGGCAAGCTAGGGCTCGGGGGGAAGCGGGGCCAAACGGTCGACGCTGTCGGGCACCACGGGCTGGCCCGTTTCGGCACTTTCGACCGCGGCAAAACAGAGTTGCAAGCTGCGAAGATTGTCCGCCCCGCTGTGCTCCGGCTCGCGCTGCTCTTCAATCGCACTCAACAGCTCCCCCATCGTGCCGTGAAAACCGTCCGGAAACCAGCGGCCCACCAGCGTGGGGCTCAGCCGATAACCTTCCCGCGCCAGGGTGACGGTCTGCTGGTTCAAATCCTCGCCCCGGCTGGACAGGGTCCCCTCACTGCCGGCCACGAAGGTCGTATCCAGCGAACTGCCTCGGGTATCGCCGTCAAAAACCAGCGACGCTTGGGCTCGCTCGTACTGGACCAGCACCTGAGCCAGCAGGCGGGGGCGGACCTGCTGGGCGGTCGAGCGGGTGGTGGTGGCGTAGACGCTGGTCGGAGCGCGATTTCCCATGAAGCAGGTCAGCATGTCAAACCAGTGGATGGCGAAATCGTAGAGGATCAGGTGGCGGACCTTTTCAAACTCGGTGCCGCGGACCCAGCCATGATTCCAATGCACGGCCATGTGCACGCTCAGCACCTCCCCGATCATCCCCGCGGCGATCGCTCGACGCAGATAGCTAAAATGGGGTGCCCAGCGGCCGTTCTGGTTGACGGCCAGCTTCACATTCCGCTTCTTCGCCAGCTGGATCAGTTCCCTGCCCAGCCCCAGGTCGACCACAAACGGCTTCTGGCTCAACACGTGTTTGTCCGCCAGCAGGGCGTCCCGCACAATCGAGGCTCGGACATCTGGATGCGTCGCCACGTCGACAACCTCGATGTCGGCGTCGGCCAGCAGCTGCCGGTAGTCGCTGTAGACTTGTGCCTGGGGATAGTATTCGCGCTGGCGGGCCTCCGCCGCCTCCCGGTGGATGTCACACACCGCCGTAACGCGATAGCCGGCCGCCTGGTAGGCGGTCAAGTGGTAGGCGGTGATGGCCCCGCACCCGATCAAGCCGATCGCCGGCTGGTACCGCGCGGGGTCCTGTGGCTGGTAAGGCACCTCGGGCAGGACAATCTTGGCAGCGGTCATGGATCCCCCCGGCGACGAGCTCGACAGGTCACTCTCTGGCCAGCGCCGGCGATTATCCCGTTTTGTTGGTGATGGCGGCAAGCGGCGCGGCCCCTGCCCAACCGCCAAGCCACAGCCCGCCGCGTTGCCGGTCAGGCCACGATCGGCTAGAATCCGCCGATCGCGGTGGTCGCCGGCCGACCGGCGCCGGCCGGCCACGATGGGTGTGCGGCTGCCAGGGAGGGTTTCGGCCCCCATGCTCGGCCCCCGCCGTGCGCCAGGGCCGTACCCCACCGCGCAGGGACGGGCTGACGACTGCCAGGGCAGCTGGGCCACCACGGCATCCTCCCTTTGCGGACGACTGCAGGAACTGAGCCATGGAACGTACGCTGATCTTGCTGAAACCCGACTGCGTGCAACGCCGGCTGGCCGGGCGGGTGTTGAGCCGTTTTGAGGACAAGGGCTTCAACGTGATCGCGTTGAAAATGATGCGGATCACGCCGGAGTTGGCTCGCGAGCACTATGCCGAACACGTGACGAAACCGTTTTATCCCGGCCTGGAGAAATTCATCACCGGGGCCCCCGTCGTGGCCGCCGTGATTGAGGGCCTGGAGGCGATCCGGGTGGTCCGCGAGATGCTGGGGGCGACCAGCGGCCTGCAGGCGGCCCCCGGCACGATCCGCGGGGATTTCAGCAGCAGCCGTCAGATGAATCTGGTCCACGCCTCCGACGGTCCGGAGGCCGCCGCCCGCGAAATCGCGTTGTATTTCGCCCCTAACGAAATCTGCAATTATCAGCCGACGCTGCACGCCTGGCTCAAGGCGGAAGACGAATAGGCGGTTATTCGGCTATTCCTCTGTGACCGGCCCCTTCGCATGCCTTGGGAGGCGGTCGCTGTCGGGTACATATTCCTGGATCGCCCGGCGGGCGATCCGCGTGACGTAGACCGTCACGATGATCGCGGCCAAGAGACCGATGGACAACAGGATCTGCTGGCCCACCCCCCCCTCCACGTCCCCGCTGACCAGGTCCGCCAGATTCCGGGCAGCCGTTCCCAGGTAGACGTACATCACGGTGCCGGGAAACATGCCGATCCAGCTGGCCCAGAAGTAATCCCAGGTGCGGACATTGGTGACGCTGAACAGATAGTTCAGCAAATTGAAGGGGAAGATCGGCGAAAGGCGGGTCAGCAACACGATCTTGAAACCGTGGGCCCTCACCGCAGCGTCGACGGCAGCAAACTTCGGATTCGCCCTCACCTGCTGTTCGACAAAGCCCCGTGCCATCGTGCGGCCCACCAGGAAGGCACTCAGAGCCCCCATCACGCTGCCCACCATGACCGACAGCAGGCCCCACGCCAGGCCAAACGTAAAGCCCGCGCCCAGGGTCAGGATCGTGCCCGGCACCATCAGCACGGTGGCCACGATGTAGGCCGCCGCCAGCAGAATCGGCCCCCAGATACCCAGCCCCTCCACGTAGTTCAGAAAGCGGGCCAGATATTCAGCGACCGGCAGGAACTGGAAGGCGGCCACAAGACCCACGACAAACACCAACAGCAGCACGATTTTCAGCCTAGGGGCCGAACCGCCGGCGGTGGGCAGAGGAGGCTGCGTCGTGTCTGTCGATCCGGTGCGGGTCATGCGCGTGCTGGGGATCACCCCGCTGGCTTACAAGGCCCCCGCCGGTGTCTCGGTTCGCAACTGCTGGATCATGTCGCCTGTCGCGGCAGCCACCGCGTCCTGCCAGCCGGCTTCGCCCAGCGTCTGGCGGTAGGGGTCCTGCCGATAGGCGAAAATAATGCCGCGCGAGCTGTTGACGATGGCGCCCAGCCCCTGCGGGTCGAAGCCGGCGGCCACGTCGGCGGCGGTACCTCCCTGAGCTCCGAAGCCGGGGACCAGCAGCCAGCTGTGGGGCATGACGGCCCGCAGTTCAGCCAGTTCGTCGGGGTAGGTGGCCCCCACCACGGCCCCCACCGCCCCGTAACCTGCCGGTCCCGCACTGGCCGCCGCCAGCCGCTCGACCAGCTGGGCCACGTGGCCGTAGACCGTGCGTCCTTCGGCAACCAGGTCTTGAAACAAGCCCGCGCCGGGGTTGGAGGTTCGCACCAGCACAAACAGGCCTGCGTCCCGAGCCAGGGCCACTTCGACGAACGGTTCCAGGCTGTCGTCCCCCAGGTAGGGATTGACGGTCAGGGCGTCGGCCCCCCACACGCTGTGCCCGCCCCGGCCAAGATACGCATCGGCATAGGCCGCGGCGGTCGAACCGATATCGCCCCGCTTGGCGTCCAGGATGACCAGCAATCCCTGCCGGGATGCGTAATCCACCACGCCGGCCAGCGCCTCCATTCCCGCCGGACCCAGCTGCTCGAAAAACGCCGCCTGCGGTTTGACGGCAGGGACCAGCGGGCAGACGGCATCCACCACTTCACAGCAAAACTGCCGATAAGCGGCTGCCCGGCCTGGGGGGGAATCGGGGTGGGCCTCGCGCAACCGGCCCGGCAACTGCTCCCACCGCGGGTCCAGTCCCACCAGCACCGGCGTCGCGGTCCGCCGCACCGCCGCCGCCAACCGTTCGCTAAAACTTTCGCTGCCGGCTGTCATTTTTCCCCCTCCACCCTCTGCGAAAACCAGTTATGCCAGACCCCTTTTCCAGAATCAACCACGCGGCCCAGCGGCCGGGACTCGCCCTCAACGCCCTCCCCTGCCCCACGGCCACGCCCCCTGCGATGTGCCGACGCGGCCCCTGGACGGACGCCCCCAGCCGTCCGTTATCCTGGGCATGCCCCGGGACCGCGGTTTGGGGCGGGAGCGATTGCGATGAGCACGAACTTGACGGCTGAACTTGTCCTCGACGCTCAGGCAGAACTGGGCGAGGGCCCCTGGTGGGACGTGGCCCGCCAGCAGCTGTGGTGGGTCGATATCGAGCGGGGTCGGCTGCACAGCTTCGATCCGACTACCGGCAGCGACCAGACGTATGAGATCGGCCAGCGGGTGGGAACCGTGGTGGGCCGTCAGCGGGGTGGCCTGATGCTGGCGGTCGAACAGGGGTTTGCGGCTTATGATCCCGACTCGCAAACGCTGACGGTCATCCACGATCCAGAGAGCCACCTGCCGGCCAACCGTTTTAACGACGGCAAGTGCGATCCGGCGGGGCGGTTCTGGGCCGGCACGATGGACATGAGCAGCCAGCGGCGGCCCAGCGGCGCCTTGTACAGCCTGGATAGCGAGGGAAACGTCGCCAAGCACCTGGACCAGGTGCGGGTCTCCAACGGCATCGTCTGGACCGCCGACACCCGGACCATGTACTACATTGACACCCACACCCTGCGGGTGGACGCCTTCGATTTTGACAACCGCACGGGCCAGATCAGCAACCGCCGGCCCGCGGTAGAGATCCCCGCCGATCGCGGCAAACCGGACGGGATGGCGATCGACGCAGACGACAACCTGTGGGTCGCCCACTGGAACGGCGGCTGCGTGGCCGCTTACGATCCGCGGACCGGCCAGACCCTGGCCCGCATCGACGTCCCCGCTCGACAAGTCACCGCCTGCGCCTTCGGCGGTCCCCAGCTTGACCAGCTGTACATCACCACCGCGCGGATCGGCCAGGACGAAGCGGCCCTGCAAGCACAGCCTCACGCGGGCGGCCTGTTCCTCGCCCACCCCGGCGTTCGCGGCGTCCCTGCGGTTGCCTACGCCGGCTGAACCACCAGCCGTCAACAGGCCCGGCAGTGGATCGCAGAGGCTACCAGCCCACCGGCGCCGAAAAATCATCCCCACGTTCAGCGTTCCAACCATCAGGATGCTGTTCGGTACCCTTCCCCACTTGGTGCGGATCGCATGAGGATCGGCGAAAGTCGTTGAGCCGGTCTGGGTTCAAGGCGCGTGTTCCAGTTCACGGCTGGCTCGCAACGGTCCCCTCTCCCCCGTCCCGGCGCGCCGGGATGGGGGAGAGGTTTAGGGTGAGGGGGAGCAGCTTGCACTTTGCCAGCGAGACCTTTACAAACAAGCGATACCCATCGGGCGAGATGGGTCCTACGTCCCTGGCGAGAGTCCTGGAAATGCCCGCCCTGACGATTCGCGACGACCCCTGTCAGCTGGACCTGCTCTCCCTGGGGGCCCTCGTCCATCGGCTGGACCCCGGCGCGACTCCCTTCCGCAAAGCCCGCTCGTTCGACGTACACGTCTCCGGTGGCGAGTACAACGTGGCGGCCAATCTGGCGGACTGTTTTGGCCTGCAGACGGGGATCGCGACGGCGATGGTCGACTATGGGATCGGCGAACTGGTGCAAGCGCGGATCCGCGAGATGGGGGTGCGACCTTTCTACAAGCACTTTGCCCACGATGGCGTCCGCGGCCCCAACATCGCCACGGTCTACAGCGATCGAGGCCAGGGGGTCCGTCCGCCGGTGGTGTTTTACAATCGAGCGAACGAGGCCGCCGCCCGCTTGCAGCCCGGCGATTTTGACTGGCCGCAGATCCTGGCGGGCGGCGTACGGTGGTTCCACTCGGGCGGCATCTTCGCCGTGCTCTCGGAAACCACCGCACCCCTGATCGTGGAAGGCATGCAGGCCGCGCGGGTCAGCGGAGCGGTGACGTCGTTCGATTTAAACTACCGAGCCAAATTGTGGGCGGGGCTGGGCGATTCGCAGCGAGGCCAAGCGATCATGCAACAGATCGTCCGCCACGTCGACGTGCTGCTGGCCAACGAAGAGGACCTCCAGAGGGGGCTGGGAATTCCCGGCCCCGCCCCGGCAGCAGACCAGTCGCAGCTGGATCCGACAAACTTCTTCGCGATGATCGAGCGGGTGGTCGAGCAGTATCCGCACATCAAGGTGGTAGCCACCACCTTGCGCGAGGTCCGCTCGACCAACCGTCACGGCTGGGGCAGCGTGTTGTGGCTGGATGGCCAACAGTTCCTCAGCCCCACCTGCGAGCTGGATGTGCTGGACCGCATCGGCGGCGGCGACGGCTTTGCGGCCGGCCTGATTTACGGATTGATCACAGGCCGCTCGCCCGAAGAAGCCTTGCGGCTGGGTTGGGCACACGGGGCTCTGCTGACCAGCTATCCGGGCGACGTCACCATGGCCCGGTTGCCCGAGGTCGAGGCCTTTGCCGCCGGCGGCTCGGCCAGGGTCCAGCGCTAGGACCCTCCCCGGCGGACGGCGCGGTGGCGCGCTAATCTGGCAACCGGACCTCGTCGCTGCGCTGCAACGCCAGACGGGTCAGCATGGGACCGGTCAATTCAAAAAACACGGTCGAGGCGATCACCAGCGGGAGGATCGTGGTGCGGTAGTCCGGAAATCGTCCCACCGCGATCAAGGCCATGCCCAGGGCCACACCCGCTTGCGGCATCAGGGCCAGGCCCATCCAGCGGCGAATGGAGGGCGTGGCATGGCTCAGCTGCCCTCCCATCCAGCCCCCCACCACGCGGCCGGCCACCCGCGCGGCAACGTAGACCGTTCCCACCAACCCCAAGTCGGTGAGGGCCTCCAGCTGCAGCGAGGCCCCCGCCAGGACGAAAAACAGGATCATAAACGGCCATTCCACGTTCTCGATTTCGTGAAACGGGCGCTCGTGATGGCGAGCCAGATTGACGACCACCGTGCCCATGACCATGGCCGCGATAATGAACGAGACGTTCAGCCAGATCGCCAGACCCCCACAGACAAAAACCGCTCCCAAGGCCTCCGTCATCAACGGCTCGCCCGGTTGCAGGCGACCGCTAAGCTGGGCAACGGGGAGGCCCAGCACCAGGCCCAACACCACCGCGCCCAGAATCTCCCAGGCACCACTGGACAAGGCCATCGCGGGCGATATTCCATCGGTGACCGTGGCCGCGACGGCCAGCAGGAGGCTGAAGAGCATCAGACCCCAGGCGTCGTCCAGAGCGACGATGCCCAGCAGCGTCCGGGAAAAAGTCCCTTCCGCGCCCGCTTCGTGGACGACGTCGACCGTGGCCGCCGGCGCTGTCGCCGGTGCCACGCCGGCCAGAATCAGGGCCACCACCAACGGGACCTCGGTCAGCCACAACGCCAGCAGGACCACCATGGCCGTGACGACGACGACCACCACCGAAATCGTCACCACCTGTCGCCCCGTCCGCCGAAATTGGGCCGCCGAGAATTGGCCGCCTAGCAGGAAGCCCACCATCACCAGCGCCATCACGGCCACCACGTCAAACCACTGGTAGACCGGCACCGGCAGGACATTCAACCCACCATTGCCGATCAGAAAACCGAAGACCAACAACAGCGTCACGCGGGGCAGCGGTGTCAGCCGCCCCAGCGCATCGGTGGCCAGCCCGATCAAGAGGATCGCCCCCAGGGTCAGCAGGATCGTTGCCGTCTCGCTCATCCGATGTGCTCGTCAGCCAGCTGGCGACGCAGGGTTGGCCGCTGGATGGTCTCTCCGCCCGCTGCTCCCGCCTCCCGCCTCGTCCGACGGGGACGCTGGCCCATCACCGGGCTTGACGGTGACGGGGGTTGGAACTCACCGGGCCTTGCCGTGACCGGGGATGGCGGCCCGCAGACCCGCTTCCTGCCGGTTTGCTTACTCGCCGCTCGCCGCCAGGGCAAGGGGTGACGCTCGGCCACCAGCCGGTTCCCGCCGCCCCCGGAGGCAGGAGAAAGGCAGGTTCCCGGGGAACCCGCCTGGTTTTGCAATTGCCCCCCTGGCAAAACGCACGTAGATTTTCGGAGGGAAATTTTGGCAGCCCCGCCGCCCCGGGGGGGGCGAGGCCGGGACCAGCAAAGCGAGCAGGTGATGAGCCGGACCGTCAGCCACCCGCGTGACGAGATCATGCAGACGATGAAGCGGATCTACCGTTACCGGATGACGACCACCTCCGGCGGCAACCTCTCGATCCGCGACGACAACGGGGACATCTGGATCACGCCCGCGCGAATCGACAAAGCCAATCTGACTCGAGACAACATCGTCTGCGTCAAGTCGGATGGCTCGGTCCAGGGGGCGCATGCACCTTCGTCCGAGCTGCCATTTCACCAGCGCGCGTACGAAGCGCGGCCCGACCTGCGTGCCATCGTCCACGCTCATCCCGTGGCCCTGGTGGCCTTCAGCATCTGTGGCCAGACGCCCGACACGCGGCTGTTTCCGCAAGCCCATCTGGTGTGCGGCCAACCCGGATTTGCTCCCTACGCCCTGCCCGGCAGCCAACAGCTGGGAACCAACATTGCCACCGTTTTTGGCCAAGGGGCCAACTGCGTGATTTTAGAGAATCACGGCGTGGTGGCCGCGGGCGACTCCCTGTCGCAGGCCTTCCAGCGTTTTGAGGCCTTGGAATTTGCCGCCAAAACGCTGATCAAGGCCCAAAGCCTGGGCCAGGTGCGGTACTTGTCCGCAGCCGATCTGGCCCTGGCCCACCGCCGCCGCGTGCAGCTTGACCCCTGCCAGCCGCCGGCAGCGACTTCCGCCGAAAAAGAATTGCGGCAACAGCTGTGCAACTTCATCCAGCGCGGCTGCCAGCAACGGTTGCTGATCAGCACCGAAGGCAGTTTTTCGGCTCGCCTGGACGATCGCTCGTTCCTGATTACGCCCTCCCAGGAAGATCGCGAAACCTTGACCATCGACGACTTTGTCTGGATTCGGGGCTCGCAGCACGAGGCCGGCAAGCGGCCCAGCCGGGGGACGCTGGCCCACCGGGCGATCTACGAGCGTCATCCGGAGATTCAGGCGATTGTGTTCGCCCATCCCGTCAACGCCACCGCGTTCAGTGTGACCGGCTGCGAGCTCGACTCGTACACCATCCCGGAAAGCTATATCTTCCTGCGGGACGTCCAGCACGTCCCCTACGGCGTGCATTTTAAAAACGATAACCACATTGCCGATTTTCTCTCGCCTGCTTCGCCCGCCGTGATTCTGGACAACGACGGCGTGCTGGTCACTGGCCGCAGTGTGTTTGATGCCTTTGACCGCCTGGAGGTACTGGAATCGACCGCCGAGGCGGTCGTTAACGCTCGAGCCCTGGGAAAGATCGCGCCGATGTCGGACCGCGTGATCCATGAATTGAAAGCCGCCTTCCCGGCGTAAAGCAGGGCTCTGCGGTGGCGGGGGGGTCCGCCCGCCCCCAACACGTTGGCCCCCGCGGCGGCGGTCGGGTGCCGTCTGCCGGGCCAGCCGCGGTCGACGGCCGGCCTATCCCGGCAGCAGCGATCGCCAGTATCCCAGCAATCCCGCCAGCAGAAGAATGATGGCCACCAGATGCAGATTGATCAGGTGACAGGCCTTGCCGGGCAGCTTGATCAGCTGCAGGTCGCGCCCCGCGATAATGGCCAACATGATCATCGCCAGCAGGACCTTGATGCCGATCACCATATTTCCCTTGGGCCCCATCGCTTTGTACTGATCGGCCAGACGGATCCAGTTGTAGGCACCGCTGATCACCAGGGCCAGGAAACACAGGTAGACGACCCGCTTGAAGCGGCCTTCCACGGTCTGCTGGAACCGCTGCCGCCGCTCGTCGTCCAACGCCTTCAGCGCCGGCTTCAAGGCCACCGAGATAAAAATCATGCCGCCCACCAGCATGGCCGTCGCCAGGATGTGGACGTAACGCAAGGCCACAATCAAAAAAGCGTTTTCCATGGCCCCAGCTTAGCTTTCCGGGCAGGCCTGTAAAGGTCCCGCCGCCAGCCGCCCCGCGGGAGGCGGGCCCGCCGTCCTACGCTCAGCGGCCCGCGGGCCGCGACGTCTGCTGGAGGCGGTCCAGAAAGTCTCCGATCGCCCGCCGCATCTCGGCCCTGGCCACCAGCGTCACGTCGTTGTGATCCGCCCCAGGTAATTCCACAAACTGCTTTGCGATCCCAGACGCAGCCCGCTGCGGGGCGGCGGCGAACAGGCGGCGACCCAGCGTGATGGGCATGATCGTGTCCCGGCTGCCGTGCATCTGCAGCAGCGGGCAGGTGACCTGGGGGATGTGGTCGACGGCGGCAAAGCGATCGATCAACCCCCAGCGGACCGGCAGCCAGGGATAGTGATACGCCCCGGCGTCGACCAGCGAGGAAAAGGTGGAACGCACGATCAGACCGCCCGGCGGGCTGCCCGCCTGGCAGGCCCGAGCGGCCAAGCGGACCGCCACCGCACCCCCTAGAGACTCGCCGTAAAGGAGGATTCGCTGGGGCGGCACCCCCCGCTGGACGGTAGCATAGTTCCAGATCGACCACGCGTCGGCAGTCAGCCATTTTTCGCTGGGCGAACCTTCGTTATCCCCATAGCCGCGGTAGTCGAAGATGAACACGTGGGCACCCAGGCTGGCCAGGATCCCGAATTCCGCAAACCGATGACGGCGGTTGCCTCCGTTGCCGGAAAAATAGAGGACCAGCCACCGGGCCGTGGCCAACGCCTGGTCGCACTCCTGGCGGTTGGCGGCCGTCTGCCGAGCGGGCAGGACGTGCCAGCCCCGCAGTTCCAGCTGATCGTCGGCCCGCACCGTGATGGGATGCACCTGCCCGGGAGGCAGGCCCGCCTCCCGCGGGGCGATCTGCACCGCAGGGGTGGGCAGGTAGAGCATCGAGCGTTGCCGGATGAAGACGACGAGGACCAGCACTAGGTAGGCCAGCAGTGGCCACAGCAGAACCCGCAGGGGCGGCCTCCACCACCGGGCCCCGTACCGCGACCTCCGCCCCGCGGGCAGCCCCCCGTCGGGCTTCTGCTGAGCATCCCCCTGGGCCATCGGTTCCCCCTGGGTCATGGTCCCCTTCCACCCCGCTCGGCCGGGCGTTGGGAGAGGTGCTGACTTCCCGCCCCCCCGAACCCCTCCCGCCCGAAAAAGGACAGGCATGATTGGCCCTTCCCCGCAGAGCAGTATCTGCCGGAACCCCCGACCACGCAAGCCTTTATCAAACCACCGCCCTCAAAAAAGGACAGGCATGATTGGCCCTGAGGTCCGCCCGGCAACAGCGATGATGCCTGTCCTTTTTGAGGTGCTTTTTGAGGTTTTCCCTTTTTGAGGTTTTCCCGTGGGGTGGGGAGCGAATGAAAGGCGCAGAGCCGCCTGAAGGCGGAACTACGAGCAGGGGGC
>CAYFZZ010000038.1:0-2839 GCA_964347545.1 uncultured Planctomycetaceae bacterium | reverse complement strand
CGGGGACCAGGATTTCGATCTTTTGGTTCAGCAGCTGGTCGCGAGAGTAGCCAAACAGGCGTTCGATCTGGGTGTTGACCAGCTGGATGGTTCCCTGCCGATCGACGACCAGCATCCCGCTGGGGGACGATTCGATGACGGTGCGGATTTGCCGTTCGCTGGATTGAAGGGCCTGCTGGCTGAGCCGCAGGGCCACGGTCATGCGGTTGAACGATTCGGTCAGCCGTCCGATTTCATCGCGGCGGGTGACGGTCAACAGGGTGGCGGCCTTGCCCGCCGCCAGGTCCTCGGTGGCTTGCGCCAAGGCGGCCACCGGCTGCATGATCCGGTTGGCTGCCCGGGCCGCCAGGAACCAGGTGGTGGCGGCGGTCAGGCCGATCATGGCCAGGGTGGTGACCACCGCCAGGTCGCTGACCTTCTTCGCTCGCCGCGAGGCAGCCGCCATCTTTCTTTCCTGACGAGCGGACAACACCCGCAAGGTCCCCACCGCGTTCTCGGCCGCGGGCGCCGCCTCGCGGGCCAGCAGGTCGCGGGCCGTATTCCACTGGTCCGTTTGGCGAATCGCCATCGCCTGGCCCGCGGCCGCTTCGTACTGGGCCATCGCGTTTTGCAAGAAAACCAGCCGGGCATGCTGGGGTTCGGCCAGCGACTCCGGCTGGGCGGCCAGCGTCTTCAAATACTCTCCTGCCGCCTGGATGTTTTTCTGATAGCGGGTGCTGTCGGCGGGATCTGCCGAGCGGAGAAAGCCCTCCAGCGACACCATGCTGCGGGTAAAACTGGCCCGAAAGTCCGCCATGGCCGCCAGCAGCATCCGCCGGTGGCTGCCGCTGGGGAACTCCTTCTCCAGCTCGATCATCTCGGTACACGCCGCAAAAATTTTGTCGCTCAGCGGCGTAATCTCCCTGGTCAAGAGCAGCTGCGCCGGTTCATTGGCGGGCGTGTGCGCGACCTGTTCGATCTTGTCCTGGATGTCGCGCAACTCGTCCAGCTGCTGGTCCGCCTGCTGCAACAGCTGGCGGTCTTGGTCGTCGGTCCAGCGGGCGCTGAGCTGCTGGAGTTTCACCATGGCCGGATCGATCTCCGCGTCCCAGGCTTCTTTCCGGGCGGCGACGAACTGCCGTTTCTCCAGGAGGACCCAGGACCGCAGGCTGGCCCGCGATTCCTGGATGCCCCCCAGGGCCAGGGCCGAGGCCCGCGCGGCCGGGCCGCGGATGTCGGCGATTTCGACCGCGGTGCGGCGCTGCCAGAGGAACACGGCCAGGGCGATCAGCAGGGTCGCCAGCCCGCACGCGGCGACCAGCAGATGGGACCGCCACAAGCGGGCTCGCAGGCCACCGCGGAGCTGCCCTGTCGGCGGGTTCTCGGCCGCCAGATCCTGAGCGGGCGGGGTCATGGGGCTGCCTTTCGCTGGAGCCAGTCAGGTTCCCCCGCCACCCGCCGCTCCAGCCAGCTCAACTGCTGCTCCAACAGCCGCGCTGCCTGGTGCACGTGGGAGGGGAATTTTCGGCCGGGATAAAAGACCGGCGGCGGCGGTTCCGCCGCGGGCTGCAGCTGGTCCAGATACGCCAGTTCCGAGACCAGGACGGAGGCCAGATCGTAAACGTCGCTGGGCGTGGCCCGGTCGATCGCTTCGTCCGCGACCTCGATTTCCAGGATCGGCAGACCGGACTTCTCGAAAATGGCCCGGATCCGAGCGAGGCAGGCCAGCAGTTGCCGGTAGACATCCGCCGGTCGCTGACCGCGCTGGAAGGCGGGCCATTGGCGGGGGAAATCGGCGTCCTCCCACCGCTCGGCCAGGCGGCTGGCCAGACCCCCTGCCCGCTGGACCTGCTGAAAGACGTCGCTGGGTGCGAAGGGGTAGTCCAGCATCAAGTTCAGCTGGTGGTTGGCCTCGACAATTGCCCGAAACACATCCGTGGGCGTCTTGGTGGGGTCGCGGGCCGGCGGGGCCGCCGGTTCCTGCACGGCCAGCTTCTCCTTCACCTGCCGCAGCTGCCGTTCCGCCTTGGCCACGACCGCCAGCACGTCCCGGGGTTGAGGGGTACCGGTGGGCGGTGGCGGGACCGCCACCCGCTGGCCCGTGTGCTCGAACGCCAGCCGGTCCGCCTTGCGAAACAGCGTGAGGGCTTGAAAGTAAACTTCGCGGGGGGCGGCCGAGCGGACTTGGAGCTGGAACTGGCCGACCGGCTTGCCCATCTCCTGCCGCAACTGTTCCACCTCGGTCCGCAGCTGAGCCACCCGGCGGAAGACGTCCGGGGGCTGGACGGTCCCCTCCCCTTCCTGGGCCGCCAGCGGTGCCCCGGCAAACCCGCTGGCGGCAACCAGCAGGACGAAAGACGACCAGCGTGGCCCAGCGGTCATGATCTACCCCCCTTCTGGCAGCGGTGGGCCAACTCGGCTTACGGCAGGAAACCTGCAGCGGGTGGCGACCCGAGCGGAATCCGCATGCTGCCCGACGCGGCTGCCGGTCATTTTCCCTGCACGGTCGGGCGGGCGGGCCCGCCTCTGCCCCGCTGTGAAGGTGTCCCATTCTACTGTGGCGGCGGCCTGCCTGGCAGGCACCACGTCCGCGGCCCGCCGGCGGGGATTTTCCCCCATGGCCTGGCCAGGCCTACGGCCTGGGCTACTCGAGTCTCGCCCCTTCCAAGGCAAATGCCCGAGGGGCTAGGGATGAGGGCCCAGCGGTTTTTTCGGTGAGCGGTCCCGGCGCGCCGGGACTGGCCGCCGGTGGCCCCGGAATGAGCGTCTCCAAAACAGACCGGCGGCTAGTCCCCGCGCGCTGGGATTGGTACCCGCCAGCCGCCACCCGCCACCCGCATCCCGCCACCCGCATCCCGCC
>CAYFZZ010000037.1:0-5262 GCA_964347545.1 uncultured Planctomycetaceae bacterium | reverse complement strand
GCTCTGTAGAAAACCCGCAAAGCGGCTTCCCCGGGTCGTGCTCGTGCTCAGTCCGCAGGACGGTGCTCGTACTCGTAATCGCCACCCTGTTCGTGCCTGATCGTCCGCTCGATTACGATTACGATCACGAGCACCGCTTCGCTGAGCACGAGTGACAGGCAGACGATATCCTCTAAGAGGGGTTTTCTACAGAGCCGGTCGGGATTCCTGAGGCGGGTGGCCGCGGCGGCGGCCGTCTATTCCCGGTAATCGACCTTGGAGACGTCGATCGCCTGGTCCTGCTGGCTGCCCGGGTACAGCCAGATTTCACCGAACAGCGTATCCTGTTCGAACTGCACATCGTGGTGCCGGACCAGCTCCAACACCGCCAAAAAGATGCCGATCATGCTGGACTTGTGCATCCCCTTTTCGAACAGCTTCCAGAATGCGGCGCGGCCTTCCTGGGCCAGTTGTTCCAGAATCCGCTGCATGTAGACATGGATGGGCGTATCGTCGTAGACGATATTGGAGGGTTGTTGAGCGTCGTGTTCGCGCAAGATGCGGCCGAAAGCGCTGACCAGGTCCCACAGTTCGACCTCGTGAATCGGCTGTTCCGCCAGGTTGGTCTTGCGGGGAGGCAAATCGTTGGACTGCCGCGCAAAATGCTGTTGCCAGCTGCGGCTCTGGTCCTCCAGCAGACTGGCGGCATCGCGGAACTTTTTGTATTCCAGCAAGCGTTCGACCAGGTCCTGGCGAGGGTCTTCCAGCTCGCCTTCCTCCTCCCCCCCCCGCGGCAACACCATCCGGGACTTGATCTCGATCAAGGTGCTGGCCAGATCCAGGAAGTCACCGACAGCATTGACATCCAGCTGTTCCAGCACCTCCAGGTAGGCCAGGTACTGGTCGGTGATAGCACGGATGGGGATATCGGTAATCTGCACCTCGTGCTTGCGTACCAGGTACAGCAGCAGGTCGAGCGGTCCTCGAAAGATGTCGATCTGGACGTTAAAGCTCATCAACCTAGCTTAACCTTTCCCAGCTGGCTTGGCCAAAGGCGGGGTGGCCTGCGGCCCGTTGGGGCGGGCCCGCCGGGACTTTGGGGGGCCCGGGGGGCGAGCGTCCCGTTTTTGCCCGGCGGGGGCGGCGGCAAAATCCGCATGTCCGCCATGGTTTTCCTCGACCCGAGGGCGGGTATAACTTGAAACTGGCAGGGCCAGCTGGCAGACCTTTCGTCCGGGGAACGACCCAACGCGTATACTGTTAACGTGGACCATCCTGGCGACAACCCGCACAACTTGCAGACGATTGCCGACCGTGAGCGGCTGTTGCTGGCGCCGTATGCGATCTTCAGCGCCGCTTCGCGGGGCCGGCGGTATGCCGAGCCCCAGCATCCGTATCGGGGGCCGTTTCAGCGGGACCGGGATCGGGTGATCCACACGGCGGCTTATCGCCGTTTGAGCCATAAGACGCAGGTCTTCACGGGCGAACTGGGCGACTACCATCGCTCGCGGCTGACCCACACGCTGGAGGTGTCCTCCATCGCTCGTACCGTGGCTCGCGCCTTGCGGCTGAATGAAGACCTGGTGGAGGCGATGGCGTTATTGCACGACATCGGCCATCCCCCCTTTGGACACGCCGGCGAGGACACCCTGGACGCCCTCCTGGCCGACGAAGGTGGCTTTTCGCACAACCAGCAGGCTTTGCGGATCGTCCAGCTGCTGGAAAACCGCTATCGGGGCTTCGCGGGGCTGAACCTCAGCCACGAAGTCCTGGAGGGCCAACGGTTTCGGGCCAGCAAGACGGATGCTGCCCAGCAACCGTCGCTGGAAGCCCAGGTTGTCGACGCGGCGGACAGCATTGCCTACAACAGCCACGATGCGGATGACGCGTTGGAGCTGAAATTATTGACCGTCAGCGACTTGCTGGAAGTGCCCCTCTGGCGGACCGCCGCCGACCGCGTGCGGCAGGCGGCGGCCGACGTGGACGATCTGGAGTTGCGACAGGGCGTCGTGCACGAATTGATCGACTGGCAGGTCAGCGACCTGTTGCGCTGTTCGGCCGAGAATTTGCGCGGGGCAGATTTTTCATCGGCCGACGAGGCGCGGCGGCATCCCCGCACCGTGAGGCAGAGCGAGGAGTTGGCTGAGCAGAAACGCGAGCTGGAGAAGTTTTTGTTCCAGCACGTTTACCGGCATCCGCAAGTCCTCGAGGTCCGCCAACAGGCTCAGCGGCAGCTGAGCGAAATGTTTGGGTATCTGGTCGAACATCCTGACCAGCTCCCCGCCAGCTTTGCGTCGCGCGCCGCCGCCGAGGGGACGAAACGGACGGTGGGGGACTACCTGGCCGGCATGACCGACCGCTTTGCTCAGGCCCGCCACGAACGACTGGGCGAGCAGCCGGACTGGAGGTCTAGCGAAGCGACTGTCCAGTAAATACAATAGTGTCTGGTACCTTATTTGCCTGACTTTCGTGACGCATAGCCGACGCATAGCCGTGGTCGAACGATTTCGCATTGAAAATGTCGCCCTGCTGGTCTTGCGGTGCGTGTTCATCCTGGTCGCCGCGGGGTTGGGCGTCCAAATGGTCCGCTCGATCGAGGACCAGCCGGTCTGGCTGCTGTGGCTGATTTTTGCCGGCGTGCTGGTCTTGGGGCTGGCCACCATCTGCGGAGACATGGCGTTCCGCCATAAACGGCTCGATATCATCAGTGCCATCTATTTCGGCCTGATTATCGGGATGTTTCTGACCTACGTCTTGCGGCTGGCGTTGATCCCCGTGATGGCCGAGGGGCCGCTGTTCGACCGGATTGTGCTGGTCCTGGGGATGTGCGTCTGTTACGCCTGCATCAGCGTTCTCCTCCAAACCAAGGATGATTTTCGCTTTCTGATTCCGTATGTCGAATTTAGCAAGGAGGTGAAGGGGCTGAAGCCGTTCATCCTGGACACCAGCGTGGTGATCGATGGCCGCATCGCCGACGTGGTAGAGACGGAGGTGCTGGACAGCCAGTTGATCATGCCCCGCTTCGTGATCCACGAACTGCAGGGCATCGCCGACAGCTCGGATCGGCTCCGCCGTTCCCGCGGCCGTCGCGGCCTGGACATCCTCAACCGCCTCCGCAACAACCCCAAAGTCGACTTGCAAATTTACGAACACGAACATCCGGAGATGGCCGGGCAGGCGGTCGACCTGAGGCTGGTGCTGCTGGCCAAGCATTTGAATGGCAAGATCGTGACCAACGACTACAACCTGAACAAGGTGGCCAAGCTGCACGGTGTGGGCGTAATTAACCTGAACGACATCGCCAATGCGCTCAAGCCCGTTTTCCTGCCCGGCGAATCGATCGAAGTCCGCGTGGTCAAGCCGGGTGAAGAACCGGGGCAGGGGATCGGTTACCTGGACGACGGGACGATGATCGTCATCGAAGGTGCTCGTGACCGGATCAATCAAGATGTGCAGATCACGGTCACCAGTGTGCTGCAAACCAGTGCCGGTCGGATGGTCTTCGGCAAGCTGGCCACGGCCGCTTAGCCCCCCCCAGGCTTTGCCCCCGCCTGGCTGCCAGATAGCGCCTCGTGCCGCAAACGCGGCTGCCGGGCAAATTTGCGCAAGCAGGCTCAGCGACGTTTCCTTCATGACTTTCCAGTCGCCGCACCCGTCGCGACCCACCGGCAGATCTTCTGCAGGGACGGGGGAAACAGGTCACCGCGGCGACCGCTCACCCCCCGATCTCTCGCTCGGCGCTCAACGCAGTCCCCAGCGAACGGTGCTCCGCAGTCCGTCTTCTTCGAATTGCATATTCAGCTGCAGCGAATCAATGCGGCTCATCAGCCCAAACGGTTGTTGTGGATCGAAGGCCGGTTGGCTCTGCCGCAGGGGTTCGCCGTAGTCCTCGCTGACCATCCGCTGGTCTTTCCACAGCCACTGATCCTCGGGAAGTGCGCGGGGATAAAATCCATACAGTCTCAGGTGTTCGGCCTGCGCATCGCTGACGCTCTTCGCCCCGCTCAACATGAAGGGATACAGCCGCCCCAGTCCCCCCATCACGGCTCGACGGTTCCCATCGGAGGCCGCGGCGAACAGCCCCGGCAGTTGTTGCTGGCAGGCGGACGGATTCACCTGCAGCACGGCCGCATTCAGTTCGGCGGGGGCCACACTGATGATGCGATCCTCACGAGACCAGGGGATGTTGCGAATCACCAGGTACTTTTCCACGACTTCCACGCCATACCGCAGCTTGACCACCCCCGCCACATCCAGGGCCCACACCCATTCGTCTCGATCGCCCACCTGATAGAAGGAAACGCGAAAGTCGCCGCGCGAGCGTTCGACACCGATCCCGGCCAAGGCGGCTTGACGCAGGTACTGCAACGTTTTTTGAGGCGATTTCGTTTCGACCAGGATGCTGCAGGGCCGCGTTAACAGGGAAAACGCTACCGGGATCATCAGCATCTCGTCGTCAGCGCCCTGCATGATTTCACCGCCAAAGGCACCGAAGATGTCTCCACTTCCCATCGCCAGGATAGGATCGGAATCAAAGATCGCCACGTGGACGCCAGGACCAAAATCATCCACCATCGCCGGACTGGCCCCGGAGTAACGGGTGAACAGTTCCGAAAACCCCGCAGCGACCTGCTGCCATATCGCATCCTTCACATACACCGAAAACTGCAAGACGGGTGTGGGTTGGACGCCCGGAACCGAAAGGGTCGTGTTGTCATCTTGGTGAGCCAATACCTCTCGGAGTCCGTTGTAGATCGAATTATCGACCAGCGGCAGGATGAACGTGGACAGCTCCAACTGGTCGGTGCCGATTTCATCCAGCCGAATCGCGATCGGATCGAAAAACTGCCGCCAATATCGGGAATAGTTTTCCACATAGCGGCGGTAGGCTTCGGCCTCCTCCGGCGTCACCTTTTCCAGGGGCACGTCGGGCAGCGTCCGCATCCGCGGCAGGGGGCCGTACCGCTCGCTGCGGACCAGCCCCGTGGCGTCCAGCGCCATGTCTTCGCTCTGCCAGCCCTCCGGCAGATGTTCGCTGCGGACCAGATCTGGCAGCGAGTCCGGCTGGGCATGACCGTCCAAGCGAGCCAGCATGGCGCGGGCCGTCAGGGCTTCCATCTTCGCCTTGGCCATCACCCGCCGTCTTTGTCCAATTTTCACCTCCGGTCCCACCAGCCTCCGCACGAACGGGTCGGAGAAGTAGGCATACAGGCGCGTCTTGTCGCTGATACCTAACTTCGTCAGCATGTACCGAAATTCGGCGCTCGTCCCGAGGCTACCTTC
>CAYFZZ010000036.1:0-4969 GCA_964347545.1 uncultured Planctomycetaceae bacterium | reverse complement strand
TCGCACAGCAGCAGGTCCGGGTTCTTGGCCAGGGCTCGAGCGATCGCCACCCGCTGCTGTTCCCCGCCGGATAGTTGGGAAGGAAAATGGTGCAGCCGCTGGTCGAGGTCGACAAGTTGCAGAGCGTGGCGTTCGTCCAGCGGCTGCTCGCACAGCTCGGTGGCCACCATCACGTTTTCCACCGCCGTCAGATCGGGCACCAGGTTGTAGAACTGGAACACGAACCCGACCGACTCGCGCCGGTAACGGGTCAGCTCGCGACCGCTGGCACGCGTCATGTCCTGGCCGCGAAACAGGATGCTGCCGGAGGTGCACTGGTCCAGCCCGCCGATGATGTTCAGGGCTGTGGTCTTGCCCGATCCGCTCGGCCCCGCCAACACCAACAGCTCGGCCGCGTAAATGTCCAGCGTGAAGTCGACCAGCGCGTGGACCTGCAGTTCCCCCATCTGAAAGGTCCGGCTGACCTTTTCGAGACGCATCACGACGTCGGCAGGGGAGGGGGTCGGGGGGGGAAGCATGAGAGGGGAGCGCGGGTGAAGAGGGCCAGGCCTGCTATGTTTAGTCTAAAAGCAGGCCCGCGCCGCCACAAATCAACGCTCGTCGGCAGCGATCGGTAACCAGCCGCGGCTAATCCCGCAACATCGTGCGGCCGTCGGCCCGCGTCACCCGGCGGACAAACAGCTCGGGCGCCATCTGCTCGCTCTCGTTCCGCACCCCCCCATCACCATAAGCGAAAACCGCACCCCCCGGGTGAAAACTGTAGACCTCGTTGTGGTTGGTGAAGTTCATCAGCGAGTGCTGGGTGGGATGAGCTCGGGAGACGACGAACCAGGTCTCCTTGGAGGCCCAGGGAGCGCCAGAGGGGCAGGCAAAGCCGCTGCAGGGGACGTTCACACCGAGCTGGAACAGCATCGGGCGGCCGGCATCCTCGACAAACAGAAAGGTGTTGCTCAACCCGTCCGGACAGGCACCGGCGTTGGTCAGCCGCTTGGCATACCGGGGGTCCGTATCCGGTTTGACGAATTGCAGGATCCCATCCCAGGTGCCCAGGTCGGTTCCCCCCCGGTCCTCGATCACACCCGCGGCGACCAGGGCCTGAACGTCGTCCTGCTTCCAGACGCGGGTGATGCCGGCGTAATCGGTCAGCCCGTACGCCGCGTCCGCCCCCTTGCGGACCCGGGGCGCGCTGGGACACAGCGTCCACGGCAAACTGACTTTCGTGTACGGCGCATTGACCGCCGCGTCGAAGTCTGCGGCGAGGTCCAGCCGGTCGTAGACCGTCGTGGCTTCCAGATAAGGCAGGATCCAGGTCAGGAGGCCCCAATCGGGATGGCAGCTGTCACCGCTGGGGCAGTCCTTGGGAGGCCGGACCGGTGGATAAATCGATCGCTCGTCCTCGTACAGCATGATCCCCAGCGCGATCTGGCGCAAGTTGTTTTGACAACTCGTACGCCGCCCCGCTTCGCGAGCAGACTGGACCGCCGGCAGCAGCAAAGCGATCAGGATGCCGATGATCATGACCACGACCAGCAGTTCCACCAAGGTAAAGCCTGGCCGCTTGACGCGGATTGAAGCGGCGAACATCGGCACCCTCCCCGGGACAACCCCCCGTTTCCTGTTTTCTAGTCGACAGTAAATGGCGCCAGACGATTGGCGCCGCTAGTAATCGTGGCCGCCAAGGTCGTGGTGGCAGGTTCTGCGTATTTTTTGTTGAGCCGATTGGGTTCGTAGGAGAGCACGTTGGGGTTAACCGTTTGCAGGTCGGTCCCCGGATCAGGACCTCGCCAGATCACCGTCACCCGGTAGGTTCCCTCAGGCGCGCCGCTGCCGATCCCCACGGTCGTCAGACGAAACCGTCCCTGCTGGTCCGCCTCCCCGGCCGGCCGCAGTTTCTGCAGCTCGGGCGAACCCCCCACCGGATGAAAGGTGATCCGAGCCAGCGGGGCCGGCTGGCCGTGAAACAGGACCTGGCCTTCCACAGGGAAGGCCTCCAGGGTCGAGAGGGGACTGTCCGACCCACAAGAAACGGCCCCCAGGGGGGTGAGGGCCAAGCAACACCAACGGAACCTACGAGAGAGGTTGGCCATGGAACTGCCGGGTCGGCCTTCGTCTAAAAGTCGGGCCGACTGCTGAGGCATAGAACTACCACCCCCTCAACGTATCGCGCTCTCCCCTGGCTCGTCCATGGCCCCACCCGGCAGGTCGGCCAGCCCAGCCGCCAGGTCAACCGGCCCCGACGGTGGTGAGCCCTCCCGCGGGGCGTCCAAAAAAGAACGACCAACCTCTTGGCGCTGAGCTCGCTCTCCCACCAGGATGGCTCAACCGCCACCGGCAAACAGCTGCTGCATCTCGGCGTGAAACTGGCCACGGGTCAGCACCTGGTCACAGCCGGCCGCGCGAGCCGCGGCCAGACGAGCGTGGTGGACATGCGGCCCAAAGGCCACGATCTGCAGCGCGGCCGGAGCGAGCTGTCGCAGCTGGGGGACCAGCTGCTCGAGAGACTTCTCACAACTGGCCAGGTCGATGGCGATCAAATCCGCCGGATGTTGATCCAGCTGCTGTTGCACTGCCGCGGCCGAGGGTGCGTGGGCGAATTCTGCCCCGGCGGCGGTGGCCGCGGCCGCCGCCTGCGAGGCGATCAGCAGATCGGAACTCAGCATCACCACCCGCATCGCTCGTCCCATCCGCCTGGCGGAGCGCCGCAAGTCCGGTCACCACTCCGCTCGACATTCCGCCTGCCCTGCCGGCCGGCTGGCCAGAGGTCGCCACAAAAAAGGACAGGCATAATTGTCCTGCTCCGGCACCAGCCCTGGAGCCTGCGGCGGGGCCTGTCCTCCCTGCCTCCCCCCAGCAGGTTCGTCCCGTCCCTCACCCTGCCTCTGGGCTGATGGGGACATCACACCGCTTCGGGACCCCGCACCGTCTGGCTGATACGAATCGTTTCCTCCACCGGCAGCACAAAGATCTTGCCATCGCCGATGGTGCCCTCAGGCCCTGTCCGCGCCACGGTCATGATCGTTTCGATGGTACGGTCCAGAAAGTCGTCGTTGACGACAATCTCGATTTCGACCTTGCGCAGCATTTCAATCTTGTACTCGCGACCGCGATACATCTGTGCCTGGCCCCGCTGACGGCCGTACCCCTGCGCGTCGCAGACCGTCATCCGTTCGACGCCACACCGTGCCAGGGCCTCTTTCACGGCGTTCAGCTTGGTGGGTTGAATGATCGCCACGACCAATTTCATGCGGTCGCTCCCCGTCCTGCTGGTAATCTGGTTCAATAAGAATACACGGTTCCCGGGATTCCGGCAAAGCGGCCAGCGTCCGGCAGGGAATATGACCCAGGATCGACGGGGGTTTGCCGAGCGATCATTCCTGACCCGGGCCGGCGGGTCGTTGTTTCTGTGGCCTTTGTGCCGCCTCCTTTCCTCACGCCATGTCTTCAGAACAGGTCGTCCACCGCGTGCTTGCCGCGTATCCGGCCGCGGGCCGTCCCCGGCGAATCCAGGACCTGGGATCGGCCGGGGGTTTCAGTGGCGCCAGGTTCTGGCGATTGGAGACCGACCTCGGTCCGCTCTGCCTCCGCCGCTGGCCGCCTCAGCACCCGGACGCGGCCCGTTTGGCTTTCATCCACCAGGTGTTGCAGCACGTCCATCGCCAGGGGTTTCTCGTGGTCCCCCTCCCGTGGGTGACCAGCGGCACGTCCGATCAGACGTTTGTGTCGCAGGAGGGGTTTCTGTGGGAGTTGACTTGCTGGTTGCCCGGCAGGGCCGACTACCATCAGCGTCCCAGCCGCCAGAGACTGGCAGCGGCCATGCAGGCCCTGGCTGGCTTTCATCAGGCCGCTGCCGATTTTCTCACGGCGGTGCCCCCCCGGGGGCCTTCGCCCCAGATTCTGGCCCGGATGGAAATGGTTGCCCGCTGGCGGTCGGGCGACCTGGAGAGGCTGGTTGCCTCCTTGGGCGGCGGCACCTGGCCGGAACTGGAACCGCTGGCCGAACGGATCGTGGCGCGATTTCAGGCTGCGGGGGGGGCCTTGAGCGCCCGCTTGCAGGCCGCCGCAGAAGTTGCCGTGCCCCAGCAGCCTTGCATTCGCGATGTGTGGGACCGGCACGTGTTGTTCCAGGACGACGTGGTGACGGGGCTGATCGATTTCGGGGCCATGCAGATCGATACGGTCAGCACCGACATTGCCCGCCTGCTGGGCTCCCTGGCCGCGGACAACCCAGGGGACTGGCAGGCCGGCCTGGACGCCTACCAGCAGCTACGACCGCTAGCCCCCGAGGAACAGCAATTGATTGGCGTGTTTGATTCCAGTATCGTCCTCCTGGCGGGCCTGAACTGGCTGCGGTGGATCTACCTGGAAAACCGCCAATTTCCCGACAAACAGGCGGTTTTCTCGCGGATCACCACGATCCTGGCGCGGCTGGAACGCGTATCAATATAAGTCGCTCTATCGGTCGCCTGCAGCAAAAAATTAGAATAAGGCTATGCGGCTCAGCAGGTTATGCGTTCGGCAATTTGGCGGGACGGCAGTCACCCGGGTCATCCTGTGGATGGCGGTCAGCGCGATCCTGGCCGGGGCCGTTTCCTCGGCGCTGGGCCAGGCCACGGGGCTTCCCGATCTGGGCCTGGGCGGTCTGGGTGCCGCTCAGCCGACAGGCCCGCATGTGACGGTCCGCGCCCAGATCCTTCCACCGCAGGGTCGGGGGGCGGCGAGGTTGAGCATTACGGCAGAGATTCTGCCGGGATGGCACATCTATTCGATCACCCAGCGGCCAGGGGGTCCCCGGCCGACGTCGATTCAGCTGGACGAGTCCCCCAACTACCGCCTGACGGGCCCTTTCCAAGCCACTCCGGCGCCGGAAATCCATCTGGAAAAGTTCTGGCCCGGCCTGGACATTGAACAGCACGAAGGCCGAGTGACGTGGACCGCACCTCTGGAACCCTTGGGGGGGTTCGAGCTGGCC
>CAYFZZ010000035.1:0-3032 GCA_964347545.1 uncultured Planctomycetaceae bacterium | reverse complement strand
CGGCCAGCGGCGCAGCGGCGGCCGTGCCGTGTCGCCGATCGACCCGTTCCGAAAAATCGACCTCGTAGGCCCCCGACCGGTTATGGTCGGCGCCGCGGGTACCGACGGCAAAGCCCAGGGCCATGGTCTGCAGGCCTCGCGGGTCGTAGCCGGGCATTTCCAGCCCCTTCACCTGCGGCGCGAACGCCACCGCACCCTGACCGACATGGGCGGCCAACCGCCGGGTTCCTTCGGCCAGTTGTTGGCCGAGCCCTTCGCGGGCAGCGGTCTGTTCGAGGGCGTCGAGCAAGGCGGGGCCGTTTCCAAACTGCAGCTGGTCTGCGTCCAGCAATCCGCGTTGGACGCATTCCATGGCAAAGGCGATCGTGGCCCCGGCGCTGATCGTGTCCAGTCCCAGCTGGTCGCAACGTTGCGAGGCGGCCAGCACCACCTCGGGATCGTCGATGCCGCACAGGGGACCCAGGGCGAACAGGTTTTCGTATTCGACCCGCACCCCGTTCCCGGCTGCCCCCTCCCCTGTCGAACGGACCCCGTAGATGTGCTCGCAACCAATCGTGCAGGCCACGCAGCTGGCCTGCGTCTTCTGCCGCGTCACCGCCAGCTGTTCTGGAGCCAGCCTGGCGGCGGCGGGGCTGTGCCCCTCCTGAAAGTTCCGCGTCGGCAAGACCCCCAGGCGATTGAACAGCAAAAGGTTGGCCGCCGTCCCCAGTTCCCGATACTTGGCGGTGGCCGGGCCGAAGGATTGCCGCGACAACTCCTGGGCCGCGTCGACCAATCCGGCGGGGTCCGCCCAGGGGGTCCGTGCCTGGCCGCGGACGGCGATGGCCTTCACGTTCTTGCTGCCCAAGACCGCCCCGTGCCCGCCCCGACCGGCGTGACGACCGTCGTGCGTGATCGTGGCGAACCGCACCTGACGCTCGCCCGCCGGCCCGATCACCGAACAGCGAAAGTCGGCGCCCAGCCGCGCTCTGAGCGTCTGTTCGGCCTCGGCAATTTCCATCCCCCACAGGTTCCCCGCCGGTTCGATCGCAACCCGCCCCTCGTCGACCACGACCAGCGACGGGCGAGCACACCGGCCGACCAGGACCAGGGCGTCGCAGCCACACCGCTTGCCGGCCACCGCGAAACCGCTGCTGGCCAGCGAGTCGTTGATCCGACCCGTCAACGGGCTCTTGGCGACCACCGCGAACTTGGCCGACGTCGTCAAGGGACTCCCCACCAGGGGGCTGAAGACGAAGGCCAGCGGGGCCTCGGGCTGGCAGGCCCCCCGGCCGGCCGCTTGTTCGCTCAGCAGCACATACGTCCCCAGCCCCACGCCACCCAGAAAGGCCCGCAAGACCGGCTCGCCCAGCGGCACCGACTCCGCACCGCTCATGGTCAGGTCGATCCGCAGGTAACCGCCGTGATAGCCAGGGACTGGTTGAGCGACCTGGGACATGGAGGGGAATGTAAGGGGGTTGGGGGTCAAGTCGAGCGGGTCGCGTGGCGAATCCCTTTTGCGGACCAGGCTGCTATTATACGATCAGGTGGCCGACGGTTTCACTCCCGCCGGCACCCGGCCTCAGCGGGCCAGGGCAGAAACAGGGGCAGACGGCAACGGGGGCAGGCGACAAGGGGGGAAACGGTGAGCAGACCGATGGTCGAACCGCAGGGGGACTTGGCGGCCCAGTATGCGGCCCTCACGGAGGGCTGCGGCCTGGCGGACTGGCACCCTCGGACGCTGATCGAAATGACGGGGAAGGATCGAGCCACCTTTTTGCACAACTTTTGCACCAACGACATCCAGGGCCTCACCCCGGGCGAGGGCTGCGAGCTGTTCATTACCGACGTGAAGGGCAAGACGCTGGGCCACGGGATCGTGCTCTGCGGTCCCGACGCGTTGGTCCTGGAAACCACGGCCGGTCAGGCCCCGCGGTTGATCGAGCACTGGGACCGGTACTTGTTGCGGGAAGAGGTCCAGCTGACCGACCGCAGCGATGCGTGGGTGCAGATCCTGGTGGTCGGTCCGCAAGCCGCTGCCACGATCCGCGGGGAATTGGAGATCGAGCCGCCGGCAGAGCTGTGGAATCACGCTCGGTTTGCCAGCGACGGTCACTCGGTGGGGATTTATCGTACCGACTTTTTTGGCCCGCAAGGATTCTGTGTGTGGGGTCCGCCGGCGGGGGTCCGCGCGTCGGCGGGGCGGCTGGCCCGCACCGCGGTGCCTTGCGGTGGCCCGGCG
This sequence comes from uncultured Planctomycetaceae bacterium, assembly GCA_964347545.1. GTDB lineage: Bacteria > Planctomycetota > Planctomycetia > Pirellulales > UBA7805 > CS4-C045. Next base: position 811 of record CAYFZZ010000035.1, on the reverse strand, counting down.
GTCGAAGTGGTACGGCTGGAGGCGGGCACCCCCTGGTACGGCATCGACATCACCGACCAGAACCTGCCTCAGGAAGTGGCACGCGACCGGCGAGCGATCAGTTTTCGCAAAGGGTGTTACCTGGGCCAGGAAACGGTGGCGCGGATTGACGCCTTGGGACATGTCAATCGCCGGCTGTGCGGCGTCCGCTTCGCGGCCCCGCCGGTGCCGGCGGCCGGCGCGCCGCTGCGGGGCGGGAAAGATGGTGATGTGGTTGGCCACGTCACGTCGGCCGTCCTCTCCCTGCGGCTGGGGGCACCCCTGGCCCTGGCCTATCTTCGCCGCGGCCACGACCAGCCCGGCATGGCGCTGGAGGCGGACACCGGCCCTGCGAAAGTGGTCGCCCTGCCGCTGGGCGAAAACTAGGGCTGTCGTCGCGATTGAATTTTGGGCTTCTTCCGCAGAAGCTGTGGGTGGATTGCTGTTTCTTAAGGGTGGCCACAGCGTCAGTCCGTTTGCCTGGAGAAGAAGTTCGAGCAGCGGAGAGGATGGGGTTCAGCGGGTCGTTGAAGGGTGTTCGGTTAAGGGTGTTCGGTTAAGAGTACGTTTCATTGCAGTCTTAACCGCCACCCTGAACCGGATACTCTTAACCGACCTGCTTAACCGCTCTCGACGGGCTAAACAAGGGTGAGGGGGCGGCAGCGGAGGGCCCCCTCACCCTGGCCCTCTCCCCCATCCCGGCGAGCCGGGACGGGGGAGAGGGAACCGGAGGCGTGTCTGGCGAGAAATTAAAACCGGGGTAACAGGTTACCGCATTGCAGGAGACGGAAGG
>CAYFZZ010000034.1:0-5673 GCA_964347545.1 uncultured Planctomycetaceae bacterium | reverse complement strand
GCGGTTTGGCACCTCGATGTCGGCTCATCACATCCTGGGGGTGGAGAAGCTCCCAAGGGTTTGGCTGTTCGCCAATGAAAGTGGTACGTGAGCTGGGTTCAGACCGTCGTGAGACAGGTCGGTCCCTATCTGCTGTGGGCGCACGAAACTTGAGGAGGTTCTTCTTTAGTACGAGAGGATTTAGAAGGACGAACCTCTGGTGTTCCAGTTGTCGCGCTCGCGGCACGGCTGGATAGCTAAGTTCGGAAAGGATAAACGCTGAAAGCATCTAAGCGTGAAGCCCGCTCCAAGATTAGGTTTCGTAATCCCGCTTCGGCGGGCGTGAGTCCCCTGGAAGACGACCAGGTTGATAGGCGGGACGTGTAAGCACGGTAACGTGTTCAGCTAACCCGTACTAACGGACGAAAGCTTGACCACATATATCGAAAGCTCTTTCGTAAGTACTGCGGACCCTGGTACCCGGTACTCGACAACTGGCGCCAAACGTCGCTTTTGCAAAAACCACCAAGAGCCGGCAGGGCTGACCCCCTCCGGCTCTTCTTCCGGCGACCATATCTGAAAGGTCACACCCGACCCCATTCCGAACTCGGTAGTTAAGCTTTCAGAGCCGATGATAGTACTACCAGTGCGAAAGTAGGTATCGCCGGATTTTTTTTGCTCAACCAGCCCTCGCGGCCCCCGCCGCGAGGGCTTTTTTTTGCGGCCGCTGTGATAGAATGGGGCGTGAGTGGTGAGTGGTGAGTGGTGAGTGGTGAGTGGTGAGGAGTGCGTGGTCAGGGGTGAGGGGTTCTTGCGAGGGGGAGGTTCGGGGGCATGCATAGCTTGGTTCTGACTGTCATCGGCCCCGATCGCCCCGGTCTGGTCGATTCCCTGGCCGAAACCGTGGCCGCCCACCAGGGCAACTGGATGGAAAGCCGCATGGCCCATTTGGGGGGCAAATTCGCGGGCATCCTGCACGTCGTCGTTCCCGAACAGCAAACCACAGCGCTCTTGGCAGCCCTGGAAGGACTCGGCACGCATGGTTTGAGCGTCCATGCGGAACGCGATACCGTGACCGATGTCCACAAGGACCTCCGTCCCGTCACCCTGGAATTGCTGGGCAACGACCGGCCGGGCATCGTCCGCGAGGTTTCCCATGCGCTGGCCGGCCGGGGTGTGAATGTCGAGGAGTTTCGCACTGAGTGCGTCGAGGCGCCGATGAGCGGCGGAACGTTGTTCCGGGCCACGGCCCAATTGCGGTTGCCGCCCGATTTGGCCGTCGACGACCTGCGGCATCAGCTGGAAGAACTGGCCCACGATCTGATGGTCGACATCTCGCTGAACGAACCCCCGGCCAGCTAAAGCCGCCCCGGCTCTGCCCGAGTTTTCCTCCGTCGAGGCGCGGCAGTCCCCCGGCGGGAAGCAGGGTGGGTCCGCCACTGGTCGAGAAACTGGAGGAATTCATCCGCTGCCGGTGAAAGCCGCCGGCGCCGGTCGCGGATCACATACAACTGCCTTCGCAGCTGCAAACCGCGGACTTTGAGCGGCACTAGCCGCCTGGCCTGCCGCAGCGCCCCCCGGGAAAAAAAGGCCATCCCCACCCCCCGTTCCACCGCACGGCGAATCGCGTCGTTGTTGTTGACCTCCATCACGATCGTCAGGTCCGCCGCCGCCATCCCCTGGGCCTCCAACGCCCGCTCGACACAACCCCGCGTCCCCGAACCGGGCTCGCGGACGATCAGCGGCTCGCGGCAGAGCTGTTTCAGCGTGAGCGTGCCTTTTTGCGCCAGGGGGTGTTCGCGGGAGACAACCAGCACCAGCTCGTCTTCAGCGATCTCCTGCACCGCCAGCGGAGATGCCGCAGGTCGTTCCCCCACAAAGCCGACGTCTGCCTCCCCCGCCGCCACCGCGGCGGCGGCCAACCGGCTGTCCGAGACGGCCAGCGACTCCCGCACCTGCGGACAGCGTTCGCGAAATTCGGCCAACAATTCCGGCAACAACCATTCGGCGGGAGCCGTGCTGGTGGCAATCCGCAAGATACCGGAGACCGGAGGCCGATCGCGACCCACCCGCCGGGATGCCTCCTCGACCAGCTGGAGGATCTGTCGAGCGTAATCGTACAACTCCCGTCCCTGGTCAGTCAGTTGGACCCCCCTCCCCTGCCGCTGGAACAGCCGGACCCCCAACTGCCGCTCCAACGCGGCCACCTGCTGGCTGACGGCGGCCTGCGTCAACTCCAGGGCCCCGGCCGCCCGCGTGAAGCTCTCCCGCTCGGCAGCCTCAGCAAAGGTTTGCAGATGGCGAAGCTCCACGCGTCCTCCCTCAACCCGGTCCCCGGCCGGGATTGTCCGCAGTTAAAACATCTGATAATGTATACCTGCGTTACCCATAAGTAAAGCTTATAGACAACAGGAGCCACGATGGACCCTCTTTTCCGCTTGTTCAGCCTCCCCCTTCTGCTGGTCACGCTGGCCTTCCCGCTCCTGGCTGCCGAAGGCGGGGGCCCCCCCACGGATGCTCAGCGGCCCCCCCGCAGCCGCCAGTTCCGGTTCGACTACGGTGCCACCCTGACGGGGCTGACCGAGGGGGCTCGCGTCCGCGTCTGGCTACCGGTCCCGGTGGCGGACGAGCATCAGGAGGTGGAGGTCCTGGAGGCGAACCTGCCGGGTGGGGCCACCCGGGCGACGGAACCGAGGTACGGCAACCAGATTCTTTATTTCGAGACCAACGGCCCCTTGGGGGGGACATTGGCCTTCGGCACGTCCTACCAGATCCGCCGTGAGGAGGTCCGCGGGCTGTCCGGCCCGGCGGGGGCGGCGAGGTTGAGCGCCCGGCAGCGGCAGGTGTTTCTGTCGGCCAACGAGAAGGTCCCCTTGGAGGGGCGGCCCCTGGCCTTGCTGGCGGGCCTCCGGTTGTCCTCTGACCCCCTGGCGAAGGCCCGCCTCGTGTACGATCGCGTCGACGACCACGTTCGCTACGACAAATCCCAACCGGGTTACGGCCATGGCGATGTGCGGTGGGTCTGTGAAAGTGGCTTTGGAAATTGCACCGACTTTCACAGCCTCTTTATCTCGTTGGCCCGCAGTCAGGGGCTGCCGGCGCGGTTCGAGATCGGCTTTCCGCTACCGCCCCAGCGGGGTGCAGGGACGATCGGGGGCTACCACTGTTGGGCCCTGTTCCACACCGACAAACAGGGCTGGGTCCCTGTCGACATCTCGGAGGCGGACAAGCACCCCCACCTGAAAGAGTACTATTTTGGCAATCTGACCGAGAACCGGGTGACGTTTACCACGGGCCGCGACATCGAGCTGGTTCCGCGGCAGGCCGGCCGGCCGCTCAACTTTTTCATCTACCCCTACGTCGAAGTGGATGGCCAGGTTTGGCCTACGAGCAAGATCCAGCACCGATTTGCTTTCCGGGACCTTCCCCCTTCGTAAACGATCTTGCCGACGGGGGGCTGGGCGTCATACACACCTCTGTTCCCGGGGGGCGGACGTGGATGCCGGGCGGCGGGCGAGCCCGGAGGGGAAACCGCGGCGGCTGAAAAATTCGCCTGGCCGGTACGTTCCTCACAGTTGGCCCGCCCGCAGGCCGTGAGCGGCTGAAAATGGGCCCTCGTGAATTGTCGAGGCTGGGCCGTAGGATTTATAATTGCCCAAGCTCGGTCGGCATCAGCGCCCACCCCGCCGTGGCCTGGCTGGTTGTGGATCCGGGACAGGCAACCCATGTTTCGGACCGATCTTTTTCCCTTGGCGAGCATAACTCACCCATGAAACGTCTTCCGCTGGTCTGCCTTCTGCTGGTCGTGGTCACGGCCCACCTGCTGGCAACTTCCCCGCTGGCCACCGCTCAGGACTGGGCGGTCAAGATGTTCGACAAGCTGGAACATGACTTTGGGGATGTGGCGAAGGGAGCGGCCACGGAGTACCGTTTCCAGATCAAAAACCTCTATCTGGAAGACATGCAGATCCGTTCCGTACGAGCCAGTTGTGGCTGTACGACCCCCAGCATTACCAGGAAATTGTTGAAGTCGGGCGAAACCTCCGAGCTGGTCGCAAAATTCAACACGGATCGCTTCGAGGGTCAACATGGGGCCACCCTGACCGTCCGCTTCGCTCCCCCCTTTCCCGCCGAGGTTCGCCTCCAGGTCAAAGGGTATGTCCGCCGCGACGTGGTAATCCATCCCGGGCGGATCGAGTTCGGTTCGGTCGATGCCGAGGAGAACGTCGAGAAGCGGGTGCATGTCTACTATGCGGGTCGCGATTCGTGGGAGCTGGTCGACGTCCGCAGCCGGAACGAGCATTTTGCGGTGGAGCTGATTCCGCAAAAGCGGCAGGCCGGCCGGGTGAATTACGAGCTGATCTTCCGGCTCAAGCCAGGCGCCCCGCCCGGTTATATCAACGACCGTCTGACGCTGGTAACCAACGACGCTCAGCGGCAATTCATCCCCTTGCATGTGGAGGGGAACGTAACGGCTCCGCTCACCATCAGCCCCGTATCCCTACAGCTGGGTGTCGTACGACCTGGCGAATCGGTGACCAAGCAGATTGTGGTGCGGGGCAAGGCGCCGTTTGCGGTAACCAAGATCGACTGCTCGGCCGACGATGAGTGCTTCCGCTTCCAGACCGATGCCGAAGTGCGTACTGTGCATCTGATACCGGTCACGTTCACGGCCAGCGACCGGATGGGGAAATTTGTGGAGCGGATTCAGATTGTGATCGACGACGGCAGCCGAGCTCTCCCGGAGGTCGTCGCCCACGTCGAGGTCCGTCCCTAGCCCCAGTGGAGAGATGGCCAGCTCCCCCTCGGCTGCCAGGTCAACAGAGCGGACCAGCAGGAATGGCGGGACCGAGCATTTCCGAATTTCGCAACGCTCTAGCCGATGGCGAGGCGTTTGTGCGGGACCGCTGGTGGCGCCGGCGGCAAGACCGGCACCCCAAGTCGGCGGCTTTCCCGCCGCCAGCCGCGGTTTCTGAAATTCGGGCTTGGAATTTGTTTCGGATTTCGGATTTTCTATGCCCAGGGGTTAGGCAGGGTTGGGGAGGCAGGCGTGAGGGGTGGCGGGCCGGGATTGGTAAGCGCACCCCGCACCCCGCACCCCGCACCCCGCATCCCGTATCCCGCCTCTCGTCTCGCTGGCATCCCCTCGGGATGCATTTTTCTTTGGGGTGGCCGCGTATCCGGAGGTGGCGCTCCGCTTACCTCCGGCTAATCGCTGCAACCGCTCCGCGGTTGAATCGGGATGCTTGGAAAACGGGCACTCCTGCCCGCCTCCCGCATGACGCAACCGGCACCTGGCACGCCGCAACCCAGGACGCGCCTCCCGTATCCCGGATCACGCCGCTCGCCTTTCGCCTCACGTATCCCCCACCCTGCATCCCGAAGGGATGCCAGCTATTAGCCGGTGGTAAGCGGAGCGCCACCACCGGATACACGGATACCCCCCAAAAAGCATCCCGAAGGGATGCCAGCTATGAGCCGGAGGTAAGCGGAGCGCCACCACCGGACACCCCACCCCACCCCGCATCGCAGATCTCGCCTCCCGGCCCCGGCGTCTGGCCCCCCACAGTCCCCTCTCCCCCGTAGCGATGCCCCCGTTTGGGGCCGGCACTCGGATATCGTCCTCGGCATCGCTGCGGGGGAGAGGGTTAGGGGGTGAGGGGGCGGCAGCGGAGGGGCCCCCCCCCCCGGCCC
>CAYFZZ010000033.1:0-28554 GCA_964347545.1 uncultured Planctomycetaceae bacterium | reverse complement strand
GCCTGCCAGCGGGGGCGGACCAGTTTTTCCCGGTCCGCTTCGCCCTGCTTCAAATCGCTGACCATTTCCATCAGGGTCCCGGCCAGCAGTTTAGCGGCTTCTTGCTGAGCCACGGTGAGGGCTTCCACCAGCGCGGCTTCGCTCTGCTTGGGAAACGTCGTCTGCGGCGAATCGAAGGGGGCGGCCCAGGACCGGCGGGCGGCGGTGACCAGGGCGGCCTTGGCCTTGTTCTCTTTCAGCATCTGGTAGTATTCCTTCACGGACACATAGTCGGGTCGGTAGCGGCGCATTTGCTCGGGATCGAAGAAATACTGGATATAAGCCGACAGATGGGCCGTCTCCGCTTTGTCGACCGGACGACCCGGGTGGCGGTTGGGGTGGACGGAAAAATAGGCCCCTCCGGTGCTGACCGCCAAGCGGGTGAGGGCGAAGGGGCCGAATCCCGAATCGAGCGGTTCTTCGCCGCGGTGGACCCCGGAGAAGGCGATCTTCACTCGCTCTTCCAGCAGCGATTCGGGACCTTGGGTGACCGGTGTCCACTGCGGTCGCTGGTCGTAGTTGGGGTCCGGATCCACCCACTTGACTTCCACCTGGCGCCGGCCGAAGGGTGCCGGGACGCCCACGACGTAGACCGGCATCAGGTGGCGCTGGCACAAGGCGACGGTCTTATCCAGCATCTCGGTCGCGTCGTCTCCCGCTTCGTCCGTGAACAAGACCATCATCACCCGCCGCCGCCCCTTGTCAGGCTCGATGTAAGAACGATACCGTTCGGCGGCCATGTGGACGGCGTGAAAGACGTATTCCTGGCCGCTGGCGTCATTCTGAATGCCCGCCACGGCCGCCTTGATCTCTGGCAGCTGATCGGTGGGCTTTTTCAGCTCGAAGCTCACGTCCTTGCCGAACCCCACGACCGCCGTCAGGAGTGGCTTGTCCTTGTGTCTGGCGAAGCGGGGATCCTGGCTGTCTTCGATCACGCCCAATTCCTCGTAAATGCGGTCCAGGCGTTTGACGATCGCCGCCCGCTGAGCTGAAAGGCTGACTGATTTGTCAAAGATCCAGACCACTAAGGTCTTGCGGTCTTCCAGAGAATCGATGATCGCCTGCGTGATGCGATCGATGGCCCCGGCGGCCCCGGTGGTACCCACTCCCGCCGCCCCGGGAACAATCACGTTGGGCATGCTTTCCAGTGCCAGGTTGGTATTTAAGACATCTTGAATCGACATCTCGGTAGGAGTCACGTCCACCGTGGGCACAATCTCGACTGGGGTCTCCAGCATGGTTTGTTCGGTAATCTCCGACTCGACTTCCGCGATCGCGTCCGCCATCTCGACACCCGCGAGACTGTTGGCACCGATTTCGACTTTTTCGAAATCGGACATAAAGAACTCCTGCGGCACCTCCGCCTCCGGCTCGACCACCGTCGACACCAGTTCTACCGCCACGCGGTCCCGCGGCAATTCGCGGAGGACCAAAGTCAGGATCACCAGCAGGCCCAGGTGCACCAGCAGGCTGATCACCCAGGCCGGAACGTCCCCGTCGAAGGGCGTTTCTTCCCTGCCGGTTCGCACCTGCCACCAGCTGCGTAATTGTCGCCACATCGCCCAGGTTCTCGTTTGTCGCTCGGGGAAGGCCGGTCAGCGAACCACCGGACCGTCCGCCTGCGCACATTTTCGGTGGTAAACCGTTTTAGGGCAACCTTATCTGGCAAGGGCGACACCCCCTCCCCTGCTCAGCCAGACCATTCCGGTTTAGACGGCCGTTTTATTGCGTGTCGATCCGGCGGCTTGCCGCTGGCCAGGGCAGCCGTCCGGTTGGTTGACCACCGGATTGGACGTATCTACTATAAAAGAAGGAACTTGTGACGAACAGGGCCCCCATGTTGCGGGGGCGGGAGGTCGCCGATGACGCCACCAACAATCCGCGACAATCAGTCGCTATCTTTCCCCTGTCAGCCCCTTGGGGAGATCCGCTACCGCCCCATCGCGGCTCTCCTTCTGGCCGGGCTGATGCTGGTCGTCGGAGGCCCCGTTCAGGCGGATCCCGACGACCAGCTGGACGTCCAGCTGGTCTCGCTAGAGACGCCCGACGGGGTGTCGCTGAGCGTGATGTACTACCCGGCTGCGGTGGAGGTCTCCGAGGATGAGGAGGACAAGGAAAAGCAGCGGGAAGAGGCAGAGCGTCAGCGGATGGAGGCGGTTCCGATCATGATCCTCCACCACTGGAAGGGGCAGGCTGCGGACTACGAACCGCTGGCTCGCTACCTGCAGTCCCGCGGCCATGCCGTCGTCGTTCCCGATCTGCGTGGCCATGGAGAAAGCCGTGATGCTGAGCAGAATCCGGATCTTTTCAAAGACCCAGATATCTTCCGGATGGTCAGCCAGGACGTGGAAACGGTAAAAAAATTCCTGGTAACAAAAAACGACCAAAAAGAGCTCAATATCGAAAAACTGTGCGTGATCGGTGTCGAATTCGGCGGCCTCTTGGCGCTGAACTGGGCAGTCAAGGACTGGAGCTGGCCCGACTTGCTGACGCGCAAACAGGGCAAAGACGTGAAGGCCCTGGTCCTGGTATCCCCCTTATCCAAAAAGGGGAGTCTGGAAACCGAACTGGCCCTGAAGCATCCCGACGTGCGGTCCAAGTTGTCGGTCTTACTGATTGTGGGTGCCGAGGACAGTCGGGCCATGCGGACGACCAAGCGTCTGTATGGCAAGCTGAAACAGTACCACCTCGAACCGCCGCCGGATCAGGAGCAGAGCCTGCGGACGCTGTATCTGTTCGATCACGGGACCAACCTGCAGGGATTGAAGCTGCTGGAGCAAGAGGACCTGCGGAACCCGCTGATCATCGAGAAGTTTATTGAAGAGCGGCTGGTTGCCCAACGGTATCCTTGGCAAAAGCGCTTGACCAGTCCCTAAGCGGCCAGGAGCGGGGGTGCCGGCGAGGGAGCGCTGCCCACAGACCCGTGGGAGCGCCTGGTCAGGGTTGAGAAGATGCCTGCGGGGGGAGGGGAACCAGCCGCGGTGGGCGGTCCGTGGCGGCGGGCGGCCAACTCTCTGTGGCCAACCCCTCGTTGTCGCTGGACACTTCTCGGTGAGGCAACCGGATCTGCTGGCCGATCGGCAAGATCTCGGGGTCGCTGAGCACCTCTTGGTTGAGGGCAAAGATTTCTGGGGCCCGCGCGGGGTTGCCCAGGTAACGTCGCGCCAGGCGGGTCAGCGTATCGCCGTTGACAATCGTGTGCACGCGATAGGGCTTGGTGGTTTCAGGCTCTGCCGAGGTTCCCGCGTTGGGCGCTGCGGCCGCCGGCGGGGGCGTGAGCTGTGCAGGTAACGTGGTGGGCGATCTGTCAGGCAGCGCGTCCTGGCCGGTCGCTGGCACGGGAGGCGGCTGTGGCGGGTCCGCGTCCTCAAGGGGGGAAAGGATCGGCGGCAGCGGTGGCGGCCGCCGTGCGGCCTCGTACAGCTCAGCCATCTGCGGCGGCTCGACCCGTCCCGGGGCTACCACCACCGGCGGCGGCGGCATCGCCGCTCGAGAATCAAACGGCAGCGGCAACGGTACCCCCTGCAACGGCCCGGGCGGCTGGGCCCCGACCGGGGGCCTGGCCGGGTCCGCGGCGTAGGCGGCTTCCCGCCGGGCCGCTTCGTCACCGGAGAGGGGTTCCAGCCGATAGTACCACGCGGTGGCGATCCCCGCCGCCAGGATCAACGCCGCCAGGCACACCCGTTTGAAGGTTTCCATCGCATCGCCCCGCAAGGACGGTCCCTGTCGCCCGCCCCTACCCCGATAGGAGGGCTATGGGGATTATCGGCTGGGGACGGGAGGAGGGGCGAGCCGAGCGGCTGGCCCGCTAAAGCCCGCACGACGCTTGCATTCGGACGGTTCAGCTGTGCCGAATCTGGCGATCGTGCGGCGAAGGGGGGGTGATTAGCCGGCGACCGGAGCGCCGCGGGGCTGTCTGAGCAGTCCTTCGGTGTCGGCCACCGCCCCGGAACGGCTCATCCATAACAGCACCGGCGAGGCGACAAAGATCGAACTGTACGTCCCCACCACCACGCCGACCACCAGGGCGAATGCGAACCCGTGAATGCCGGGCCCGCCAAAGATGTACAGAATCACGACCACAATCAGGGTCGTCACGGAGGTCAGCACCGTGCGGCTCAGCGTCTGGTTAATGCTGGTATTGATGATCGATTCGGTCAGCTCTGGACTCTTCCCACGAACTTCCCGAATTCGGTCGAAGACCACGATCGTGTCATTCAAGGAATAGCCGATGATGGTCAAAAAAGCAGCCAGCATGGGCAAGCTTAATTTGAATTCTTCCACGAGCAGGGCCAGCGCTATCGGTCGGAACTGCATCAGGTAGGCGCTTAAGGCAATCACACCCAGCGTCACCAGCACGTCGTGGACCAGCGCCACTACGGCCGCCAGGCCGTAGGTGACCCGTTGAAAGCGGATCCAGATGTAACCCACGATACACAAGAGGCTGGCCGCCAAGGCGGTCAATGCCTTGCGGGTCGTGTCACCGGCAACCTGGCCTCCGATATTGGTGGAGGCCCCGAATACGGGGTCATCCTGCAGCTGTTGTTGCAGGGCGTCCAGCAGCCGCTGGGTCTCTTCGACCGACAACGTGCTGCGCAATTTCCAATCCGTCACGGACTTGGCGCTTTCGCCCACCACCTCCGGATTGGCGACTTCGAGATCGGGCGAGCCCAGCGTCAATGCCGTGACCAGATCCTTGATCAAGGCGGTGAGGGTTTCCTGGTTCAGCGGGTTGGCAAACTGCAGGTCGACCTGCGTCCCTCCGGCAAATCGTCGGGGGGGCGTCGGGGCCGCGGCAGGCGGCTGGGCCTCGTCGCTGGTGACCGGCGGCGGCCCGGGCTGGCCGGCCGGCGTCTCGGTAGCCGGTCCCGCTGCCGGACCGACGGCGGGTGGCGTTTCGGTGGTCGTCGCCTGGGGTTCGGCCGGCGGTTCGCTTTCCTCCGACGGCTGGTCCCCTGCCGGCCCTCCCTCCCCCGTGGCCTGGTTATTCACCTCGCCGCTCGCCTCCGCGATGCGCTCTGGTCCTTGGGCCGGTCCGACCTGTACGCCCGTGGCGGCGTCGGTGGCCGTTTCTGTGGCGGGATCGGTGTTGTCGGACAGAGCCAGGAGGGAGGCGGGGGGGAGATCGTCCCGAGCTGCTCCTTGCCCGCCTGCCGGCTCGGCTGGCTCAGCCGGTTGCTCGCCGGTGTTACCCGCGTCCTCCGCATCTGGGGGAGAATCTGGCTCGGTCTTGGCCGCTGGGGCGGCTTCGGCGGAACGGGCTTTCTCGTCCGGGCTGACGGCGCCCTCGGGGATGGGCTGGATCTTGGCGGCGTCGTAGCCCAGCTTATTGGTGCTCAGCTCCGCGCCAAAGACGGCCTTGATGGTGTCTTCGACCTTTTTCAGGTCGTCTTGCGTGGTTTCGATGACAAAGTTGGTATCTCCAGTCCCGGCCCTCACGATTTTCAAATCCTTGAGGCGGTCGTTATCGGGTTGTTGATCGGAAAAGGCGAGCAGTCGCTGCCGAACGCTGCCGTCATCGGTAGCGGCGATGAATTGCACTTCGACCCGACTTCCCCCCAGAAAATCGATATCGAACAGATCTCGGCCTCGGGTATAGACCCCCAGGATGCCCAGGCCAATCACGGCGATGGAGAAGACAGCCGCCACCCGCCGCTTGGCCAGAAAATTGATTTCCGTCGTTCCCACGATCCGCATCATCGCCAGCTGGGAAACCCATCGCCGTCGTTCCGCGATGTCGAACACGATGCGGGCACAGAAAATCGCCGTAAACATGCTCATCACGATGCCCAGGATCAGCGTGACGGCAAATCCCTTGATCTGGTCGGTTCCAATGACGTACAGGACGAGGGCTGTGATGAGGGTCGTGACGTTGGCATCCACGATGGTTCTTGTCGCTCGACCAAACCCGTTGCGAATCGCCATCCGCAGGGCGGCCCCGCGGTCGGTTTCCTCACGGATCCGTTCGAAGATCAGCACGTTGGCATCCACGGCCATGCCGACGGTCAGCACCAGTCCGGCCAGACCGGGCAGGGTGAAGGCGGCGCCGATGCCGACCATGACCCCCAGGACCAGCAGCAGGTTCAGCAGGAGGGCGCAGCTGGCGACGATGCCGGCCAGCCGGTAGTAGAAGGGCATGAAGACCAGCACGGCGATCAGCGAGTAGGCGATGGCTCGGCTGCCCTTTTCGATGGTGATCTCGCCCAGGGTGGGGCTAACCAGCTGGACGCTGATCGGCTCGCGGTTCAGCGCCGCTGGCAGGCTGCCTGCATTGAGGATGCCGACCAGTTCATCGACCTCGGCTTGGGTAAAGTCCCCCGTAATCTGACCGCTTTCACGGATGACCGAGTTAAGATTGGGGGCGGAGAGCAGTTCTTCGTCGAGGATGATCCCCAGGCGGCGTTTGCGGCCTGATTCGCGCACATTCGCGGAAGTTAGCGCGCCGAATTTCTTGGCCCCCCCTGCGTTGAAGTTGAATCCGACCGCCAGCTGTCCATCGCGAAAATCGGGGCTGGCGCGCGTCAGGTAGCTGCCGTCCACATGGAGGTCATCGATAATGACCAGGGCGTCTTTTCCTCCGTCCTGGCGGGGCCGGGTGGGCCAGTATCCGTCGGCGGTATCGACTCGGGGCACGGGGGGTTCGCCGGAGATTTTCGACGGCTGTTCGCCGATTTTGACCCACTGAGCTCGGATTTGGCCGATGATTTTCAGCTGTTGCAACTGGCCTTCGGGCGAGACCCGTTTGACGGCCTGGGGGTCCGCTTTGACTTCCGCCACCTTGTCTGCCGGGACGGCTTCCCAAACGGCGCGGACCCGTCCATTGCGGCGAATTTCGTTTTCGGGCGACCGTTCCGCTTCGTCGATCCAGAATTGGTGTCGATCGTCCCCTTTGCGGGCCATTTCGTCTTGATCTCGAATGACCTGTCCGGGAGTCGCTTCGGCCCGCTGGATCAGCCGGGCATCATCGATCTCGCGATCGGCCAGGATGCGGAACTCCAGATTTCCCGCCTTGCTGATCTTGTTCATGATCAGCTTGACTTCTTCGGGCGGGACCTTGGGAATGATAATTTCTACCTGCTCGCTGCCGTATTGGCGGATCGTCACCTGCTTGACGCCGGCCGGATCGATGCGCTTGCTGATCGCGGCAATCATCTTCCGCATCAGTTCCCGCTGGTCGCCGGTCCGTTCCAACACTTCTTCCTTCTTTTCTTGATCCAGTTCGTAGATCAGGATCGTGCCGCCTGCCAGATCGATACCGCCTTTGAATTCGCCCAGGCAGATCACGGCGGTCGCAGAGAGGGCGGCGAGCAGCACGAGGCTGATTTTCCAGGCGTAGTCGCGCATCCGCGCGGCGCCTGCCAGGGCCTGTCCCGCAAAGAGGGAAATGAAAATGATGGCGGCCAGAATACCGAGCAACCCGTACCAGCGCTCGTACCAGGCCGGCAACCGGATCACTTCCACTTGGGCCTGTTGAGCCAGCAGGGTGAACATGGGAGCGGGCATGTGAGGGTCCCTTTCGGCTATTTTCCTTTCGCGCCCGCCTTGGGTTCGACGGTTTCCACTCGAGCGATCGAGTTCAGGGTCACGCGAATTTTCGTTCCGGTCGACTCGTCGACATTAATTGTCACTTCCTCCACGTCCTTCTGGACGTTAGAGACAATTCCCTTGATCCCCCCAGTCGTGACGACGCGGTCATTTTTTTTCAGCTGGGCCAACATCTGCTGGTGGCTGGCCTGCTTCTGCCGCTCGGGACGGATCAGCATCATGTAAAACAGAACACCGATCGCCAGCATGGGAAAGATGAGGCCCAGCAGTTGTCGCAGGCCGGCATCGGGCTCGCCTTGAGCGACCAGCAGCCAGTCCCCCCACCACCACGCCAACAGCTGGCCACCGTCCACCGCAGACTCCAGGTTCGAACAGAAATGGCTCGATCTTGGGAAAAGATCGAGCCCTGATGCTTGCGACCAGCGCGGTATCATAAACGCTGGTGGCACAATCAGCAAGGCCGTCTGGCTGGCGGCGACAGCTCGCGGTCCTGGGCGGGGAGGTTCAACAGGCGGCCGGGGATCCCCCGCACGGTTCGGGGGTCTGGGCGGCTTGCCAGCCAACCAGCTTGTGGTTCTTAAACTCCACAAACGACCCCGCCGCAATGGCCGCTCGCGCGTCTCGCATCAGGCGCTGGTAATAGGTCAGGTTGTGGAGGGACAACAGGATGGGTCCCAGCATCTCGCCGGCCAGGAAGAGGTGCCGCAGGTATCCCCGGCTGTGGCGGCAGGCGGCACAGGGGCATGTCTCATCGAGCGGGCGGGGATCGAGCTGGTGACGTTGGTTCCGCAGGCGGAGGGTGCCCGCGTCGGTGAAGGCCAAGGCGTTGCGGCCGTTGCGGGTGGGCATCACGCAGTCGAACAGATCGATGCCGCGGGCGATGGCCTCCAACAGGTCCTGGGGCCGCCCGACCCCCATCAAATACCGCGGACGCGGGCCGGGAAGATGGGGCACCGTGAATTCAATGGCGGTGAGCATCTGGGCGGGGGTCTCGCCGACGCTGAGCCCGCCGATGGCGTAGCCATCAAAATCGAGCTGAGCCAAAGCGGCAGCGCACTCGGCCCGTAACGTTTCGTCCAGTCCGCCCTGCACGATCCCGAACAGAGCCTGCTGGTCGCCACGGGCGGCTTGCAGGCTGCGAGCGGCCCAACGGACGGTCCGCCGGCTGGCGTCGGCCAGCACCTCCCGGTCGTTGGGCAGAGCCACAACGTGGTCCAGGACCATGGCAATATCGCATCCCAGTTGGCGCTGGATGTCGATGGCCCGCTCCGGCGAGAGCTGCCACCGTTTTCCGTCGATGTGCGAGCGAAACTCGGCAGCCTGCTCGTTGACCGAGATCCGGTGAGCGAGGCTGAAGATCTGGAAACCGCCGCTGTCGGTCAGGAGAGGACCGTTCCAGCCCATGAAGTGGTGCAGTCCTCCCAGCTGCTGAACCACCTCGGCCCCGGGGCGGAGGGCCAGGTGGTAGGCATTGGCCAGGACCAGCTGAGCGCCGCTGGCGGCCAGTTGAGCGGCGGTGAGGCCTTTGACGGTGCCTTGCGTGCCGACCGGCATGAAGGCCGGCATCTGCACCACGCCTCGAGGCGTGGTCAAGGAGCTGCACCGAGCGTCACTCAGCCGGTCAAGCTGCTCGACGCGAAAAGCAAAACCGCTGGTGGGCATCGGTCATTTAGTCGCCCCGCAGCTTGAGCCCCACCGGTCCCAGTTTTTCCCGGACTTCGTTCAAGCTGGTGACGCCAAAGTTTTTACACTCCAGCAATTCGTCGCCGGTGCGGCGGACGAGCTCGCCGATGGTATTGATCCCCAAGCGGACCATACACTTCCGTGCTCGCACAGACAGATTCAGGTCGGTGATCGGCCGTTCATGCAAGTACCGTTCGTCCTCGCTAAGACTATCCATCTCGTACGACGGTTCCGGCTTTTTCTTTTCGTGCGCCAGCTCACCCAACCGCAGATCCTTGGAAGATAACATTTCCCGGATTTCTACCAGGCTGGTCTCGCCAAAGTTCTTGCTGTTCAACAATTCATGTTCGGTCGTCCGGGCCAAGTCGCCTAAGGTATGGATTCCCATCCGTTGCAAGCAATTCCGGCTGCGGACGGACAGTTCGAAATCTGTGACGGGAATATTCAGCACCTGGCTCAACCGCTCCCGCCTCCGCCGTTCGTCATCATCATAAAACTGGTTGCTGGAGGCCCGCACGTCTTTCAGATACAGCCGCGCCCGGCCGTTGTTGGGATACACGTCCAGAATTCTCTGGTAACAGTTGGCGGCCCGATCATAGCGGTCGTAATCTTCGTAGAGCACGCCCAGGTTCAGCAGGGCGCCCACGTGGGACGGGAAGGATGCGGCGGACTGTTCGTACAGCGAAATGGCCGTCTGATCGTTGCCGGCGCGGTCGTTTTCGATGGCCAGTCCGAAGAGGGCCCCGGGGTGCCGCGGATCGGCTTCCACCGCCCGCTCGTACAAGGCCACGGCTTCGCTGGGGTTCCCCCCCAGGGCCGCCACCGTCGCTCCCCGCTGATAAAGATATTCCGCGGTCTGCTCGACCGCTCCGAACAACGCGTCCAACTGCTGCAACGCTCCCTCGGCGTCCCCGGCGTGCCGGAGGGCCTCGGCGATCGCCAAGGCGGTCGTGTCGCTGTCATACCCGGCGCTGGCGGCGGCCGCGTAAGACTCTTTAGCTTGCTCGGAGTCGCCCAGAGCGAGATGCGATTTTCCCATGTAAAACAGGGTCAGCGCGCCGCGATCGCCTTCTTCCAAAGTCCTCAGTGCGGCCTCGTAGCGGCCCATGAGGTAATAGCAGACCCCCAGGCGGACGGCCGTCGCCGGCGTCCGCGGCTCGCGCACCTCCAGCTCGGCCACCGCATCCCGCATCACCCGGTAGTTGGCGAAATCGGCGGAAATCGCCTGGGAGATCCGCTCAATCTCCCGCGGGCCAAAAGACATGTTGGACAACACCAATTGGTTCAGTTCCGACGCGACGTCGCTTCCTTCCACAGCTTCCATCACTTCCAGCAACTCCCGGATCAAGAAGGTCTTTGGGCGAACGAGAAACGGGTAAGTATAGCCGGGCCAGCCGGTGGCCGGCAAGCCAAGCAGGGGTGGGGGCCAGGGGGGTCGCCGCGGGGCGAGCGATCGGCCGCGGGCGGGCCGGTCCGTCTGCCGGGGGCCGCTGAGGCCCGGTCGTCGCCGGCGGGGTGGGGAGAGCCAGCGGGGGGAGTCGAACCCCCAACCCCCGCATTACGAATGCGGTGCTCTGCCGATTGAAGCTACGCTGGCCAGATCCGTTCTGCCCCTCCCCGACCCAATCTAGTCCATTCCCCCGGACCGGACAACTCGAATGCCGCTACAGCATATCCAGGGGATCGACGTCCACAATCCACTGGGCGTCGCCCCGCGTTTTCAGCTGGTGGGTCGCCTGGCGGACGAGGACCCGTAAGGGTTGGACCTCGGCCCCCAGGACCTGGAGGGCGAAGCGGTATTTGCCGCGCAGCTTGGCGAACGGGGCCGGGGCCGGGCCGGCCACCCGCACTCCTACCCGCTGGGCGTCCCCCGCGTCCCGCAGGGCGTCGGCCAGCTGTTGAGCCAGCATCAGGCCGTCGTCGGGCTGACGGCTGCGAACCACCAGACGAATCATGGCTCCCCAGGGGGGGTACCCCAGCAGTTTTCGGTTCGGCAGTTCGTAGTGGGCAAACGCCGCGTAATCGTGGGCGACCGCCGCCCGGATCGCAGGATGATCCGGCTGGAGGGTCTGCACCAGCACGTGTCCGCCGCGCGGTCCTCTGCCGGTCCGCCCGGCCACTTGCGTCAACAGCTGAAAGGTCCGCTCCTCGGCGCGGAAGTCGGGCAGATGCAACGCGGTATCGGCGTTGATCACGCCCACGAGGGTCACGTTGGGAAAATCCAAGCCTTTGGCAATCATCTGGGTTCCCAGCAGGATCTGGACTTCCCCCCGGCGGAACCGATCCAAGGCGCTCTCGTGACTCCCGGCGCGCTGCATGGAATCGGTGTCCATCCGCAGGCACGTGCTGTGGGGAAACCGGGCCCGTACTTCTTCCTCCAGTTTTTGCGTCCCCTGGCCGCGGTATCGCATGCCGGCGAAGTTGCAGTGCGGGCAGCGGTCGGGGACCTTCTGGCGATAGTCGCAGTAATGGCACACGGCCTGCCACGCCTGTTTGTGGTGTGTCAGAGCGATTTCGCAGGAGGGACACCGCACGGCCTGGCCGCAGGAGGGGCACTGGATGTGGGTGGAAAAACCGCGCCGGTTCAACAGCAGGATCACCTGCCCCTCCTCGTCCAGGGCCTGCTGAATCGCCGTGTGGAGCGGCCGGCTGATGGCTCCGCGGGTCGAGCGGTGATCGAGCTGGTCGCGCAAATCGATGGTATGGACCGCCGGCAAGGGTCGATTTTCCACTCGGTGGGGCAATTGTAACAGCGTGTAGCGGCCCTCCCCCGCGTGATGGTAGCTCTCCAGGGAAGGTGTGGCCGACCCCAGCACCAGCGGAATGCGCTCGTCCTCCGCCCGCTGCCGAGCCACCTCCCGGGCGTGATAACGGGGGGCCGTTTCCTGCTTGAACGAATACTCGTGTTCTTCGTCAATCACCAGCAATCCCAAATGGGGTGTGGGCGCGAAGACGGCACTGCGAGCGCCCACGATGACCGGCACGCTGCCGCTGGCAATCTGTTCCCAGTAGCGATGCCGTTGAGCGTCGCTGAGGTGGCTGTGCAACACGGCAACGGTGCCGAACCGCTTGCGAAACCGGGCCACCGTCTGCGGCGTGAGGCTGATTTCTGGCACCAGCACGATCGCTTGCCGGCCGTAGCGGACCACTTCGCGAATCGCGTGCATGTAGACTTCCGTCTTGCCGCTGCCGGTGACTCCGTGCATCAAAATCGTTTCGTGCCGGCCGCCGCGCAAGGCTTCGCTAATCCGCTGGAAGGCCTCCTGTTGAGCTTCGTTCAGGTCGAGGAAATCCTCGTCCGGCGGCGGCGGCTCCTCGACCGGGCCGCGGGAGACCCGTTGGACCTGGCTGGCAATCAATCCCTTGCGGCGGAGGGCCGCGATGGGCGCCTGGGTACAGCCGGCCGCGGCGGCCAGTTCGTCGCGGGTCATGGGTGCGGCTCGAGCCCGTAACACCTCCAGCACGGCGGCCTGCTTCTTGGGCAGGGCCAACTCGCCGGGGCGGGCCACCGCGTCGGGGGCCACGGTCAGCAACGTCGTTAGCCGGGTTCCGGCCCCGCCCCGGACACCGGCCGGAATCACCGCCTCCAGGACCTGGCCCAGGGGGCAGAGGTAGTACTCGGACATCCAGCGGGTCAGCCGCAACATGGCCGGCGAAAGGAGACAACGTTGGTCGACGACCTGGACGATTTCTTTTAACGAGCGGGCAGAGCCGGTGACGTTCTTCAGGCCGACACAAAAGCCTGTCACTCGGCGGTTTCCCCGCCCCAGGGGGACCCGCACCCGAGCCCCGATTTGCACATCGGCCCGCAGCGCTTCCGGAACCCGGTAATCCAACACGCCCACCGGACCGGCGGCCACGGCCACCTCCGCCACGCAGTGTTCCGCCGCGGCATCCACTCGCCAGGGAGGCGGGGCCGTGTCGAACAGGGTCTTTTGTTGAGCCGTCATGGGAGTCGGAAAAATTCGTGTGGCCAACCCGTTTCTGGCCGATTAGGATACCAGCGGCATCAGCTCATTGTAGGCGGCCGGCGGCGTTTCGCGAAATCGGACCTCGCGCGGCGACCGCCAAATCCGCGATAGCCTCGGGAAACCCACCGGATGAGATTGGGTGTGTTCGGCGGATCGTTCGATCCGGTCCATTATGGCCATTTGTTATTGGCCGAATACTGCCGCACCGAGTGCCGGCTGGACGAAGTCCGCTTCGTCCCCACCGCCGTGGCACCGCATAAACAACACGTCCAAACCGCCGCAGCCAATCACCGCGTGGAAATGCTGCAGCTGGCCCTTGGGGGCCATCCCCATCTTGCCGTCTCGCTCCTGGAGATCCAGCGAGGGGGCGTCAGCTACACCGTGGACACCTTAGAAACGCTTTACCAGGAAGATCCCCACCGCCAGCTCTTTCTCCTGCTGGGGGCAGATTCGTTGACCGATGTGCCCAACTGGAAAAACCCTGGTCGCATCTGCGAGCTGGCCACCCTGGTCACGGTTCGCCGAGCAGACACTCCCCAGCTCGATTTCGGATGCCTGGCCCCCTTCGCCAGCCCCGCTCAGATCGATGCCTGCCGCCAACACCAGGTGCAAATGCCGTTGATCGAGCTCAGCAGCACCGTCATCCGGCAGCGGGTCGCCGCGGGGCTCAGCATCCGTTATCACACTCCCCGCGCCGTGGAGAAATATATCCAGCACCACCAGCTGTACGCCTCGGCGGACTGACCGATCGCCCGCCGCCAGGGGGGCAGGCATTTTCTGCGGGGAAGGGGTTAGGGGCTAGGATCTAGGGGCGAGGGGGTTGAAGAAGCGAGGGTGCAATCAGGACATGGGTCGCGGTGCAGAGAGGCTCGCAACCCGCATCCCGTAACCCGCAAGCTCAGGCCGACCGCCGGATGCCCAGGGTGGCCCGCAGCGGATCGGACAGCTCGGTGCGATACACGCCCGCATCCGCCCGCAACGCGTCGCAGGCCATCTCCAGCTGGTCTTCCAGCTCCAGAGATGGGTCCATGAAAAACAACTTCCGCTCGCGCAAGACGCAGGCGCCGCCGCCGTTACCACCCACACATTCTTCGCGGATTTCGTAGCCCAATCGGCGAATCACTGCCAACGCCTCGTCCAACAACGTCACCGTTTGCATCCCAGTTTCTCCAACCCCTCGAACCGCTAAGGGCACTCCCTGGCGGGGGGCGGATTATAGAAGGATGTCCTCCAGCGGCCCAGGGCGATCGGACGATACCCAAACTGCCCTTAACTTGATACCTGACAACTAGTTAAGCCCTGTCAGTGGCGCAAGCCAGTGAGGATTCGGCGAGTTTAACACCGCGATCCTCGCGACGGGCCAGGAGTTTCCACGATGCCGTCTGCCAGCGACCCGCCGCCACTGACGCCGGAAGAAGAAATCGCAATGCTCAGAAAGCGCCTGGCCGCAGCTCAACGCATGACGGCCCTGGGGGAACTGATCAGCACCACGACTCACGAATTCAATAACGTGCTGATGACGATTATCAACTACGCCAAGATTGGCCTGCGGCACAAGGACCAGCCGACGCGGGACAAAGCGTTCGAGAAGATCCTGGCGGCGGGAAACCGGGCCGCGAAAATCACCAATGGCATCCTCGGTGCCGCCCGCAACCGCTCGGACGATTTCGCTCCGACCGACCTGGCGAAACTGCTGGAAGAAACGCTGGTCTTGCTGGAGCGGGAGTTGAGCAAGTACCGGATTTCGGTTGAGCGGCAGATTGAGGACGTGCCGCTGGCGATGGTGAATCCAAATCAGATTCAGCAAGTGGTGCTGAACCTCCTCATCAACGCTCGTCAGGCCCTCTCCCCCGGCGGGCTGGTCATCGTCAAGCTGGGGATGGACAAGCCGACGGGGATGATCAGCCTGACGATCCGCGACAACGGCAGCGGGATTGCCCCGGAGCATCTGCCGCGGATTTTTGACCCGTATTTCACTACGAAAACCGGCCCCGACGAAACCGGCAAGGGTGGTACGGGGGTGGGTCTGGCCACCTGTCGAGAGATCATGGAGTGGCACCAGGGCAGGATTCAGGTGGCCAGTACGGTAGGGAAAGGGACCGCCTTTACCTTGAAATTGCCGGCCGCCGTGGTGGCGGCCCCGGCGGGTCCGGCGGTCGCCGTCGGCGTGCCTGCCCGCTCGGCCGAGCCAACCTGAAACATCCTGGTTCGGATTTACCCGCCGACACCAAACCGGGCCTGCAGATCGGCCAGAATTCGCTGTTCGAGGGCCCCGTCGCGGCCGACCCCGATCCAGCCCAGCTGACGGGGGGGCTGGTCCAGCGACGCGGGGAGGCGATCCAGCGATTTGTCGAATTTGACCGCCGCGGTGGTGGCCGTCGCCCGCTCGGGACGCTCCAAGTTTTCCAGCTCTTTCTGCACCTGGACTTCCACCAGATTGCCGCCGGAGGTGGGAATCACGCGGACCAACCCCAGCCGCCGCACCGACTGAAAGGTGCTCTCCCAGCGGTTGGCCGCGCCGACGGAATCCTTCCGCCAGGGCTCAAGCACCGTGGCGCCGGTCAGGGGATAGGTCTGAATCTTCCCTTCCACCAGCACGTTGCCGATTTGCCGTACGCGATCTTCACTGTGGATGCGAAAATAATCGTCGACCACATCCACCAGTCCTTCCCAGAAGACCTCTTGATTCGAAGCCGGGATGAACAGAGGATTGGCCCCCAGGGTGGCCAGCGGCATGACGGGCCCGCTGACGTATCCCTCTCCAAAAGGGCCTCCCCCACCCGGCGGGAGGATCATCCCCGAGGGGGGCGGATAACATCCGGCCAGCGTCGGCAGGACCGTCAGCAACACCGCGGGCCACAGCTGACCTTGCCGCATCCTCGACCCCTGAGAAAGTTTTCGCCTGCGCCCCTGTTGAGCTACCCCCCCTTGGGCGGCGTAGTCTGCAGAAAGCCACCCGCCCATGCAAGACCAGCTCGTCCTGCCAGCAAGGCTAGCCCCCCAGCGGTTGACGCGCATGCCGTGGCGTTGCGGCTCGATTTTCCCGGGGCATCCCGGATCTGGGCCAGGGATGAGGGGTGGGGGGAAAGGCGGTAGGGACCAGGGGCGCGGTGGGGGCGAGCTGTGTCCGGTGGTGGCGCTGCGCTCACCACCGGTTGATGGCTGGCATCCCTCCGGGATGCGTCGGTGATTGGGCTCGCTCTCCGGTGGTGGCGCTCCGCTTACCACCGGCTAATGGCTGGCATCCCTCCGGGATACGGTGGGCGGGATGCCGGTTTTTCTTGGGGCTGGGCCCATTTGGCGGCCGGACCCCCAAGCCGTTCGGCCGGCTCACTATCTTTCAGGCCCATCCCGGTGGGTCGGCTGTGGCCGCGCCGGCCGAAAACAGTCCAGCCCCGCGATTTCCAGTTCCGCGTCGAGTTGCTGAGCGGCGGTCTCCAATTCCGCGCGGAGGGCCGCCTGCAGCGAGTCGGGATCGGTGGCCACCCGAGCGTTGACGATCAAATCCAGCGACCGGGTCTGCACGTTGGCCGGGCAGGAGAGTTCGGCCTGCTGCCCGCTACTGACCAGGTTGGCGATGGCCCAGCCTTCGGGGCATGTTCCCAGGGCTTTGACATGAGCCGGTTCGGCGCCCCGCCTCCCGTCCGCACGGCGGCTGAGCCCCGCCACCACTCCCAGGACCACATCGTCCACCGCGAAAGCCGTGGGTGCCGGCCCCAGCCGAGCTCGACCGTTCAGCCAGCACAGCTCGGCCTCCCCGGCGGCATACAGGTCGTAATCGATCTGTAATCCTCCCCCGTGCCGCGGACGGGGACGATCCAGGGCTTGGACCAGCCGTTCGAAGCCGTCGCCGTGCAGGGAGCTGATCGCCAGCACGCGTTTGTCGGGAAAGCGGGCGGTGACCAGCTGGATCAACTCCTCCCGCTGGTGCGCGGCGAATTTGTCGATCTTGTTGACGGCGACGACGTCGGCCTCTTCGATTTGCTTCAAAAAGATATACTCGGCCTTGGGAGAAAAACCGGCCGTGCCCGATCCGTCCCGCAGGATCTTGTAACCATGTTCCGGCTTGACCAGGACCGCCAGCGGCCCGACTTCAAACCGCTGGCCATGCAAACGAGCGAGCGGTTGGATGACCGTTGCCACGAGGTCCGTGCAGCTGCCCACCGGTTCGGCCAGGATCACGTCGGGCTGACGATCGGCCCCCAGTTGGTCCATGACCTGGGTCAAGTCGTGGAACTTGCAGCAAAAGCAGGCGCCGGGCACCTCGCCCACCTGGAATCCCCGCGCCCGCAGGGAAGCGGTATCGACCAGGTCGTGCGCTTGGTCGTTGGTCACCAGGCCGACGTTCAGGCCGCGGTCCAGGTAGCCTTGAGCTGCCCGCGCCAGGGCGGTCGTTTTCCCGGCTCCCAGAAACCCCCCCACCATTAAAAACCGCGTTTTCCGCATGCCGGCAGTCTACCCCGCCGCGAGGCCGGGCGAAACCAGGCCGCCGGTGCCGGGGGTCCCCGCTGGGGTTGTGAGGCGAGCGTCGCGGCCGGCGCCGACCTGGTCGGCCGCGGCGGCGGTGTTTCTAGCGGCCGGTTTGCTGAAAATGGCGGACCAGCATCCCCGAGGGGTCGGGCAGTCGTCGTTGGAGTCGATCGCTGAGCTGTCCGGGAGGGGTCCGCAGGCGGATATCGGCCAGAAACCCAATCAGTTCTTCTCGCACTTCCGGGGGCCCGTGCAACAGAAAATGGGTCCAGGTCCAGGCGGCCCGATATTCGGCCCGCCCCATGTCGCTCAGCTCGCGCATCGCCTCCAACCGCTCGAGCGACGGGATCTGACCCCAGCGGAGACTCCACAGGAGCCCTTTGCGATGGGGACTGCCCGAGCTACGTGCGCCAGCCGGGTTCTCGAAGTATTCGGCCAAACCTTCGTCCAGCCAGAGGGGAACCATGGGCAACGAGGCGTGCAGCAGGGCATGCGTGCCCTCGTGCCGAATGTCGGTGTGCAGGCTTTCCGAGTCGTAGGCCAGGACCATCCCCGGTCCTTTGTTTTTCACGTACAGCGCTCGGCGATACGGCACGTGGGGAAACCAGCGTTGAAGGTACTGATCGTAGCTGGCTCGGTTACGAAACAGATAGACTTCAATCCGCTCCTCTGCGGGGGGAATCCGCAAGTAGCGGACCAGATCTTCCTGGATCCTCGCCAGATCCCCAAACACCTGCTCGTGGCCCTGCAAGGGAAAATCCGCGCGACAGACAAAGGGCCCGAACGCCCGCACGTCTTGCCAGGGGTCGGCGGAGGCCTCGCGGGTCAGGCAGAGGGCCAGCAGGGCCAGGGCGAGCGTGGTGATGGTGGGGGTGGGAACACGTTCCCCGGTCGAGGCAGGGGGGGCGGACGGTGGGGGTGGCCGCCTCGCGACCCCCTCCGACCGGCTGGCCCCCCTCCCCTGCTTCCGCTGTCGCTGTCGGTCCGGCAAGATCGTTCACCCCGCTTTTCGCCATCCCCACCAGCTGCGGAGGCCACGGGGGGCTAGCCCCGCGACCTTGGTCGGGACCGATTCGCCTCGGATCACACGGCTGGGGTTTTCGCAGCACATGACGTCGGCGGCCGCGCCGCCCACCAGTTCCGCCGCTCGACGATAGGCCGCCTGCAACCGTGGCCGCCGAGCGGTCGCGCCGTGGGCGTCGGTGGCCAGGAAATGA
Source organism: uncultured Planctomycetaceae bacterium (assembly GCA_964347545.1). GTDB lineage: Bacteria > Planctomycetota > Planctomycetia > Pirellulales > UBA7805 > CS4-C045. The sequence goes on along the minus strand of CAYFZZ010000033.1, from coordinate 9,629 downwards.
CATCGCCCTTCCCGAAGGATCGTCTGGGCCAACTGTTGCACCGAGGGCCCAAAGGTGCCCAACAGGCTGCCGGCCGTAACCTGCATGAGGCAGCCCGCCGCGACCAGAGGGCTGAGCAAGGAAGGCTGGCGAAGGATCCCCCGGTTCCGTTCGGGATGCGAGAGGATCCCCTGGATGCCCCAGCCACGCAGGGCGTCGAGGATCGGTTCCAGGGGCAAGTACAGTTCGTGGGGCAGCTCTAGCAAAACGTGCCGACCGCGGTCGGCCAGGGTCAGTACCTCGTCGGCCTGCAACCTAGCGCTCAAATCGGGCTCGACACGCACATCCGCACCCGGCAACACCCGCAGGGGAATCCCCTGCTGGCGCAACAAAGTGTCCAGGTGCCGCACCCTTTCCCGGATGTCCACCGCCAGGTTCTGGCGGTGATTTCCTAATTGATGGGGTGTGCAAATGATGGTCTGCATGCCGTCGGCGACGGCCAGTTCCGCCATGGCCAGCGACTCGTCCCAATCCTCCGCGCCGTCATCGATGCCCGGCAGCAGATGGCAGTGAATATCGACAAACGGCTGTTCAGCCACCTTCACGTTCCGCTCTTTCAGGCCGCCCGTCGCCGCTGGACGCGATCCGGACGTTTTTCCAAGGCCGCTGTCCGCGGCAGGGACAACTTCGTTACCCGAGATCCCACGCTGCTCTGAACCGCCGCCGCCCGCCTTTCGCTCTTCGCATAGCTGACCCGCGACACGTAAAAGGCATGCCAACAGTGCCGACAGCGGACGGGAACCAGGGCCAGTCCGGCGCACAGCAACTGCGGCAGCCAGTGCGTCTGACGCACGGTGACTTTTCGGTCCCAGCAGTTGGGACATCTCATCAAGACCACTTTCATCCTCCCGAATTTCGTTAAGATCTCACAGAGATTTCGCAGAACATGCCCCGCGTCCCGGTCGTTCAAGACGCGCCGCCTCGCTTTCGCCAGATCGGCTCGTATAGCCGGCTGGCCGTGGCCACGCCAGAGCAGATCGGCGGCCATCTCAAAATGAAACAGCTATCTCATCTTGAGACGCTGTCGCTAGCATCGGGGGGCGCGTCCCGGGGCGGAGAGATTTTGTCCAACAGGCCGCAGGGCAACGGGTTGTGAACAAAGGTAGGCGCCCGCCCCGGCCTCGGTATGGCCTTTGCCCTCCTTAGCAGGCATGCGGGACGACATTCCGTGCGTCCCCCGTCTCATTTTTTTCATTTTTTGATTTTTCCACTGTAGCCATGGGGGACAAAGCCATGCTGGTCTTGAGTCGCAAGGCGGGCGAGTCGATCAAGATTGGCGACGAGATTACCGTCGTCATCCATCGTATTTCAGGCAGCCGGGTCACGTTGGGCCTGGACGCTCCGCGCAACCTGCGGATCATCCGCGGAGAATTGAAACCGTTTGAAGATCTCGAACCGCTGGACGCGGTATCCGGCTCGCCGGAAGAAACGCTGATCTCGATCTCGATCGATACGGGAGACGAGCCGGTCACGCGTCTTCGCCACCAGGCTCACTGAGCCGGTTTTGGCGGAGGGCCGCATCGACTTTGCGGAGGGCGACTAGCAGCTGATCGAAAAGCTGCTGGTCGCCCAACAGGATGGGGTGGTGGAGGACGACGGTCCATTCGGCAGCGTGGCGGCTGTTCTGTAGCGGGCCGCTGTGGCGACATCGCCGTGGACTACGACGGGTGAAGCCTGCAAAGCCGGCCGCGATCGGCACGCCTTCGGCCTGCAGGGCGCGGATCAGGGTGTCCCGGGTGACGCCTGGGGGAAGTGTCGGGCTGAGGAAAAAACCGAGCTTGTAGAAGGCGGGTTCGTCGTCGGCGGCCGTTGGCTGCGGCGGCTGCAGAAAGCGGATCTGGCGTAGCTCCGCGGCCAGCCTGATGGCCGCCTGGCGGCGTTGGAGGTTGCGTTGTTCCAGCTGTTCCAGCTGGGGAATCAATACCGCCGCCTGCAGTTCGCTCAACGGAAACGCGTCGTTTCCCCGCCGACTGTAAATTTTCGCTCGCTGGTAGACCTCGGGCCGGCGGGTGAGCAGCGCCCCACCGCGGCCAGCGGTCAACAGTTTGCTGCCTCCAAAGCTGAAGACTCCCACATCCCCCCACGTCCCGGCCCGTTGCCCGTCGATAACAGCGCCGGGTACCTGGCAGGCATCTTCGACCACCGCGATCCCCGCCGTGCGGGCCCAGTGCATGACATCGGCCATCGGGGCCAGGGTCCCGTGCAGGTGGGAGATGATCAGGGCCCGGGTGCGGCTGGACACCGCGGCCTCCAGGTCTTTCGGATGGAGGGACCAGGTTTGCGGTTGGACGTCGACGAGGACGGGCCGAGCACCGACGGCCTCGATCGCTCGAAAATTTCCCGGAAAGTCATAGCCGGCCAGGAGAACTTCGTCGCGGGGGCCGACGGCCAGCCCCCGCAAGGCGGCCTCGACGGCATAGGTGCCCGAACAGCAGAGCAGGACGTGCGTGGTGGGGTGCAGTTCTACCAGGCGTTCGATGAGCGCGGCGGTCTGTGGTCCCTGGTAAGCGCCCCAGCTGCCGTCGGCAAAGGCTGCCTGCAGAGCCAGCCATACGTGCGGGTCGGCCAACGGCCATGCGGGCACCTCTGCCACTGCCGGCGCGCCACCATGCATGGCCAGCGTCTCCCCGCCTTCATGTCTTGACTTCATGCCGTGGTTCTTGATAGGAGGCATCTGGGCGAGAAAACGTGGGTGGGAAACGCGTTGAGCCTGGGGCGGCACCGGCATTTTGGCGCGAGCCGCTCGAGCAGCCTCTGCGGTGGTCTTTGTCAAGCTTCCCGTGGTGACCCTGAGGGGATACGCCGCCCGGCAGCGAGCAGCGTGCCGCACCAGGCAGCCGCCACGAGGATGTTATTATTGAGCAATTACGTGAGACGTTGCAAATCGGTAAGGTTTGCTGGCTGAGCATTTTTTCTGGACCATAGCACAGATGGCAGACGAAGCGGAGATAGGGGGGTTTTTTCCCGTTGAGCAGCAGGGGTGGATGATCGGTCGGGCGGTTGATAGCAAGGACCGTCCCGTCGACGAGCTCCGCGGCTGCCGAGCCACGGGAAAAAACATCCAGCCCGAAAGACATGCGCCCTGGCCCACCCTCGTGGTCCGGGACTGGGGCTGAGCGGATCGGATTCCGCTCGAGAGGCGGCGGGCACGCGTTTCGGCAGTGAGATATTACGCCAGCTAAGGAGAGCATTCACCATGACAGGTTGCAAGACTTTTCGCCAGGTCATCGTACTTCTGGCCATCCCGGCCGTCGTGGCGCACGGCCCTTTGGCCTGGGCCGCTCAGCCGATAGCTGCACAGCCAGCGGTCACGGACGTCTCGCTCAAGGAGCGGGGTACCTTGCAGGGCCAGATTGTCAATGCCGAGGGCGCTCCCCTCGCGGCAGCTCCTGTCGTGATCTGGCATGGCGGAGCGGAAATTGCGAAAACCACGACGGACCCGCAGGGCCGATTCCAGATTTCTCAACTCCGCGGCGGCATTCATCAGCTGCTGGCGGCGGGTGTCCAGAAGAACGTCCGCCTCTGGACAGCTCATTCCGCCCCTCCCGTCGCTCAAGGGTCCCTCTTGCTGGTGGCCAACCGCGATGATGTCGTGCGGGGCAATTTCCATGGTTTGGGAGCGGGACATTGTTGGCAAACCCTGGGGGCCGTCTCGCTGATCGGCCTGTTGGCCTGGGGGATCTACGAGATCGCCGACCAGGATTCCGATACGGGAGTCGTCGAGGCCGAGGCAGCGCCCGGCAGTTAAACAGCTGGCCTGCCGGCAAGACCATTTAAGACAGACCGGCTGGGTGGAAACACCGAGCCGGTTTTTTTTGCGCGCAATAATAAAATGAGATCTTGAGAAGGAGAGGCGGCTGATGGTGCGTGTACTTTTCTCTGTGGGCATTGTTTTTGTTGGTGATGGCGACGCCTCGTGGCAAAACGCGACCCTCGGCTAATGTCTGGGATCCCTTCGGGATGCATTTTTTGGGGAATCTGAGTGTCCGGAGGTGGCGCTGCGCCCACCTCCGGCTCATCGCCGCAACCGCTCCGCGAGTTGAGTTCTGGAGGGGACCGCGGCCGGTGGATGCCAGCCAATTCAGCACGGGCACTCCTGTCCGGAGTGCCCAGGGGACGGGCACAAGCGGCCGTCCTGCGCATACTCCCGCAATGCTGCCAAGCTATCGGTATTTTACCCAAGATAGGGAAGGTTCGACCGAGATTAGCGATTAATTTGAGTTTATTCTCTAAACCGAGGTTGCCGGTTACCGATACCTTACAGGGATTCTTGTGGATCGTAGACCGGGAAACCAGACATGAACGCCACTGCCTGCAAAGCTTTCACCCTGGGCATGTTTACCCTTCTGCTGCTGTTTCTCGGCTATGGCCGTCCTCAGTTCTGCAACGCCAGCGATGTGGGGGAGACGACCGCGCTGCCGGTGGATGTGGCATTACCCGTTGATTCGACGCTGCACGGGATCCTGTTGGACCGCAACGGGGCACCGATCGTCCAGGCACCGGTAACCTTGTACCGGGATCAGAGTCAGCCGCGAACGGCCACGACGGACCGGCAAGGCCGCTTTGCGTTTCCGAGCGCCCCCAGCGGTGTGGCGGTGCTGTCGTTTGGCGAGCAGCTGTCGGTGGTCCGCCTGTGGGCTCCCCACACCGGCCCCCCGCGTGCCAGGCCGGTGGCGGTGTTGTACTCGAGCGGGGTGGTCCGGGGACAGGCTTGCGCTGGCCCCGCCGCGCCGTGTGGTGCGGCCGGGTGCTTCGCCTGTAGTGGCGGGATGGGCCCGGTGGCATACGGGCGGCACGGCAAAGCCCCCAATGCTGGCAGGTTCGGGGGACTTACCCTTCCCACCTTTCATCCCGTCCGAGCCTTACGCAACCCGGTTACGCTGGGGGTTTTGATGAGCAGCGCTGTCGTCGTGCCCCTGTTGGTGCAAGACGAAGAAATCTTGCCTCTCCCGGCCAGCTAGGGCGGTGGCCCGGTAGACCGCCAGCGGCAGGATGGCAGCCGCCTGGTCCCAACTGTGTGCCGAGCGGTTACCCGCCATGCGCAGAAGGGGCTGCTCGCTTACCCTCGGCTGGAAACTCCCGTCTCGCGGGGCCCCCTCGCGATGACCCGCACCTCGTGGCCGCTCGGCTGCCTGCACCCGCTAGCACCCGCTCAGCTGGCCTTTCCCGCTCGGCCACCAATCTCTACCATACGCCGCTCGTCTTTTCCTTCTCCGCAGCGCTGGGGTGCGCTGCGGAACAATGATCGCGGGATCTCGGGTCGAGCGGGTAGAGTGAACACGCGCGGTGGTCGGGTTTCCGTCATGCTTGAGAAAGGATCTGGTTCATGCGCATCAAGAACGCCTGGCAAACTGCCGCCGGTTTCCTGGCGGTGATGGGAATGTTACTTCCCCCCTGGCCGATCGTGGCGGCCGAGCCCCAGAGGTTGCCGGACCCTGCCTGGCAGGCTCTGGAAGTTGTGGACGTGGTCGTGGGTCACAACGGGACGTTGACCGGACGCGTCGCCGACCGCCGCGGCCGCGCGATGGCCGGCACCCGGGTGACAATCGTCCAGGGCACGACGGCCGTGGCCCAGACGCGGACGGATCGAGCGGGGAATTTTCACGTGGTGGGGCTGTCGACCGGCGTCCATCAGCTGGTCACCCTCGAGGGGATGCAGGTCTGCCGCTTGTGGCCCGCCGAAACGGCTCCGCCGTCCGCGCTCAGCTCAGTGCAGATGGTGGCCGATGACCACGTCGTGGCTGGACAGTACGCACCGCTGAAGTGCCGGCTGGCCGATCCCTGGGTGATGACCGCTCTGGCCGCGATTGCCATCGCGGTCCCGGTCGTGATTCACAATCACCGCCAGGATCGGGACTCGGAACGCTGAGCGGCCGCGGGGACGATCACCGGCCGCCGCGGCGAAGGGCGGATCCCCGTACGGTGGATGTTGCTCAGCTGGAACACGCATCGGGCTGCCTGTCGGTCACCGCCCCAGGTGTGCCGGCAGCGACCGGTCCGGCGCCCGACGCCTGTTTGCCGCCTGGCCGGGAATGCTCGCCATCGCCCCAGGTCACTCAGCGGATTGGCTTTAAGATGGACACGCCCAGCGGCGGCAGGGTCACTTGGATGGAGTGGGGACGGTCGTGGCAGGGAATGTCTCCCGCCTCCACGCCGGGCCCATTGCCCACGTTGCTGCCGCCGTAGTAGGTCGAGTCGCTGTTGAAGATCTCTTCGTACCACCCTCGCTGTGGCACGCCCAGCCGGTGCTGGTAGCGGACCACGGGCGTGAAGTTACAGCAGACGATCAGGTAGTCCTCTGGCTCGATCCCCCGCCGCAGGTAGCTGAGCGTGCTGTCTTCGTGGTTGTGGCAGTCGATCCACTCGAACCCGCCCGGCGTAAAATCGTCTTCGTAGAGGGCGGGCTGGCCACGATACAAGCGGTTCAGGTCGGCGACCAGTTTCTGCAGTCCCTGATGCGACTCCCATTGCAACAGGTCCCACTGCAGGCTCTCGTCGCAATTCCATTCGTGCCACTGGCCAAATTCGCTGCCCATAAACAGCAGCTTCTTGCCTGGATGCGTCCACATGTAGGTATACAGCAGACGCAGGTTGGCGAACTTTTGCCAGAGGTCGCCTGGCACCTGGTCCAAGAGGGAACCTTTGCCGTGAACGACTTCGTCGTGGGACAGCGGCAACGCAAAGTTTTCGCTGAAGGCATAGATCAAGCTGAAGGTCAGCTGGTCATGATGGTACTTGCGATGGATCGACTCTTTGTGCATGTAGTCCAGCGTGTCGTTCATCCAGCCCATGTTCCATTTGAGGCTGAAGCCCAGCCCGCCCAGGTAGGTGGGGCGGGAAACGCCCGTCCAGGCGGTCGATTCCTCGGCGATGGTCAACACGCCGGGGAAACGCAGGTGAGCCTGTTCGTTGAAGGTTTTCAGCAGCGTGATGGCTTCCAGGTTCTCGCGACCCCCATATTCGTTGGGAACCCATTCCCCTTCTTCGCGGCTGTAGTCCAGGTACAACATGGAAGCCACCGCATCGACGCGGAGACCGTCGATGTGGTATTTGTCCAGCCAGAACATGGCGTTGGCGATCAGGAAATTGCGGACCTCGCAGCGGCCGTAATTGAAGATCAGCATTCCCCAATCCGGATGCTCGCCCTGCCGCGGGTCGGCATGTTCGTAGAGGGCCGTCCCGTCGAACATCCGCAGGCCGTGCCCATCCCGGGGGAAGTGAGCCGGCACCCAGTCCAGAATCACGCCGATCCCGTGCTGGTGGCAATGGTCGACGAAGTACATGAAGTCTTCTGGCGAGCCGTAGCGGCTGGTAACCGCATAGTAGCCGACGGTCTGATATCCCCAGCTGCCCGTAAACGGGTGCTCGCTGACCGGCAACAGTTCGATGTGGGTATAGCCCATCTCGAGGCAGTAAGCGACCAGGCGCTGAGCCAGTTCGCGGTAGGTGAGCCAGCCGTGGGGGCGGTCCCAATCCTTCTGCCAGCTGCCCAAGTGGACTTCATAAATGGAAATCGGCCGCTCCAGCGGATTGCCGCGCTTCCGCTGCTCCATCCACTGCTGGTCCCGCCACAGGTATTGGTCCAGGTCCCGCACGATGGAGGCCGTCCGAGGTGGCAGTTCGGCTGCAAACCCGTAAGGGTCGGTCTTTTCGAACGACTCGTGGGCGCCCTCGACGCGGTACTTGTAATGGACCCCTTCGGGCAGCTCGGGAATAAACACTTCCCAAATACCGCTGGGAATCAATTTTCGCATCGGGTGGCGATGGCCGTCCCAGTTGTTGAAGTCCCCGATGACCGACACGCTGCGAGCGTTAGGAGCCCAGACGGCAAAATTCACCCCCTCGATCCCGTGGACCGTCCGCACGTGGGCTCCCAACCGGTTGTAGGCATCCCAGTGAGTGCCCTCACCCAGGAGGTACAAGTCGTAGTCGGTCAGGAGGGAAGGAAAAGTATGGGGATCGTGCATCATCGGTGAATTGCCTTGAGGGTCTGCCGGGGTGAGCCCTTGCGTGCCGGGCCGGGGGCGGTCAAGCTTTGCGGCACCGGGGTCCTTGTTCAGCTTCGTTTTCAATCGTCCTCTCCTCTTCAAGTCGCGGCCTCGCAGCCGCGTGGGTATTCGTATTTTGCTTGCCCGCCTGATCGCTGTCGATGTGCGGGGCCCCTAAACCGCCATGTGCCGCACCGTCTCCCAGGCCGGCTGCACGCGGTCGATCTGCAGACGGTGCACCCGCAGCAGTGGCTCGACCAACCGCCCCGATCCCACCCCTGGGCCCTGCGTCCCTTGGGCCAGCAGCTGGGTCCCTTCCAGCTGGTGGTACTGCAGCGCGTGGTCCACCCGCTGCCACAGATCCAGATGCTTGATCGGTACCAACGTCCCAAAACTCTCCCAACACCAACCGTGCCGGCGCCAATCCGGCAGGCCAAACACCAGGCCCTGCTGGACGTAGCGGCTGGCCGTGCAAACCGATAGCCGGGAAGGTAACTCCAGGGATTCTAACCCGCGGACCAGAGCCAGCAATTCCAGCTCCTGGCGACTCGCACCCGGCTCGACGTCGCTCGCCTCAAACCAACTACCCCCATCCAGGTCCTCCCGCACAAACCGCCACCGCGGCGCGGGATAAGGCTCGGTTTGACTGGTCAACCGAAAATTGGGTAATGCGGCCACCACCATCTGAACCACCTCCCGTCCGATGTCACCTCGCCGGAATCATCCCCCTGCGGGCCAATGGCCTGACGGCCACCCAGAGGCCAGGTAGTTTCAGCTATCGGCAAATATATCCCAGCTTCTCTAGTTTTACTACAACCACAATTTGGCCCCCAGCAGCCCTCATGGGGGCCACGGACGCAGGATCGTGCGGGTTCGTCCGATTATGCACGGCCGGCGGAGGCGGCAGATGCCAGGGGGCAGAGCAGCGGGCCGGGCCGCCTTGTACGAGCCGCTTCGGAGAAGCTGCCTGGGATCGGACCTGCCGGCCGCGCAGAGCGATCCTTTTTCGCTCGTCAATTCCTCGAGCTCCCGCCCCGAAACCCCCTGAGCGGCAAGGCGCTAGCCGCCGGTCCGGTGTGCCGATCCCGCCCGCCTGTGCGCTCCCTCTCCCCCCCTCTCCCTCTCTCTGGAACCCACCAGCTTGCGACCCCCTGCGCCGGCAGGGTAAATATGGAACCCGGCAGGGTGGCCGCGGCCGCTCGACCCAGGCAGTCCACACGCGAGGTACCCCGGATGAGCGACCAGAAGATCCTGTTGCAGCTGGACACCGACCCCCAGACCAGCGTGTTTGACGCCGTGGTGGCGATTGACGCGGGTGTGGACCACCTGCTGAGGCATGCCCAGGTGGTCCCGGACCAGGTGCGGGATTTGGTCTACGGAGCGATGTTTACGCGGGGTCCTGCAGCGCTGAAGCACACGGCGATCTTTGTGGGCGGTTCGGACGTGGCTGCGGGAGAAGCGGTATTTGACGAAGTCCAGCGGTGTTTTTTCGATCCCATCCGCGTTTCCTGCATGATCGACTCGAATGGCTCGAACACCACCGCGGCGGCGGCCGTGTTGGCCGCGACCCGGCACCTGGCATTGGAGCAGACCCAGGCCCTG
>CAYFZZ010000032.1:0-4181 GCA_964347545.1 uncultured Planctomycetaceae bacterium | reverse complement strand
CGCGAGTCGAGCAGCTCGAATTTTTCCGGATTGGCTCGAATCAGCAGCAGGTCTCCCCGTTCGTCCAGCGCCAGGATGCGGTCCCCCTGTGCGACCAGGCTCCAATACTTCCCGTAAGGCCGCGTCCGCCATTTCTCCTTCCCCGCCTCCAGGTCGATGCAGGTGAACCGCTGGTTACGCAGGTGCAGATAAGCGTGTCCGTCGATGATCACGGGGCTGGACATGTACCCCTGGGCCGGCAGCGACCAGGCGGTCTCGACCGAAAACCCCTCCTGGCCGCGGACGATTCGCAAGAGTTGGGCGGTGCCGCTGTGAGCACTGGTGAAGATGCCGCCGCCGTGCACCGTGGGGGTGAGGATGTTCATGCCGCGGAAAGCTTCGATGGGCTGTGACCACAGCTGGTCCCCGCTCGCTTCGTCGATTCCCTTCAATTCGCGCCGCGTCTGGACGACCAGCTGTTGTTTGCCGGCCAGCACCGCGCGGATGGGGGAAGAAAAGGCACTGCCGAACATGCCGCCCCCGTCTTCGGCCGTCCGCCACACAACCTTGCCGGTGGCTTTCTCCAGCTTGACGAACGAGGCGGCCGCCTGGGTGTAGAGGTGGTCTCCGACGATGAGGGGCGAGCAGACGAAGCCGAAGGAGGGCAGGGGGGTCTGGAACTGTTTAACGAAGTCGACCCGCCATCGCTCAGCCCCCGTTTGGGCGTCGAGGCAGACCAGCACCTCGCGCATGCCGGCCACGTACAGCGACTGGCCGTCGTAGGTGGGCGTGGAACGGATCCAACTGCCGTTGGCCGCGGCAAAAAAGGGAACCCGCATCGCCCCTTCCCACTCGGCTTGCCACAAGGTCCGGCCCGTCGCGCGGTCCACCGCGCGGACCACCTCAAACTGGCGATCGCGGGTCTCGGTGGTGAACACCCGGTCGCCGGCGACGATCGGGCCGGAATAGCTCTCGCCCAGCTCGATCCGCCACATCGGCTGGAGGGCCTCGCCCGCCAGCCGGTCGGGCCACGGCCGGCCCCCGCAGTGGCCATCCCGCTGGGGACCCCGCCACTGCGGCCAGGCGGGGGGCGCGTCGGCCGCCAGCGGGCGAGCACTGACCAGCAGCAGCAGCAAGCAGAACAGACAGCGGAACCAGTTCGGAGTGAGGTGAACGCGGCGGATCATTACCGATCTGCTCAGCGGGGGGAGGTGTCCAGCGAACTGACGAACGATTCCAAGTGCTGCATGTTATCACAAAAGGCCGCGTATTGCATTTTGCGGCGCAGGGGGGAGGTGATCGCCTGCCCCCCGACCACGATCGCGATCTGGTCGCCGAATTCGTCGTAAAAACGCTGGTAGTCGGCCAGAAAAGCGTCGGTGTCCGAGAAACTGGTGACGCTCAACCAAAACAGCCGCGGTCGATTCTGGACCACCGCTGCCCGTAAAGTGTCGAAGGGGAGCGAAGTGCCCAGGGAGGTGGCGTCCCAGCCATTCTCCCGCAGGACCAGCTCGACCAGCATGGTGGGCAACCGATACGGGTCCCCCACCGGTGTCCCGCCCAGGGCCAGGGGGGCCTGCTTTTCGACCGGGGGCACGGCCGAACGGAGTTCGTGAATCAACCGCTCGCAGATCTCACACGAACGTCGCTCGCGATAGATCTCGATCTGGCCGCAATCCCAGCACTCGCCCACGCGGTAAAATGCCGGTCCAATCACGCGGTCGCAGATGCTGCTCAAACGGTGCTCGGCCAGGTACAGGTCGATCACAATCTGCCGAGCCAACGGCTCGTTGCCCGCCACCAGCGCGTCGGCCAGGCCCTCCGCCGCGCGGTCCAGGACCCGCGGCCCCTGCCCCGTGGTGGACGGCAGTCCCAACACCTCGGGCTCGACCAGCTCGTACCGGCTGGCCCGCAGGAACTCCAGCACGCCGCTAATCGGCAGGCGACGGTGGCCGCCGGCGGTCCGGGTGGTGGGGATTCGGCCCTGATCGCACCACCGCTTGAGCGAGGATTCGCTGACGCCGATCGCTCGGGCGACCTGTTTGGGGGACAAGAGCTGTTTCATGGGATCCGGGTCACTGCCCGTTTTGAACAATTTTTCGATCGGTGCGTTCAGAATATGCTCTACATCATTGTAGGGCCGGTCCAATTTTAGCAAGATCGATGATCGTAAAACATTGCAAGACAATGACTTGCGGTTATCCAGGCAGAAACAGGGCCAGCGGGCGGATTTTGGCGGTTGCGAGGGGCCCGTTTTCGCGGTATTCTACATGAACGATTTGAACGAATTTAACGCGGGAGGGCCATAATGATGATTTGCGTTCCCAAACAGCCTGCCCAGAGCGGGTCACGCAGCCAGACGGGTCGGGCGAGCGTCACGCCGCGCCGCACGGCCGAGCGAGCTCGGGAAGTGCTCGCCCGCGAAGTGGCCTTTATCGATAATGCCGAGTTCCGCCGACCTGGGGCGGAGGACCAGATCCTGGCCAGCCCGCCGCCGGGGCCGGCGGCGCGAACCGCCAAAATCCCCGCCGGCATGCCCGGCCACCTGCAGCGGCTCTGCAGCCCCCCCCTGCTCTCCCCCGAGCAGGAAGTGCGGCTCTTCCGCCGGATGAACTACCTCAAGTACCGGGCCAACGTCCTGCGGTCCCAGATCCGAGCGGCGGATGCCGATCCGCGACAGCTGGACCGGGTCGACAGTCTGATCCGCACCGGAGAAGAGGTGCGGAACCAGATCGTGCACGCCAATGTCCGCCTGGTGATGTCGATTGCCAAAAAATTCGCCGACAACCGCAGTTCGTTTGATGATCTGCTCAGCGAAGGGATCAGCTCGTTAATCCGCGCGGTCGAAAAATTTGATTACAGCCGAGGCTTCCGCTTCAGCACTTATGCCACCAGCGTGGTGCGTCGGGACCTGATGCGGATGCTGAGGTCCAATCAGACCCGCCGCCAGCGGTTTGCCACCGGAAATTCGGAATACCTCGATGCCCAGTGCGGGCCTGAGGTCGAGGAGGGTCAGCGGGTGAGCGAAGACGACTGGGAAGAGGTCTCGGGCGGCTTGCAGAAGATGCTGGACCAGCTTGATCGCCGCGAGCGGTTGATTATCCGCGGTCGCTACGGCCTGGATGCGGGGGGTCGCAAGGTGACCTTCAAGGCCCTCGGCCAGCAGCTGGGGGTCTCCAAGGAACGGGTCCGCCAGCTGTTCGCGCGGGCGATGCAAAAACTCCAGCAGATGGTCCAGGAAGGTCAACTGGGTGACCGCGATTTCTCCGTCTGACTGCAGCATGGCCCTGACGATGACCTCCACCATTTCCATTGCGGGTGAGGCGTGCCGCGACCTGGGCGGCCGCCGGGCCGAGCGGCAGGTTGCCGGCGACGGTCGCCGGGGGCGTTACGCTAGTCCTCAACAGCGGGGCTCGCTCAGGCAGGGGGTCAACCGATGACCGCCGGCCTCCCTGCCCAGACGGCACCCCGGTGGATGGGTCGGGTCTTGCGGGCCGCGGGGATCTATAACGTGGTCTGGGGAGCGCTGGTCGTCCTCTTTCCCCTCCAGCCGTTTGCCTGGGTCGGCCTCCAGCCGCCACGCTATCCCGAGCTGTGGCAGTGCATCGGGATGATCGTGGGCGTCTACGGGATCGGGTATTGGATCGCGGCCAGCGATCCGCGCCGCCATTGGCCTATCGTGCTGGTGGGGCTGTTGGGCAAAGTCTTCGGTCCGCTCGGCTTTCTCCTTTCGGCCACCCGCGGCTCCCTGCCCTGGTCCGCCGGTTGGACAATTGTGGCCAACGATCTGATCTGGTGGGTCCCTTTTGCAGGGATCTTGTGGTGGGTATTTCGCAGCAGCCGGGTAGAATCGTCCCGGAAAGGGGATCTGAAGATCTGGTCCGCGGAGGGCCCTCCACCTCCCGCGACGCTGTCACCGAGGTCCTAGCCGGTCGTTGCCGTGGATATCGCCCTGATGATGCCCATGTTCTTGCTGCTGATCCAGCTGGCGACCACCCTGATGATGGCGGGCCTCATCTGGTTCGTGCAAATTGTGCATTACCCGCTCTTCGCCGCTGTGGGAGAAGGCGAGTTTCCCGCTTTCGAGCGGAAACATCAGCGTCTGACGACTTGTGTGGTGGCGCCCTTGATGCTGGCCGAACTGACGACGGCGGCGGGGCTGGTCTACTGGCGCCCGGCAGGGGTCGGCCTGGCGGCCGTCG
>CAYFZZ010000031.1:0-13295 GCA_964347545.1 uncultured Planctomycetaceae bacterium | reverse complement strand
CACGTCGATGTTCGACCTGCGGACGGCGTGGTAGATATCGGTCAGGGTCACGTCAAAGGCCCGCATGGCGTCCGGGTCGACGTCGACCTGATACTCGCGGACAAATCCCCCCACGGAGGCCACTTCGCTGACGCCCTCCACCGACTGCAGGGCGTACCGCACCTGCCAGTCCTGGATGCTGCGCAGTTCGTCCAGGTCCCAACCCCCCACCGGCTGCTGGGTGGCAGGGTCCCACCCCTCCAGGGTGTACCAGAAGATCTGTCCCAGGGCCGTGGCGTCGGGGCCCAGGGCCGGGGTGACCTCGACCGGCAGGTCTTTCTGGGCCACGTTCAGCTGTTCCAGGATGCGTGAGCGGGACCAGTAGAAGTCGACGTCTTCGGCAAACACGACGTAGATGCTGGAGAAGCCCAGATACGAGTAGCTGCGGATGGTTTTCACCCCCGGCACCCCCAGGAGGGAGACGGTCAGGGGGTAGGTGACCTGGTCCTCGACATCCTGGGGACTGCGGCCCGGCCACTCGGTAAACACAATCTGCTGGTTCTCGCCAATGTCGGGGATGGCATCCACGGGGACCGGATCCCGCGGCAGGAGTTGGGTTTGGTAGTCGAAGGGCATCACCATCACGCCCCACCCGATGACGGCGATCAACAGGAGGAACACGATCAGTTTGTTTTCCAGGCAAAAGCGGATCATGCCGTCGATCCCGGCGGCGATCAGATCCCGTTTCGGCTGCCCGTTGTTCATGGCCCTTCCTCCTCAGGCGGCCCGCCCGGCGGCGCATACCGCCGCTGGACCGTACCGCACCGCAGCATGGCCGCGCCGAAATAGGGATTGGCCACGGTCTGGTCAGCCTGCAGCCACCAGGCCCCCTGGTTGTCGAAGGCCATGGGGCAGTAGGTCTTGAACATCAACTGGGGGACCGCCCCGTCGAAGGTGTCGATCACGGCGCCCAGGGTCAGCGAGATTGTGCGGAAGCGGTGCCGCAGATCGGCCAGGGGGACCGCCGCCAGGTCGCCTCGCAGGGCCAGGAGGAACTGGTTGCGGGCCAGCGTCCAGGTCTGTTCCGCCCGTTCGTCCAGGCCGTCGGTGTTTACCCCCTGAACGGCCGCCAACAGCCGCCCCGCCGCTTGGCCGCTGCCCGGCTGGTCGTCCTGGGCCAGGGCCGTCTGCAGCTGCAGGTAGGCGCGGATCACGGAGTGCAAGGCCGAGCGGAATGGGGGGGGGACGCGATGCGGTCCTTGGGGATGAAACGTGGCCAGGGTCGACCCGCAGTTCAACATGGCCGGTCCGAAATAGGGGTTGCGGGTTTTCGCCGAGCTCTGCAGCCAGGTGGCTCCCGCGTTGTCGAACGCCATGGGACAGCTTAGCTGGTACAGCGGACTGGCCAGGGCGTGCCCGAAGACCTGGACCAGGTCGGTCAGGGCGTGGGACAGCTCTTGAAAGTGGACCCGCGCCGGGGCTCGGTCGGCGGCGTCGGCCGCCTCGGCGGCGGCGAAATAGACGGCGTCGGAAATTGTCTTCCAGCGGCCGCGACCCGTCTCGTCCAAGGCGTCGATGGGGGTGGCGCGGACCGCGGTCGTCAGTTGCTGCAAGGCGGCCCGGGCCTGGGCCAGGTCGTCCTGGGCCAAGGCCTCCGCCGCCGCCAGGTAGGCTTCGTAGGTGTCGGTTAACGCCTGGCGAAACACGGCTGGCACTTCCAAGCCGGCCGCGGGCTGATCGGCGGGCGGCGCGTCCCCCGCGGCAGGGTGGCCGTGCGGGTGCCCGCCGCCAGGCCCGGACCCCGCCTCCCCCGGGTCGCTCATCATGCTGGGCTGGGCCGCGATCTGCAGGGCGCTGTCGATCTTGAAGTTGCCTTCCGTCACCACGGCTTCCCCTTCGGACAGCCCGTGACGCACGATGTAAAACTCACCCGCTCGGTTCCCCAGCAAAACTTCCCGCCCCTGAAAGGTAGGCGCCTCGCGGTCCGGCAGCTGGACATAGACCACGGCCCGCTTGCCGGTGATCAAAGGGGCAGTGGCCGGGATGACCAGCGGCGGTTTCGCTCCCGAATCGGCCCGGACGAAACCGAGCTGTTCGGCGGGGACCAGGTCGACGCCGCAAATGGGGCATTGCCCGGGTTCGTCCCGGACAATTTCGGGATGGTGGGGCGAGACCCATTTGCCGGCCATCCCTTCATCGATCACCTGCCCCCCTTCCGCCAGCCGGCTCTTGACCACCGCGCGGACAAACATTCCCGGCTTTAACTGCTGGTCCGCGTTGGGGACGTTCACGCGGATTTTCACCGTGCGGGTGGTCTCGTCCAGCATCGGATCGATAAAGGCGATCCGGCCGCTGAAGATTTTTCCCGGATGCGATTCGGTGGTGAATTCGACCGGCTGGCCATACCGCAGCCAGGGGACGTCGCTTTCGTAGGCGTCCAGGAAGACCCACACCTGCTGTAAATCGGCGATCGTGTAGACTTCGGTCCCCGTCTTGACGTACATCCCTTCCTTGACCGGCTTGTCAATCACGATCCCTGCGGTGGGAGCGTAGATGGTGACGTGGTCCAGAGCGCGATCGCGCTGCTTGATCTGGTCGATCTGCCGCGGCAACAAGCCCCACAGGGCCAGCTTCTCTTCGCTCAACTGCACCCGCCGCTGATACGACTCGTCCCCCGGGACCCGCCGCAGGTCGCGAGCTGCCTGCAGCAGCTCTTCTTGAGCGATCACCAGTTCCGGGCTGTAGATGTCAAACAGGTGGTCGTCCTTGCGGACCGATACCCCGGTGTAATCGACATACAGCCGGTCGATCCGCCCGGGGATCCAGGCGGTGATGTTCGCCACGCGGGTTTCGTCATAAGCGACCTTGCCGACCATGCGGATTTCCTGAGTGACGAACTGGCGGCGGACCGGGGAGGTTTGAATTTGAGCCAACGCGGCGGCGGCGGCGGTCATCTTCAATTCGCGCGGTCCCCCCTCCCCCGCACTCTGGCCGCTCAACGGAATCAAAGGCATAAAACAGATGGGACACTTGCCCGGCTTGGGCAGCTTGACCTGGGGGTGCATCGAGCAGGTCCAGACCTGAGCCGTTTTGGCTTCGGCCGCAGTGGGGGCCTGGCGAGCGCCCAGCCGATACGAGATGGCCGCCACGGCGATCAGCAGCACGGCCAGCAGGCCGCCGACGACCAGCCGGCGCCAGCCGCGGCCGGCGACGGGGGCCGGTGCGATGGCAGGGGAAGAAGGGTCCATGGGAGGTTCTCTTTGCTGAAGGGTTGCGTTTGCCAAAACCTGCGCTGAGCAAACGTCCCGGGAAGGGAGCCTGGCTCAGCGGCTCGCCGGGCAGGGGCGGCTCGGTGGATCGCCAGCCAGCGACGGATCGCATTCCGGCAGGTCCGCTTGGAAGTGGGGGACGCGCCGGTTGCGCGCGGCCGTCAGGGGCGGGCTGGACGAGCCGTCGTCGAGCCCCAGGGGCATTTTAGAAGAGCAGGTGGCCCAGCAGCAGAGGGATGGAAAGCGAGGGTGGCCGCGGCAGCGGGTGCCGGACCCGCGCGATCGCCGCCGGCGCAGGATCCGCCAGCGGCCGAACGGCGAGGGGGTGGACGTCGGCCGGGGAGAGGGTCACGGCCACGACCGGCACCGCCTGGGTCGCCACCAGCTGGACCGGCCCCTCCTGGGGACAGCGGCAGGGGGCGGGCGGGGCGTCGTGCTGCCCGGCACCGTCTTGGCCGGTGCAACGCGGGCATGCCCCCGCGGGTGGTGAGGGTGGGCTTGCCGTGCAACAGCAGGCCAGCCGCGGCATGCCCGCGGCGATCAGCAGCACGGCCAGGATGAAACGGCCCCCCACCAGCATGGTCGACCCTCCGCAACGTCGAGCAGGTTTGTGTTGCCCTGGGACTGCTCCCATTTTACTACCCAAGCCCCGCGGCGGCAACGCGCCGACGGCCCTTGCGCGGTTGTTTATTTTTGACAGGATTCACAGGATGTTGTGGTCAGGTTGGGGGTTAAAAGACAGTTGTTCTCGCTGTCCTCTGGCGGTCAGGGCGTTGCAGTGGGGTGAGTTACCACGAAGGACACGAAGAGCACGAAGACACGCCAAGGGGTCGGGAGTCTTTTTCGATCGATGGTCGGTGCTGCGTGGGACGGACCTTTTTCGAAAAAGACTCCCGACCCCTTACCCGTCCTTGGCGCCCTGGCGTGAAAAAGAATTTTGAACAGGAGCACGCGGAGGTCGCAGAGACGGTTGGGGGGGACGAAAATCCGAAATCCGAATTTCGAAATCCTAAACAACTGGGAGGAAGGGGCTAGGAGTGAGAGGCTAGGCCCTAGGGAACGGAAGGGCCAGCGATTTCCAGCCTCGGCCCGTTCTCCCCTCTCCTTCGCGTGCTTCGCGACCTTCTGTAAAAAACAAATCTGAACAAAAGGACGCGGGGGTCGCACAGCCGGTGGGGGGATGATCGATCCCGAACCGGCCCTTCCGCGGACCGAGCCGCGAAGCGGTGCCATGCCATAGCCTGGGACGCCAGTCCCAGGGAAACAGCCCAAAATGAAAACCGAGCCGCAACGCGGCGGCATGCGCCAGCCTGGGGCGCCAGCCCCAGGCAAATAGCGCAACGTAAAAATCGAGTCGCAACGCGAGGGCATGAAAGGCCCAACGCATCCGCCACTGGTACAGAAGATCGCGAAGCTCGCAACCCGGATCCCGCATCGCGTGTGGCTGGCATCCCTTCGGGATGCATTTTTTTGGGGGGGCCGCGTATCCGGAGGTGGCGCTGCGCTTACCTCCGGCTAATCGCTGGCATCCCTTCGGGATGCATTTTGGGGTACCGGCGTATCCGGAGGTGGCGCTGCGCTTACCTCCGGCTAATCGCTGCAACCGCTTCGCGGTTGGGTTGGGGAACCTACCTACATCCGCTTTGCCGTTGATGGGGATCGGGATGCTTGTAGAACGGGCACTCCTGCCCGTCCCCCGCATGACGCAACCCGCCTCCCGCCTCCCGCATCCCTAGCCCCTAGCCCCTACCTTCTCTTTGCGGCTTGGCGCCTTTGCGTGAAACCTAATTTTGAACAGGAGGACGCGGAGGTCACAGAGAGGAAAAGTCAGCCGGCGGATGTTTCTGGCATTCGTGCTTTGGATTTGTTTCGGATTTCGGATTTCGGATTTTCCTCCGCCACGCAGTCAGTCTCCGGCCTCGAAGAGGCCGGCTACAGTAGCTGGCAGTGGTGAGTGCGGGACCGTGGGGACACGGTCGCCGCTCAGTCGGCCCCGTTCTGCTCGGACGGGCCGCTGGCGGGTGCCGACGAGGGGGCGTTGTTTGGCGTGGAGCTGGGAAAGCAGACATGCCCCGACCAATAGCTTTCCACCGCTCGGACCACTTGCTGGAACCCTTCCAGATCGGTGGGCTTGCTGATATAGCTGTTGGCCTGCAATTCATACGCCCGGTGGATGTCTTCTTCGATGGCCGAGGCGGTCAGCACAATCACCGGGATTCCCTGCAATTCCGGGTCTGCTTTGACGATGGACAGTACCGTCAGGCCGTGCACTTGGGGAATGTTCAGGTCCAGCAGAATGAAGTTGGGACGCGGAGCGTGCTGGAAGACCCCTTCCCGCTTCAAAAAATCGAGCGCATCGTCGCCGTTGGTCACGACGTGCACACGATTGGGAATCGCCGAATCGTGGAAACACTCCTGGACCAAGCGGGCATCCCCCGGATCGTCTTCCACCAACAAGATCTCGACTAGCCGTTTATCCATCGCACCCTTTATCTTTCATTGCGCTCGTTATCCTTCATCGCACTCGCGCCGGTCGCCTGCCCGGCGGGTGTGCAGGACGTTGGTTCGCACAAGTTCCAGCTCTCCTGCCAGTCTAACTCACCCCGCCCGGCACGGCTACCACCCCGCCCGCCGCTCCGCCGCTGGCCCCACCAGGCTCACGCTTCCCACACCGACTCAGGCAGGATCACATCCTGGTGCCAGCACGACCGCAAGTCCTTGAGCAGCGAGATGAATTGCTGCTGATCCACCGGCTTGGTCAGGTAGCCTTGCACATCAAACAATTTGCCCCGCAACTGATCGTCTTCATCCTGCGAGGCGGTCAAGATGACGACGGGAATGTCCTGGATCTCGTAATCGGTCCGGATCTCCTTCAGGATCTCGCGACCGTCCTTCCGCGGGAGGTTTAAATCCAGGAGGATCAAGTCGGGGAGGGGCGCCCGCGCGAACCAATCTTCGCGGCGGAGGAACTGGAGGGCTTCTTGACCGTCACGGACGATCGTCAGCCGATGCGGAATGTGGCTGTCCTGTAAAGATTCCCTGGTCAACCGCACATCGTCCCGGTTGTCCTCAATCAAGAGGATCTCCATCGGCCGCCCGACCAGCGCGTTGGACATCGCAATCACCTATTCGCTTGAGTGCCGAGAAAGGAAAAGATGAGGCCGGAACAAAAGAGCGGTCAGCGAATGAGGTGATGGTGTTTTTACCTGATTTCGCCCTTTTTGTCAACCCGCCGTGGGAGCGGAAAGGGGGGCGAGGGTGATGGGGTGATGGGGTGATGGAGTGATGGAGTGATGGGGTGATGGGGTGATGGGGTGATGGGGTGATGGAGTGATGGAGTGCGGGATGCGGGATTCGGGTTGCGGGATGCGAGCTCCATGATGGCAAACCGCCAGCCGCAGAGGGCCGGAGTCTGGCTCCTTTTTCGGCCGAGCCCAGTTTGCCTGCGCGCAAACCCTCTCCCGAAAAAGGTGCCTGACTCCCTGGCGATCCAGATCCGGGATGCCAGATGCGTGATCCACTCACCACTCACCCACTCACCACTCACCAATGCCCATTCACCATTCACCACTCACCCCCGCCGCCCCCTGGCGGCGCAGCCACCACTTCTGCAGCTCGACACAACAAAACACCACGCTGCTGAGCGCCAGGCAGGCGGCCAGCTCGCCGGCGCTCAGCGGCGTCGTGTAAAAGATCTCCTGCAAAAAGGGTACGTAAATCACCCCCATCTGCAAGCCGAAGGTCAGCAGGATCGAGCCGGTCATCAGGCGGTTGGACCACAGGCCGATCGTAAACAGCGAATCCCGGGAGGACCGCAGGGCCAGCACGTTGCCCATCTGGGAGAGGGTCAACACGGTAAACACCTTGGTGCCCCAGGCCCGATCGTAAACGTCCGTCGGCTGGGCACTCCAATACCAGTAACCAATGCCCAACGAAATCAACCCCATCACCAGGCCGATCCACACAATATCCTGGGCCATCCGCCGGTCGATGATACTGGCGTGGGGCGGATACGGCGGCCGCCGCATCGTATTCCGCTCGGCCGGTTCGACCGCCAGCGCCAGCCCCGGCAGGCCGTCGGTCACCAGGTTGACCCACAAGATCTGCAGGGGCAGCAGGGGCAGGGGCATGCCGGCGAAGGGGGCCAGCAGCATCACCCAGATCTCGCCCGCATTGCTGGTCATCGTATAGCGGATGAACTTGCGAATGTTGTCGAAAATGATCCGACCTTCTTCCACGGCGTTCACCACGCTGGCGAAGTTATCGTCCAGCAACACGGTATCGGACGCTTCCTTGGAAACGTCGGTGCCCGTGATCCCCATCGCCACGCCGATGTCGGCCTTCTTCAGGGCGGGTGCGTCGTTGACCCCGTCGCCGGTCATGGCCACGATATGCCCCTGGCGCTGGAGGGCCTCGACGATCTTCAGCTTGTGGGCGGGCGAGACCCGCGCGTAGACAGAAACCTGTGCCACGACCTGTTCCAGTTCCTCGACCGACATCCGCCCCAGGTCGACGCCCGTCAAGGCCTGGCCGTTGCGGACGATGCCCAGGTCGCCAGCGATGTGCAGGGCGGTCAGGGGGTGATCGCCGGTGATCATGATCGGCCGGATTCCGGCCGTCCGGCAGCGGGCCACGGCCTGTTTGACCTCGGGCCGGGGGGGGTCGATCAGGCCCAGCATCCCCACAAACACCAAATCCCGCTCGGCCCCCCCCAGCTCGTCCGCCTGCGGCACGGCATCGCAGGTGCGGAAGGCCAGCCCCAGCACCCGCATGCCGGTTCCTGCCAGTTGGTCCTGGGCCTGCTCGATCCGCTGCCGCCACGCTTCCTCCAGCGGTTCTGCATGGTCGTCGACCCACACGTGGGTCGAGACGGCCAGCACGCTGTCCACGGCCCCCTTGGTGAAGGCCACGCAGCGGCCTTCCTGGATGTGGTTCACGGCCTGGAGGGCCGCCTGCAGGGGGGGCGGCAGGTGGCGGGGGTCGGCGTGGAACCGATGGAAGGTGGTCATCCGCTTCCGCTCGGAATCGAACGGCACCTCCGCCACCCGCGGGAACGAATGTTCCAGGTCCTCTTTTTTCATCCCCACCCGCGCGGCGGCGATCACCAGGGCCCCTTCGGTGGGATCCCCTACGGCGTGAAAGTAGCCGGGCCGCTGCGGTTCGGCCTCCAGGGTGGCGTCGTTGCACAAGCCGCTTCCGGCGGCCAGGAGGGCCATCGCCGGTTGTTCGGCCACGATCTGCAGACGCTGGTCATCCGGTTCCAGCACCGGTTCGCCCCGCCACAACTGCTCAGTAAAGTCGAGCCGATCGCCGGCGAAGTCCAGGACCTGGACGGTCATGCGGTTTTCGGTGAGGGTGCCGGTTTTGTCCGAGCAGATGACGGTGACCGATCCCAGCGTTTCCACCGCCGGCAGCTTGCGAATCAACGCTCGACGGCGCAACATCCGATGAGCCCCGATGGCCAGGGCCACGGTGGCCACTGCGGGCAAGCCTTCGGGCACGGCGGCGACGGCGAGGCTGAGCGCCGTCATGAACATCAGTTTGATATTTTCCGGGCCCAGCCCGCCCCGCAACAAACCCGCCACGAACACGACGGCCACGATGGCCAGCGCGGCGATGGCCAGCCGGCGGCCCAGGCGGGCCAGCCGCCGTTGCAGCGGGGTCGGTGCGCGGTGGACCGTTTGCAACAGGCCGGCAATCTGGCCCAGCTGGGTGCTCATCCCGGTGGCGGCCACCAGGGCCTGTCCCCGCCCGTAGGTGACGACCGTCCCCATGTAGACCATGTTGGTCCGATCGCCAAGTTCGCGCTCGCGGCCCGCCAAAGCCTCGGCCTGTTTGTCGACCGCCTCGGACTCGCCCGTGAGGGCCGCTTCCTGAACCCGCAGGTTCACCGACTCGACCACCCGACAGTCGGCCGGCACAAGGTTTCCCGTCTCCAGGTTGACCAGGTCGCCGGGGACCAGTTGCAGAGCGGAAATTTCGCTCAGCCTCCCCCCCCGCAGGACGTGGACCGAGGGGACGGCCAGCTGTTTGAGCGCCGCCATCGCCCGCTCGGCACGATAATCCTGGACGAAGCCGAGGATGGCGTTGAGCACCACGATGGTGAGGATGACGATCGCGTCTTGATATTCGTGCAGGAAGAAGGAGACCAGGGCGGCGACCATCAGCATGACCACCATCGCCCCGCTCAGCTGCTCCCACAAAATCACCCCCGGCCCCCGGCCACCCGTCTCGACCAGCTGGTTGGGACCGTACCGGGCCAGCCGCCGTGCGGCCTCGTCTTCCTCCAGGCCGCGACGCGGGTCGGTCGCCAGACGCTGGGCCGTCTGGGCAAGGTCCAGCTGATACCAGGGCGTTTCGTCAGGGGGCACGGCAGGCATCGTTCAGGCAGGGATCGGTGGCCTCAGGCAGGCGGCGGGGGACGGGCTCACTTACAGCTCCCGCTCCATTTCGCCCTCGGGCACGCTTTTCCCACCGCGAGGAACACGTCCTTGTTTCTGGTCACCTCCGCCGCCGGCGAATCCGCCGCCGGCGAATCTGCCGCCGGTGGAAAACGGCTGGTGGTGAACAAGCCGGCCAGGCCCCCGGCGGGGTGACCGGTGCGGGGCGCGGCAGCCGCCCCTGAATATAGCAGAAGACCCGCTTAATGGCTGCGGACGAAGGAACCCACCAGCGGCCGTTCCAGTTCCTGAAAATCGGCGAACTTCATCCGAATCGCCTCCCGGTGCGTGTTCCCCTCAAACACAATCTGCTCGTCCTCCGCCAGACTGGCGTCCACCAGGGTCTGCATCCCGTACTGCGATCCGAAGGGCGGCAACGCGCCCACTTCGCAATCGGGACAATGCACCGCAAGCTCGCGCTCGCTGGCCAACTCCACCGCCTCACAGCCCAAGGCCGTGCCGACTTTGCCAAAATCGACGTGCCGATCGGCCGGCAAGACCGCGACCACATAGGCCTGGTTGGCCCCGGCCCGTAAGAGGACCGTCTTGGCCACTTCGTGCCCGGGCGTGTGGACCGCTTGAGCCATCCGTTGAGCGTCGTAGGTCGGCGGGTGCTCGAGCGCCTCAAACGCCACGTTCTGCTGACTGAGAAATTCTTGAACTTGCATGATGGTGCTCCTCAAAAACGGGTGTGGGACCCGCCACCCGCATGTTGTCCCCCACGCGGCCGGCCACGATAACCTGGTTGCCTCGCCGTACAGCGTAGCAAATGACATGCCCGATGGGCGGCCATGGCGAGGTGGCGGGGGGCGTTTGCCGAGCAGCGATGTGCAGCCGCGGCACAGGGGGGGTCCCTGTAACCGCCATCCCCCCGCCCGCCGGTCCGGATCCGGCGAAAGCCCGACCGAAAAGCCCCCCGGAAATGTGCGGGCCGAATCGACTTGTGACACAACCGCACAGTCCTTGGCCGTCGCCAGGGCCCAGGATCGTGGTTTCCCCTTGGCATGCGTTCTGCATCATGCTTGGATGTCCGGTGGCACGCGCCGCCGGATCGGTGGCGGCGGGTCGAGACCAGCGTGGTGGGCAAAGAAAAAGAAGGAGCAGCGAATTGGTGGAAGTGCCAGAGGATGATTTTGGCAGCCAGCAGCCGGCCGATGCTTTTCTGGAAGAGCGGCGTTGGATGGTGGAACACCAGCTGCGTCGCCGGGGGATTGTGGACCGGCGGGTGTTGCAAGCCATGTTGGAGGTGCCCCGCGAGCGGTTTTTGCCGGCCAACTTGATCCCGCTGGCCCACCAGGATGCGGCTCAGCCGATCGGTTACGACCAGACCATCTCGCAGCCCTACACGGTGGCCTACATGGTGGAGGCCGCGCGGCTGACCGGCAGCGAAAAGGTGCTGGAGATCGGGACCGGTTCCGGCTATGGGGCCGCCATTCTCTCGCAGTTGGCCAGCCAGGTCTATACGGTCGAACGGATCCCGCCGCTGGCCGAACTGGCCAGGCGGAGGTTGGCCCAGCTGGGATACGACAACGTGACGGTCGTCCTGGGGGACGGTTCGCAGGGTCTGGCCGACCATCAGCCGTACGATGCGATCATCGTCACCGCCGCCGCTCGCCAGCTGCCCGACGCTTACCAGCAGCAGGTGGCCGACGGCGGCCGGATTGTGATTCCCCTGGGGAACCTGTACTTCGGCCAGACGATGTACCGGTACACGCGGCAGGGCGATCGCTGGGAGATCGACGACCTGGGCGGGTTCGCCTTCGTGCCGCTGGTCACGGCCGGTGAGCCGCCGTCCGGTTGAGCCCCCGGCCAGGCACCGGCTTGGCCAGCAGCCGGCTCCCGGGGAAACAGTTTTTTACCGCACTCATGTCGCCTGCGGTTTCCCTTGGTTTGCCGGTTTATTGTAAACTTCACTCAGCAGCCCTGGGCGGGGTCGCCCGCGGATCGCGCGCGGGCGTGCCGCCTGGGCCGATCCGACGGAAACGAGGACATGGTCATGCCGACGGTGGGGGAGAGAATTCAAGAGCTGCACCACGAGATCGGCCGCGGGCGGCCCTACACCAACCCGCTGCTGGACGCGGTGCGGGTCCTGGCCGATGCCGTGCCCGAGTACCCGCGGGCCTGTCAGTTGGTGGACGGCGTGCGGAAGATGTACGACATGAAGAACCGCCGCACCCTGCGCGAGGCACCGGCGGGGGACAAGCAGCGGCAGTTGATCGAGCGGCATCTGGAGGCGTTCGATCAAATCTTGAAGATCCTGCAGCGAAAGGTGGAAGAACAAACCCGCAAGCCGCCGCCGGCCCCCTTGCCGGCAAGGCCGTCCCCCTCCCTCGCCGACGACCAGCCGGCGGGCGAGCCCTCCCCGGGCCGCGCCAAGCCGGTCGAGGTCCAAAACGTCTTGTCCGCTCTGCAGGCCGTCAACGAAGCGGTGATCTCGTTGCGGTTCGTCGTGTTGGAAAACCTGATTGGCGAGAGTGCCGCCCACCGCGGCAAAGTCACCGAAATGATCACCATCTTTCAGAATCAGATGCCGGCCGAGACCCGGGACATGGCCGTGGCCATCGTCAAGCGGCTGGAACAGAATTTCAAGCTCTGGCAACGCGAGGCCGCGGCCCTGAAAGCCAGGATCGAGGCCCACAAGGAACAGTTCCTCCAGCGGGACAAGGACAAATTCCGGCAACAGCTGGTAGTGGTCCCCAACCAGTACGGCATCGCCGACCGCCAGCTGCGGCGCTTGATCAACGCTCTGGATATCCTCATCAAACAAACCCCCTCCGCCTGATCGCCGCTCTGTCCCCCACGCCGCTCAGCTTACCCCTTCCCATCCGCCGGGGGTGGGCGAGCCCGCGGGCCGGGCTACAGTATAGGAGGATCTGGTACCGCCGCGGAGGAGAGACCGACGACGATGGAAGCTTTGATTCTGGTCGACGAAAACGACACCGAAATCGGCAGCGGCGAGAAGCTGACCGTGCATCAGAACGGCGGCCAGCTGCACCGGGCGTTTTCCGTGTTCATCTACAACGATGCCGGGCAGATGCTGCTGCAACGCAGAGCGGCCGGGAAATACCACTTCGGCGGGCTGTGGACCAATGCCTGCTGTGGCCACCCCCTCCAGGGGGAAGAGGTCGCCCGGGCCGCGGGGCGACGAGTTCGCGAAGAACTGGGCATCGATCCGCCCCTCCAGGCGGCCGGCACGTTCCTGTACCGAGCGGAGGATCCGCAGAGCGGGCTGGTGGAACATGAGTTCGACCACGTGTTCCTGGGCAAGTGGAACGGGCCCCTGCAGGTGGATCCGCAAGAAGCTTCCGAAACCCGCTGGGTGGATCCGCAAGAGGTCCGCCAGTGGCTGGCCCGCGAGCCCCAGCAGTTTACCCCCTGGTTTCCGCTGGCCCTGGCCGAGCTGCAGGCCGGGGAGAGGGGGAGAGTGAAGAGTGAAGAGTGAAGCGTCCCTCCTGAGCGGCAAGGCGCTAGCCGCCGGTGGCCCAAGCGTGGGGAAGAGGGAATCCCGGCGCGCCGGGACAGGGAGGGAAGAGGGTGATGGGGTGATGGGGTGATGGGGTGCGGGATGCGGGTTGCGGGATCCAACCACCAATCACATTTCACCATT
>CAYFZZ010000030.1:0-3305 GCA_964347545.1 uncultured Planctomycetaceae bacterium | reverse complement strand
TGAGCGCCAGAATCTGCTGAATAACGCCCGGGACATCCCCACGATGATGCCTGTCCTTTTTTGGCGCTTCCTTCCCCCGCGATGATGCCTGTCCTTTTTTGGCGCTTCTTGAGTGAGTGTCTGAGATGCCCCCGCGATGATGCCTGTCCTTTTTTGGCCTTGCCCCCGCGATGATGCCTGTCCTTTTTTGGCCTTTTTGGCATTGTGTCCTTTTTGGGGTGATGATGCCTGTCCTTTTTTGGCGGGGGGGTTAGGGGAGTTCTTGGGGGTAACGGCGTTGGCCTACGATGACGCTTACGTCGCCGCTGGTCGGGATGACCTGGGTCAATATCAAGCCCGCTTCCTCGAACAGCTGCCGGTATTCGGCGATGGTTCTTTCCTTGCCGCCGGGGATCACCAGCATGGTCAGGTCGAGGAATTTTCCAAAACAGGGCTCATTGCCCGGCGGGATCACGGTTTCGATGACCAGCAACTGGCTGTCCTGATGCATGGCCTCGCGACAGTGGGTCAGAATCGTAATGGCGTTTTCGTCGTCCCAGTCGTGTATGATGTGCCTTAGCAGGTACGCGTCGGCACCCTGGGGCACCGACTCGAAAAAGTTGCCCGCCACGGCCTGGCAGCGGGGGGCCAGCCCCTGAGCCTCCAAGACGGGCCCCGCCCGCTCGACCACCGGAGCCAAGTCGAACAAAATGCCTTTCACCTTTGGATGGCTTTCCAGGATGGCGGCAATCTGGGACCCATTGCCGCCGCCGATGTCCGCCAGGGTTACGATCCCGCTGAAGTCATACGCTTCCACAACTTGCTGGGTCTCGTGACCGTGGATGCCGGTCATGGCCTCGTCGAAGATCGCGCCCTTGTCAGGATGCCTGGACAGATAGTCGAAGATCGGCATGCCAAAGCTCTTATCAAAAGCGATCTCTCCCGTTTGCACGCTGAACAGCAGGTCTCCCCAGCTTTGATAATGTTCCTCGCCCATCATCAGCACGAAGGCGCGTTGCGAACCTTCCCGATCGCTGCGCAATTGATCGGCCAACGGCGTCAGGGCAAACCGATGTTGCGGGTCCTCCTCGAAAATCCCGACGCTGGCCAGGGCACGCAGCAGTCGGTACAGCGATTCGGCGTGCGTATCGGTGGCCACGGCCAGCTGTTCGGCCGTCTGTGGCCCGTCGGTCAGCAGATCGGCAATCCCGAGCCGAGCCGCGACATAGACCGCCTGAGAAACCCAGTAGGCGGACATAATCTCGGTGATCCGCTGGCGCGGCAATTTTTCGCTCATGGTCGACTCCTCCCGCTCGCTCAAGAAAACCTCAGGCGCAGGTCCCCGTGGCGGTACTTACGCGGGGCAGGCTTTGCCGGGTGGTGGTCCCGGCGAGCGTCAATGTACCCGCCAAGACCGGTGCAGGAAAAGGATCAGCCCGTGGCGGGGCGCACCCCCGTGGGGGGCGGGCAACACGGCAGAGGGCCCGGGCAAAAAAAAGCCCGACGTGGGGCACATCCATGTGCCCCACGTCGGGGGGGGTACCGGTGACGCTGGGTGCGGCGTCACCGCAGTCCGCCGCCGAGGTGCATCCGTGCCCTCTGGGTGGCAGCGAATTTCCAAGTGTCAGGAGGTGGCCGCTGCCTGACACTCCTTCCTGCCACATCGGCGGACATTCGGACGGACGATTTGTGACGTGTGGTTCAAAACGAAATCTGCCCCCACGTTGCGGGTCCCCGGCCCAGGTTTTCGTCAGGCGGGGGGGTATCCAAAGGCCGCTTCGGCCAGTTCGTCGTATTTCCCTTGCTGCTCAGAGGTATAACTCTCCCACCGCCGCTGCTCCCAAAGCTCCATGTGGTCGCCAACACCCACCAAAACAACCTCTCTGCCCAGGCCTGCCCAGTCTGACAGGGGGGTTGGGATGCGTAGCCGTCCCTGCCGATCGAGCTCGACTCGATGAGCCTGGGCGTAGAAGAGGCGTCCGAAGGCCCGGACATCCCGCTGGGCGGGCGGGGCGTGAGCGAGCCGCTGTCCCATCTGAACGAAGGCATCTTGCTCGTAGATGGCCAGCGATCCGTCGGTGCCTGGCGCCACGTAAAAAATTCCCTCCCGATTCTCGCCCAAGGCGGCCCTCAGCTCTTTGGGGATCGCGATCCGCTGCTTGTCGTCGACCGCCCGGGTGAAGGTGCCGGTAAGGGGCATCGGGATCAATCAAGAGTTGGCCATCCGTGAACAGAACGTGGTTTTAATTCCATTTCTCACCATTCCCAACCACTAAGCCCCAAATTTACCCTCAAACCGGTGTTCGTCAACACGGGTTTTCCCCCTTGTTTTTAGGGGTCGTTGTCGCGAAGGGCAAAAAAACCAAGACTTGTCGCCGCCAAAAAAAATGAAATTTTTTTCGCGCCCCTTTCGACGGCTCAGGCGAGCGGGCGGACCCACAAGCAGTGGGACCGGCAGCCGACCGTCCCGCAACCGGTCGTGATGATCAAAAGCTCAGTAACCGGCCCACCACCCGCTGGGCGATCGCGCAGATCGCCGGGGGGCCGACTGGGGCCCCTTTCAGCCCTGGTCTGGCGGGGGTCGCAGGGCGAGGTAGAGCTGCTGGTAGGCGTCGACCATGTTTTCCACGGAGAACTGCCGCCGGGCCCGCTGCTGGTTGGCTTGGCCCAGGCCCGCAGCCAGCCGGTCGTCGTCGGCGATTTCCTGGATCCGGGCGGCAAACTCTGCGGCCCGCAGCCCGGCTGGGTCGTGGTCCTGCCAGGGCACGATTTGCGCCCGGCCGCCGTCGCCCAGCAGTTCCCGAACCCCTTCACAGTCACAGGAGACGACCGGTTTACCGGCCGCCATCGCCTCCAAGACGACGTTTGGCATCCCCTCCCAGGAGGAGGTCATCAGGAGGATATCGGCGGCGGCCAGATAGCGGGCCACCTCGGGCTGCCAGCCGGCGAAGTGGACGCGGTCGGTGAGCCCGGCATCGGACACTTCCGCTTCCAATCCACCCCTCAGCGGTCCGGATCCCACGATGATCAAATCGCAGGCGGGCTGCCGATCCTTTAACTGCTGAATCACGGCTACCAGGCGATCGGGCCGCTTCTGCCGGTCCAGGCGGCCGACGTACAACAAAACTTTTCGCCCCTCAGGAATCCCCCAGGGGCTTGTCGAGATCGGCGTGGCAGAGGCGTAGTTCGCCACATCGACGCCGTTGGGAATAACGGTCAGCTTGTCGGCGGGCAGGCGGATGTGACGCGCGGCGAAGTGGGCCACGTCTTGGCTGACGCAGACATAGCGGGAGGTCGAGCGGGTGAGGTAGCGGTGGGCGTAGTGT
>CAYFZZ010000029.1:0-8244 GCA_964347545.1 uncultured Planctomycetaceae bacterium | reverse complement strand
CTCGTACCTCGCATTCCGCATCCCGTCTAGCTGGCATCCCTTCGGGATGCATTTTTGGGGGATGGCCGCGTATCCGGAGGTGCCGCTGCGCTTACCTCCGGCTAATCGCTGCAACCGCTCCGCGGTTGAGTTGGGATGGGGATGCTTGTAGGACGGTCACTCCTGCCCGTCCCCCGCATGACGAGACCCGCACCGCATCCCGCATCCCGCACCCCGCATCCCGGAGCCCGGAGCCCGGATCCCGCAACCCGCATCCCGCAACCCGCATCTCGCTCCCGACGTCTCCTTTCGCTGGCTGGGTCCTCCTTTTAGAATCAGTGTGGGCCGCGGTCACCCGCCGCGGGGCCCCCGGCCTCGGCCAGGTTCCATGCCTGAAGCCCCCCACGTATTTTTTTTGCTCAGGAGAACACGCCATGCATCGCTTCTCGGCCCGGTCCGTTCAGCCATCTCGCCCACGCTCCAGAGGCCGCAGGCTGTGGGCCGCCTGCCTGGCCGCGGCCATCGCGGCGGGGCAGGGGGGGTGTACGGGGGCACCCACATCGTCACCAGCGGGGGATGGGGGTGGGCCGGACGTGGCACAGCCGCAGGAGCGGACGATTGCTTTTGTCACCAACCAGATCGCCGATTTCTGGAACATTGCCAAGGCGGGCTGCGAGGATGCGGCCAAAGATTTTGGCGTGCAGGTCGAAGTGAAAATGCCGCCGGAAGCGACCGTGGTCGAACAGAAACGGATTGTGGAGGATCTGCTGACGGCCGGCATAGATGCAATTGCAATCAGCCCTTTGGATGCCGAGAACCAGACCGAATTCCTGAACCGCGTGGCCCAAAGCGTGCCGCTGATCACGCACGACTCGGACGCTCCTCAATGCGACCGCCTGATGTACATCGGCATGGACAACTACAAGGCGGGCCGCATGTGCGGCGAACTGGTCAAACAGGCGCTGCCCGAGGGGGGCCAGGTCATGATTTTTATCGGACGGCTGGAGCAGAATAATTCCAAGTACCGTCGTCAGGGTGTGATCGACGAACTGCTGGATCGACCCCCCGATCGCGGCCGTTTCGATCCGGTGGATCAGAAAATCGAGGGAGAAAAGTACACCATCCTGGGAACGCTGACCGACCAGGGCAAGCACGAAGTGGCTCAGGAAAAAGCGGCCGACGCCATCAACACCTACCCGGAAATGAATGCCATGGTGGGCCTGTTCGAGTACAACCCGCCCGCCATCTACCAGGCGCTGAGCCAGGCCGGCAAGCTGGGCCAGGTCAAGATCATCGGCTTCGACGAAAACGACCTCACCCTGCAGGCCATCAAAGACGGCCACTGTACCGGCACCGTCGTGCAGGATCCTTATCAGTACGGCTACCGTTCGGTGGAAAAGCTGCTGGCCTACCTGCAGGAGGGTCCCGCGGCGATTCCGGCCGACAAGTACGTCGATATCCCCCCCCGCAAGATCACTCAGGAGAACGTCGACGAATTCTGGGCGGACCTCCGCGCCAAGCGGGGGGGCTGATCGGCCTGGTGCTGACTTCCGCGACCGCTGGATTCAACCGTCGCAAGGCCCCGTTTGTGAGTCGTTCTATCCCCGCCAAGCCGCCCGCACCGCTGCTGGAACTCCGCGGCGTCAGTAAACGCTTTCCCGGCGTCCGCGCGCTGGACAACGTCCATTTCACGCTTGACCGTGGCGAAGTGCTGGCCCTGATCGGTGAAAACGGAGCGGGGAAGAGCACGCTGATGAAAATCCTGGCGGGGGTCCAGCGGGCCGACCGCGGCCTGATCCTGATCGACGGCCGGCAGGTCGGCATCGATTCGGTGCACCAGGGGCTGGAACATGGCATCGCCCTGATTCATCAGGAGCTGAACCTGGCCGGCAACCTGGACGTGGGTGCCAATATTTTTCTGGGGCGCGAGCCGCGGCGGATGGGCTGGATCGATAAGACGACCATCCACCACCAGGCTCGACACTATCTGGAAAAGATCGGCCTGGCCGTTTCCCCCGCCACGATCGTGGGCGATCTGCCCATCGGCCAACAGCAACTGGTGGAAATCGCCAAAGCCCTCTCGGTCGATGCGCGGGTCCTGATCATGGACGAACCGACCTCCAGCCTCTCGGCCGGCGAAACCGCTACCTTGTTCCAGGTGGTTCGCGAACTGCGAGCTCGGGGGGTGAGCGTGATTTACATTTCTCATCGCCTGGGCGAGGTCCAGGAATTGGCCGACCGCGTGGTCGTGCTGCGGGACGGTCAGCGAGCGGGGGAGTTGAGCCGCCAGCAGATCAGTCACGATGCCATGGTGCGATTGATGGTCGGCCGCGATGTCTCCCAGTTCTATGCCCGACGACCCCACCCGATCGGTGACACCTGCCTGGAGGTTGCCGGGCTGGTGACCCCGGCCTGGCCGCAGCATCGGTTGAGCTTTCAGGTGCGGGCCGGCGAAATTGTGGGCGTGGCCGGGCTGGTCGGCGCGGGACGCACGGAAATGGTCCGCACCCTGTTCGGCATCGATCAGCCCCTGGCTGGCTCGGTCCGCGTCCAGGGTCGCGCCCTGAACTTGAAAAGTCCGCTGGCCGCGATCCGCAAAGGCCTGGCCCTCGTCCCCGAAGACCGCCAGCAACACGGGCTGGTCGTGGAAATGACCGTCCGGCAGAACACCAGCCTGGCCAGCCTCCGCCAGCAGGCCCGGCTGGGCACGTGGGTGAACCAGGCCGAGGAAGCCCGGCTGGCCGAACAGATGGTCCGCCGCCTGGCGACGAAAACCCCCTCGCTGGACCAGGTCGTCCAGTGCCTCTCGGGCGGAAATCAACAGAAGGTCGTCCTGGGCAAATGGCTCTCCCTGGCCCCCCAGGTGTTGCTGCTGGACGAACCGACGCGGGGAATTGACGTGGGTGCCAAGGAAGAAATCTATCGGCTGATGGAAGCATTGGCGGAACAGGGAATCGCCATTCTGTTTGTGTCCAGTGAGATGGAAGAGATCCTGGGGATGAGCGACCGGGTGCTGGTCATGCACGAAGGCCAGATCACCGGCGAACTGGCTCGAGAGCAGCTCAGCGAAGAGGCGATCATGCAACTGGCCACTGGGGGGACGCGGGCGGCCTGATCCGCCCCCAGCAAACCATGCGTTGGATCAACCCGAAAATTATCGGCATTCTCGTCCTGCTGATCAGTCTGTGGGTCTTCCTGGCCGTCGCCGTGCCCGACACATTCCTCAAGGGCGGAAACCTGGAAAACCTCATGCGGCGGACCGCCTTGTACGGGATCCTGGGGATCGGCGTGGCCTTCGTGATTATCACGGCCGGGATCGACCTCTCGATCGGTTCGATGGTTTGTCTGAGTGCCAGTTTGCTGGCCCTCTTGTTGCAGGTCGATTACCAGCCGTTCGACATCCAGCGAGTGCTGGCCGTTCAGGCTCAACAGCAAACCATCGTCCTGCCTGGCAAGGTAGACACCTTTGTCCCGGGGCAGCAAATTCGGTACGAAGGGGGGCGGCGAGCCCGCAACGCG
This sequence comes from uncultured Planctomycetaceae bacterium, assembly GCA_964347545.1. GTDB lineage: Bacteria > Planctomycetota > Planctomycetia > Pirellulales > UBA7805 > CS4-C045. Next base: position 4,746 of record CAYFZZ010000029.1, on the reverse strand, counting down.
TTGCTGAGCGTGACTGCGGTCGAGCCGATCCACTATCCGCACCAGGGGCGTGCCGCGGTGCCGGCGACGGCGATCCGAGTCGACCAGCCGCTGACCCGCGACGATACGGCAGGCTTCATCGCCCGGGTCTTCCCCCTGGTGGCGGTCGATCGCGGGGACGCCCAGACGGACCAGCCCCCGGCGGTCACCCTCCAGGGTGCTCATCCCCACCTCAAACCGCGCGACAAACTGGTGCTGCTGGATCCGCAAGCCGGCCGGCAGGACCTGGTGGTGACCGCGGTCACGGTCCACGGCGCGACGACCGTGGTCCAGTTGGGGGACGAACTGGCATCGCAGCTGGACCAGCGGTGGCTGGCCATTCCGCTGGCCCGTCGCCAGCGGATGTCCGTCCCCCTGGCCATCGCCACCGTGCTGCTGGTCGGCCTGGTCCTGGGCCTGATCCACGGGCTGCTAATCACCAAGGTCTCGTTGCAGCCGTTTGTGGTGACCTTGTGCGGGTTGTTGATCTACCGAGGCATTGCCCGCTGGCTGACCAACGACCAGGTGCAGGGTTTCAAGACCGAGTATGCCGATTCTCTGCAGCGGCTGGCGGTGGGGAAGTTAAATCTGGGGTTCGCGTGGCAGGGCGAGCCGGTGGCGGTGCCCTATCCGTTTTTTATCCTGGTCGGGCTGGGGGTCCTCGCCTCGCTGCTGCTGAACAAGACCATTTGGGGCCGCTACATGCAGGCGGTGGGCCACAACGAGGCGGCGGCCCGGTATTCCGGGATCAACACCCACGCCGTGACCATTGCGGCTTATGTGATCTGTGCCGTGCTGGCCTGTGTGGGCGGGATGCTGTTTGCCCTTTCGAATAATTCCGTCTCGCCGTCGGCCTTCGGCAACTTTTTCGAACTGTATGCCATTGCCGCGGCCGTCCTGGGCGGCTGCTCGTTGCGGGGCGGCGAGGGGGGGATTTTGGGAGTGGTGATCGGCACGGCGGTCATGCAGACCTTGAAGAACTCGATCCTGCTGCTGGGAATTTCCGATACCCTGGAATTCGTGATCGTGGGGCTGGTCCTGCTGGGGGGCGTGATCGCGGATCAATACCTCAAACGGCTGATCGACCGCCGCCGGCTGTCCGTCCGCAGCAGTTCCCGCGGACCCGAATCCCCGGGGCCAGGTTGAGTGGGCTTGGCGTGGCAGGGGAGGTCGCCGGGGGAGGGCCCGCTGAACTTCCCGACCGAGGGGACGCCACGTCGTGGTTCAGGTCCCTGCCGGAAGGCCCCCTCACCCGAACCCTCTCCCCCACCATCCCGGCAGGGCCGGGACGGCGGGGGAGAGGGGACTGGGAAAACGTTCAGCCGGCGGCGGTTGGGGGGTACTACCGTGACACCCCCTCCCCACCCCAGCCTACGTGAAACCTCCTGGCCACCCACGCCTGCGGTACCCTCTGCACCGTCCCGACTGCGTCGGGACGGGGGAGAGGGCCAGGGTGAGGGGGCCCGGCGTGGCAGGAGAGGTCGCCCCTCGAGGACCGCCTTGCTCGAACCCGGGCTCGGCCCCAGCCAGCTCTTGCGCAGGGCAACCCTGACACTTCAGGCGGTGGCGAATTGTTTCAGGTCGTGTTCCAGGGCCAGCAAGGTGTTGTTCAAATTTTTAGCCATGGGAGGTTGCTGCGGCTTAGGGGGCGGAAGATGGCACAGGGCATAAAACTTGTTTTAGCGGTTGCCTTGTCGAGCGACGGATGGCGGTTTCTTTCCGCATCATCTCCCGACCGCCTGCCGCCGAAAAGGCGGTGGGGCACTTTGCGATGTGGTTACCGAGCTGGTGTTTTGACGGGTATGGCTGCGAGCAAATCTGCAACGTAGGATGATTTGCAGCGTGATGCGTTGGTGCGAACGTGGCCTTGGAAGAAGAGCGACTGGCCCACGGTCTCGCGACTCGTTGACGAATGTCTGCATTCTGAGGCATGGGGACTTTGCCCCGATTTTCTTTTTTTCTTGGGCGAGGACCAGATGAAAGACCCGTTAAAAGGACGGCGCAAGCCGGGGGTGTCGATTGAGTGGTCAAGATTCCTCCCGGTGCTGATTGGCGGCGTGGTTGGCCTGACGGCGGTTGTGGCCGCGATCCATTTCGGCATGCAATTCATCTCGTCGTTATCCCTGACGGTTGCAGAAAAAGAGACGGTTCCCGCGACGGAAGTAAGGGAGAAACCGAAGGATGTTCCAGCCGAGTTCATCGACGTCCGTCCGGAAAAACCAGAGGTTCGCCCGCCCTCCGAACCTGTCGTGGTGATCGAAGGGCCAGAAACCGTAGCGAAACCAGCCGTAGAAGAGCTATCTCCCCTTCACAAAGCCAGCGGGATTCACCGGTTGGCGGTAACGCGGGACGGACAAGGGTTGGCAACTTTGCATGAGGATGGCCACATCCGCCTGTGGGATTTGGCTGACGGCGCCGAGCGACTGGGGTGGCAAACGGGGTTGACTTCTAAACTTCCTGCCGTCATGCAACTCGCCTTCTCGCCCGATGGGCAGCTGATGGTCTTGAAGCGAGACAACGTGCTGGAAGTTTGGGAGACAGCCAGTGGCGATCGAGTTCAGGAAATCACGCTGAAGATCAAAGAGTTTGATACGGACTACGTAAATTTTATTTTCGACGGAACCGCAATAGTTACGGCCTACGATGACAAGGTGGCGTTGGTTGACCCGCGGACGGGAAAGATTCGCCACTGGGGCTATGGTCGTCCTGTGTTATTCATGGCCTGTTCGCCGACCGAGCCGCTGGCGGTGCTAAGTCCTTTGATGGCCGAGCAGCTGGAGAAGGCGGAGATGGCCCAGCGGTTGCCGAAGCCCCCGAGTTTGGGGGTGATGAATTTGACGAATGGGCAACTCCGCCCGGAGGTGCTGCGGGAGATGGAAAAGATCCCCGCAAGTCCGGGCAGCCTCGCCTTTTCGTCCGATGGAAATTGGCTGGCCGTGTCGACGTTGGCTGGCCCGCTGGTGCTCTTGGATGCGAGCAGTTTCCAATGGCGGGTGCGTCAAAAACTGAGACCCGCTGTGGCGGGCGACTTTTATGTCTATAAAAAGTTGGTGTTCTCGCGCGAATCGCCGGGCAGCGACAGCAAGTTGATCGGGATCCCGCTTTATCGTACTCCGTCTGGCAGTCACGGCGTCGACGCTTGGGATCCTGCAGCCCAACACATGTTCGCTCTGACGACGGGCGATGAAGCCGAACCGCGGGATATGGTTGCCACCAGCGAACGTGGCATCGCTGTCGCCCATGCGGACGGGTCTCTACGATTTTACCACCCCTCAGCGACAGGGGGGTTTTAGCGGGGATTTCAGCAGGTGGGCGGCCGTCTTGGTGTCTGTCTAGCCCAACTGCCGCCGCAACTGCCGCACTTGATCGCGGGCTTCTTCGAAAATCTTGCTGTCCCTTGGGGCTCGGTCCATGATTTGACGGAAGAGATCGAGCGCTTTCTCTGGTTTTGGATCTGCCAACCGTTCGGCGCGGCGATATGTTTTGTGGCACCATTGCAGCTCTTCGCACGCTTTGGCAGCCGCTACGATTTCCGGGGCTCGCTGCATCTCCGCCAAGCGATCATAAGCCAGCTGACCGGAAGGAGAGGGCCACGATTTAATTGCTTCTTCAAAAGCGAGAAAGGCACAACACTGCTGGGATTGAAGCTCATGTTCGCGGCCGATGTCCACCAGTTCGCGGATCTCCGCCTCATTCAAGACCAAACGGTACTTCAGTCGCTGTTGCTGCCGGGCGACATGCCGCGTGATTTCGCCGCTGACCTCGCGCAGTTTTTCGCATTGGCTTTTCAACCGCGCATAGTCTTTGAACGCCGCGAGTACTGTTTCCTTCCACTGGATCGCCTCGGCATCGCCCGCAGCGGCACGTAAGACATCGGCAGTTGACGTCGCCTGATTGTTGCCAGGAAGTGAACTGTCGATTTCGGCCAGGCGTTTGCGAGCGAGATCTGGCAAGATTTGGAGACGGTGCCTTGCGGCGCGGGTGACGTTGGTCTCGGGTTTCGTCAGAGCCAGTTTGTTGTAAATGTGAATCGCCCGCTTCATGTCTCCTTGTCGCGCGGCTTGATCTGCCGCCTGGAGTCGTTCCGTTTCGCTCATATACTTCCTCAAGAGCCGCTGGGCAGTGGAAACGGCCGCAGAAGGATTGGGGACCCCCACGGGGTGTCGTACCCGATAAGTGGTGAGGGGGGTCCGCCCGGGCCCGCAGCGGACCGCACCTCAGCCCCCGTCAAGCCTGCGGGTGGGAAAAAGCCCCAAGATGATGAGGCCGGCGAGCAAGAGCCGGAGCCAGCGTGCCATGGCAAGTCGATGAAAAAAGTTGTCGAATTATCGCCTCGGCAACTCCCTTAGCGTACGGTTGAAGATCGATTTTGACAACCCCTGGTTCCGCAAAGATCGTCCATGTCCAGTCAGCCTCGGTTCACTCGGGTAAATCCACTACCCCCCAGGGATTTCGTATGGGCCATCTGCCGGTAATCGCCACTGACGATGGTCCAGCGATTCTTGCTCGGCTGACGAGGAGATGCTCGGTGGCCTGCGAAATGGCGCAATCCAGGGCGGCACGCCTCGGTAGGCCATACCAAGATGGCGGCCCTTACGCGGTGGCGAATTGTTTCAGGTCGTGTTCCAGGGCCAGCAAGCGGTTGTTCAGCATGGTTTTGACCGCCGCCAGGTCGCTGCCGTCTTCGGGCGGGTGATAGACGAACGAGTAAAACTTGATTTTGGGCTC